>NZ_JBHFII010000020.1:22175-39395 GCF_057334215.1 Achromobacter maghribensis | reverse complement strand
GGGTGGGGGGCGGCCTGCCGGAAATCGTTCACGATGCCTGGAAGCTCGTCGATGTTCAGCGCGCGCGGTTCAGAAACTTCGACAAAACCATTGTGGACGAAGGTCTTGGCCTGGGCGCGGATTGCCGACGCGGACACCGGCGCGGCGCCGCCCGGTTGCAGGTCAACGTGCGAGATGCGGCCAACGTGCCACAACTGCACGAAGATGCGCCCGCCCTGTGCGTGGACGGCGTCGGTGACGCTGCGCCAACCTTTGATCTGGTCCTGCGTGTACAGGCCCGGCGTGTCCTGGTAGCCCTGGGCCTGGGCCGAGATCTGGGTGGCCTCGGAGATGATCAGGCCAGCCGAGGCGCGCTGAGCGTAATAGGTGGCGGCCAGGGCGCTGGGTACCAGGCCGGCGTCGGCACGGTTGCGTGTCAGCGGCGCCATGACGATGCGGTTGGCAAGGGTAAGGGGGCCAAGGGCGTAGGGCTGGAAGAGTGTCGTATGGGACATGTCGGTGGCGTGAGGGAACGTGGAGGGGACGCAGCGATTGCGCAGGATTCAGTCGGTAAGGCTCAATGATGATGGCCGTAATCTAAGCTGTCAATGGTTTGATGATGAATATCATCTATCCATGGTATAGTGCGGCTGTTCCATCGTTGGACGTCAAGCGACTTAAGGTATGAAAGTCTCCAAGGCACAAGCGCAGGCAAACCGCGCGCATATCGTGGAAACCGCCGCCTCCCTGTTCCGGGAGCGGGGCTACGATGGCGTGGGCGTGGCTGACCTGATGGCAGCCGCCGGCTTTACCCACGGCGGCTTCTACAAGCATTTCGGCTCCAAGACCAACCTGATGGCGGAGGCGGCAAGCTGCGGTCTGGCGCAGTCCGCCGAGGTCGCAGCCGGCATGGACCTGGCGGGTTTCCTGACGTACTACCTCTCTCGGCAACACAGGGATACGCCTGGCGATGGCTGCACGATGGCGGCGCTATGCGCCGATGCCTCGCGTCAGCCGGAATCGGTAAAAGCGGCTTTCGCGGCGGGTATCGAGGCTCAGTTGTCGCGCCCGGATCCTCAGGACGGCCAGCCGGAAGCGGGCGCGGACAACGAGGCACGCGCGCGCCGCATCGCCTTGATGGCGCAGGCCGTTGGCGCGCTGGTGCTCTCAAGGTCCTGCCCGGACGATGCGCCGCTGGCGGACGAAATTCTGGACGTCTGCCGGGCTGACGTTCTGGCGCGTTTATCGCCTGAATGAGGGGCCCGGATTTCTCCGGGCAAGCGTGGGATCGGGGCGAACCTTGCCGGTGTGTCAGCGGCGCTCGCTGAGCAACCACCACGCGGCCACTCCCACGGCCAACCACAGCGCCACGATCAGCACCGCGCCGGCCCAGCTGCGAGGCTTCGCTTTCCTCGCCGTCATCCACGCTTCTGCCTGGCCTCTGCATTCCAACAGCACGTCGGATGGCAGCAGCTTGATGGTCAACCAAATGGCAGCGGGCAGCAAAAGGACGTCATCCGCGTACCCCAGCACGGGGATGAAGTCGGGTATCAGATCGATCGGGCTTAGCGCATAGGCAACCACGAACCACGCCAGCGCTTTTACATACCATGGGGTTCGGGGATGCTTGCAGGCGAACCACAGGGTGATGCCGTCCCGTCGTATCCGCGTGGCCCAGGTCTTCAGGCGTTCAGTGACGTTCATGATCGGCGTAAAGCTAGCGGCTCTTTGAAATTACATCGCTCATGTATTTGTTCAAATCGCGAAAATCCTGAACCGTCCAGGAATGCGGCGGTACCTTTACGCCGTTTTCGCGCAAAGTTCTGGGAATCAAGTCGCCATTCGGGCGAAGTATCACCGAAGAAACGATCACGCCCGGATAATCACTCAGCCGCTTTTTGAACGCGGCGGTTGTCAGGTCTGGGGTGGGAGGATTGCTTTTCCTGGCCAATGGTCCGGTCCCTTTGATATCCGCGCCGTGGCACATGGCGCACCTCTGGGTAAAGAGGTTCTTGCCATTGAGATTTTGCGCGAAGGATGGAGATACCTGCGTCAGCATCACAACGCCTAGCGAAGCGATGCATAGTGCCTTTACGTTCATGGTATCTAAGACGGATCGTGATCGGGGGCGAATTATCGCAGAGGGCGAATGGCAGTCTGACAGCTTATTTCTGACACCTTGTATCTTATAAGCCGAAAGGCCATGTCTCTGGCGTGCCAGCGCCCTGCGGCCCGGGCAGGGGCTCGACGGCGTGCGTCTGGTCTATCCACAGGTACGCGTCGAACTGCTGGGGCAATGACGCTTTTGCGTAATGACTTTGCCGTTCGGTTTCAGGGCGATAGATGACCCCGATGAAGCGTTCCAGCCGAGGCGTCTCCAGGCGTTGACGCAAACCTTCGTCCGCATCGCGCAAATCCAGCATGAATCGCGGGATGCCCGTTTGGTGCATCTGAAATTCGTAGCTTTGCGCAAGCGATGGCTGGACCTTTTTTACCTCCATGGCGCCGTCCCATTCGCTGGCGGCTGCCACGGTGCCGCAGTGCGTTCCCATGCCGACCGCAATGGCCGCATCGCCGAAGCGTTCGCGGCATAGCTGGCCGATATTGATTTCTCCGCGCTCCTGTCCCATCTCGGTGCCTGCCGCGATGCCGATGTGAGAGTTGTGCGCCCAGACGATGGCCCGCGCGGCCGGGCCGTGGACGCGTAGCGCGTTTTCCAGTGTCTCGAACATGTGTGTGTCGCGCAGATTCCAGCTCTGCGCCGACCCGTAGTACATGGCGCGGTAATAACGCTCCGCCGAGGCGACCAGCCGAGCGTTCTGGGCCGCATCAAAAAATCGCTCACCATCGCGTCCGGCATAGTCCAGGCGCTTTTCCAGCAACTCCCGTAGTTGGGCCATGACGGCTTGCTCGCAGTCTTCGTGCCGGCGCGTCAACACGGCCATGCCATAAGCGGCCGGGTCTTGCCGCCAAGGGTCCAGGCAGCCGTAGCGCTGACGGGCGATGCCCGCCGCCTCGTGGTCGACATTGTCCAGATAGGCCAGCACGGCCGCCATGGACTGCGCCATGCTGTAGATGTCCAGCCCGTAGAAACGGGTTTGCCGCGTGGGCGGTTGGCGGGCGTTGTGTTCGGCCAGCCACCGCACGAAATCCGCCACATCGGTATTGCGCCACATCCACGTGGGAAAGCGTTCGAAGGCCGGATAGGGGGCGTCGACCGAGCCGTGGCCGCCTATCAGCCGGTCCACCGCCGCGGCGTCCGGCCAGTCGGCCTCCACCGCCACGATGTTGAAACCATGTTCGCGGATTAGATGGCGGGTGATGGCGGCCCGTGCACGGTAAAAGTCCGAGGTGCCGTGGCTGGCTTCTCCCAGCAGCACGACACGCGCGTTGGCGTACCGGTCGAACTGGCGCAGGAACTCGGGGTCGTCCGCATCCGTCCACGGCTGCGCGGCAGCCCGCAACTGCGCCAGCATCGATTCATCGATCGTCGTCTGGCCCATGGTCGCTTTCTCCGTCTGGTTGCCAGGCCTGCTCGCCAATCAGCGGCACGAATGCCACCATTCCAAGGGCCGCTTCCCGATACTCCGTCTCTTCCTTACGCAAAATCCGGATCAGCTGCTGCACGCCTGCGGAGGCGCCGATGGGCATGACCAGCCGGCCGCCGATGGCCAGCTGTTCCCGCCAGGCCGGAGGCACGATGGGGCCGGATGCCGCAGCCACAATGGCATCAAACGGTGCCCAGGACGGTAGCCCCAAGGTGCCGTCGCCAGTGTGGACCACGACATTGTCGTAGCCAAGCTGTTGCAGCCGTTCGCGCGCCTCACGTGCAAGATGTTCATGCCGTTCCACGGTGTGGACCACGCGGACAATCCGCGCCATCACCGCTGCGGCATAGCCGGATCCGGTGCCGATTTCCAGCGCCTGGTCGCCCGGCTGAAGCGCCGCGGATTGCAACATCAGCGCCACGATGTAGGGCTGGGATATGGTCTGTCCGCAACCGATAGCCAGCGCGCTATCGTCGTAGGCCAGCGCCCGCGTGTCATCTGGCACGAACGCGTGGCGCGGCACCTCGCGCATGGCGGCCAGCACGGCAGGGTCATGCAGGCCGCGGGCGATAAGCTGGCGCTGCACCATATTTTCACGCAGGTCCTGGTGTTCGTGCATGACGGCCGTCCATAACGCAAGCGGTGGCTTCCCGCTGCCGGTTGTTCCTCAGCAAAGGCCGTGCCGACCGCGCTCCATGCGGCCGGGGCACGTCGTTTGCTGCCCGGCCAGTTGCCAGGGGCGCGCACGTCATGCCCTGATGGCAAGGACAAGTCAGCGAGCACACTCAGGAGAACGACATGCCCAAATCAACACAAGACTACGAGCACCCGCATTCAGGGCGGCGCGCGGCAGGACATGGTGGCGGTGCGCTGGATAGGGACAGAGAAGACGGCAACCCGGGGAAACCGGCCGCCGCACACAGCGGCGGCGGGAGCGGCCATGCGTCCCAGGCGTCGCAGCAGCGGGAAGCCGAGGAGGAATTGGAGAGCCGCAACGGTCCCCATGTGCGGGGCGGATCAGCGGAACAGCGCGCGGCGAACGCTGACCGGAAAGACCGCCCCTCAGGGGGATCGCGATAGCGCGATGCCGCGCAGAGGCGCAAGCAGCGGCCGCTTTTTGCAACGCACCGGTAAATCAAGCTGCAAGGGCACGCCGCGTCATGGGCCACTGCCGGCGTAGGCGGCGTGCGCGCGTCAATTTTCCGGCTGGTGGCAGACGGCTTCCACGTTGTGCCCATCCGGGCTGCGCACGAACGCGGCGTAATAGTTGGGATGGTAATGGGGACGCAAACCGGGCGCGCCGTTGTCCTGTCCGCCGGCTGCGAGAGCGGCTTCGTAAAACGCGTTCACGTCCGCTCGGGTGGGGGCGGAAATGGCGATATGCAAGGGCGGCGTCACGGCGGACGTGGCGTACAGCCACAGTGAAGGTTTGCCCTGCCTGCCCAACCCGACACTGTCGGGCCCCTCCATGGCAAGGCCGACGCCCAACGGGCCTAGCGCGCGGAGAAAAAACGTTTGGCTTTCATCAATATTGCTGACGCCAAAACCAATGTGATCGAACATGACGCATCTCCGTTAAATCTCTCTAAGGCATTGATATTGAAGGCGTCTGGTATCTACCTTCAATGGATGTTGGCGATCACTGCCCGGGTTTCCTCATATCCGGTCTAGCGATAGACCGCTTCGGCTTAACATCTTAAGGTGTCAGACTACGTTTTGGCCGCGCGAGCCAGGAAGGAATCCAACCCATGAGTACCGCAACAGATACCGCCATCGCCATCGTCGGCCCGGGCGCCATCGGCACCACGGTGGCGGCCGCACTTCACGAATTCGGCCGGCCCCCCCTTTTGTGTGGCCGCACGCCCCGCGACCAGCTGACACTGCAGGATGGCGATCGGCACGTCGTCGTTCCGGGACCCGTGCGGACGGATCCCGGCCAGATCGGTCGCAAGATGGGACTCGTTTTCCTGGCGGTCAAGGCGACCCAGACTGAAACGGCATCAGGATGGCTTGCGGCCTTGTGCGGTCCCGATACCGTCGTGTGCGTGCTGCAGAATGGCGTCGAGCAGATGGAAAGGGTCGCGATGCACGCTCCGCCTGCGCGGATCGTCCCGGCCGTCGTGTGGTTTCCTGCGCAAGCGCAGGCCGACGGCTCGGTACGCTTGCGGGGGGATGCGCGCCTGAGTCTGCCCGACGTGCCGGCATCCCGCGTGGTGGCAGAGGCGCTTTCGGGGACTCGGTGCGCCGTGGAGATCACGGCGGATTTTCCGTCCGTGGCTTGGCGCAAGCTGCTGCAGAACGCGGTGGCCGGCCTGATGGCCCTTACGCATCGCCGCGCCGGCATGTTCGCCCGGCCCGACATCGCCCAGCTTTCGCTGGCGTACTTGCAAGAATGCCTGGCCGTGGCGCGCGCCGAAGGAGCCAGACTGGGCGACGACGTGCCGCAGGAAATCCTGGCCAAGTTTCAAGCCTCTTCCGCCGACTTGAGCACCTCCATCCTGACGGACCGCGAAGCCGGCCGGCCACTCGAATGGGATATCCGAAACGGTGTCGTCTCGCGCCGCGCCCGGGCTCACGGCATACCGACGCCGATCAGCGACATCGTCGTGTCTCTACTGGCCGCCGCTAGCGACGGGCCGGGCTGAAGTCGCGGTCTACGCGCCGGGCATCAGTAGAAGGTCAAGACGCCAAACCCTGCGCTTCGTGAAGTATCCATTCTGCAAACGCGCGTAATGGCCCTTCACTCAATTCGATCGGCTCGGGAAGCACGAGGCAGAAGTTCTTGGCGATCGCTTTGCCGTCCGGCCAAGGCGCGACCAGGAGTCCTTGTTCAAGCTCTGCCTCAACGTAAAGACGCGGCACCAAGGCAACCCCCAAGCCGGCTACCGCCGCCGCGATCAGCATGGAATGCAGATCGTAGCGTGCGCCTACCGCCGAATTGGTCAAGACAATGCCGGCCTCTTGCGCATAAAGCTGCCACGCATCCGGATTTTGCCGCCTGTGAAGGCGTGGCAGCTCGTCCAGCGACACGTTGGCACCGGCGTCCGCAAGAAGTGCCGGACTACAGACGGGCACAAGCACCTCTTCCAGCAGGTGATGTAAATGCATACCCGCCCATGCCGGATGCTCGAAGTGGATCGCCGCATCAAAGCCGCTACCGGCAAGAATGAAGGGCTCCATGCGCTCGGCGATGTGCACCGTAATGTTGGGATGCGCATCTTGAAAGCGTTTCAGCCGAGGGATAAGCCAGCGCGTCGCGAAGGTGGGAATGGCGGCGATATCAAGGGTTCCGCCTTCAACGGGCTGCCCCATCAAATAAAGGCTATCGCGCTCTAGCCGATCAAGAATTTCGCGGACCTGCACCGCGTATCGCATGCCATTGGGCGCAAGCCGTACCCGATTCCCGACGCGCTCAAAGAGCGCGACGCTCAAAAACGCTTCCAGACGACCAATCTGACGACTGATCGCCCCTTCGGTCAGCGCCAGTTCCTCCGCCGCGCGGGCGAAGCTGCCATGTCGTGCCGCTGCCTCAAAAGCGAGGAGCGCGGAATTGCTTGGAATCTTGCGTCGCATGGAGTTTCTTTGATCGTGGTGCGCTGCAGTCAGCTTGAGTAAATATCACTGAAGGATGATTTTATATCGCTATATGCGCGGTAAATGGCAGCTTAGCATTACGTAACTGCAATGAAATGGGTTTGGGCGCCGACAGCGCCTTGCCGCCTACGAAGGATGTTTTGATGATCTATACCGTGGAATGCAGCTTTGCCGATCCCCGCAGCGAAGCCGAATGGAATCACTTCTACAGCGCTGAAAAACTGCCCGCGCTCATCTCCGTTACGGGCTTTCATACGTCGCAGCGCTTCAAGGCGATAAGCCCTGGTTGCCCCATCTACCTGGCTGTCCACACGATTGATAGCCTGGATGTCCTGACGGGAGAGGAATATCGCCAGAAAGGCGGCGGCAATTTCGCAAGGTGGCAGCAGCACATCACCGATTGGCACCGAAATCTCTATTGCGATATCGGCCTTGCGCCGGCGGTCAATGAAGACGAACTGCTGGCGCTGTGTGCAAGCGGCGCTGAACCGTTGATTCAGATGGGCCTCACCCCCCTGGCCATGCGGGCAGTCGCACTGGAGAAGTTTCCGGAACGCCGTTGGCTGGCAAAACTGCCTCGGCGACAGGCTGCGCTTGTCGAGAGCCAGTCCGAAGGCATTCACCTTTATTCGCCCATGACGGAACAACTGACAAGTGCCCGCACCGTGTAAACCGAACCGGGAAAAGAGGTCCGCTATGCCCAACGTCACGATCTATATTCCGTCGGCGCAAATGCCGTCGGATGAGAGGCTTGCCGAGCTTTCAGGCGACTGCGTGCAACTCTGTACGGGCGTCCTTGGCGCGGCACTCGAGAACATCCATGTCATTTATGTCGGGGTCCGGCATGGTCAGGGGCATCCCGTCTTTGCGGAAGTCCAATATCGCCTTGAGGCGTTTCGCACGCCGCCGGTAATGAACCGGTTCATGGATGCCCTGGATGACGCCATCACGCGTTACACGAATCTCAAGGCGCGCATCCGCTGCTTTGGTTATGCCGCGCCGAACATCCACGCCCGAAATTGAAAAGTCCCCAGGAGAAAAGTTGTGTCCACGATTCCGTTTCCCAGTCAGCAAGCCGGAGATTTCACGGTCACTGCTATCAGCGACGGCTATCTCACCGCCAACCTGGACTTCCTCTCGAATATCGATCCCTGCGAGGCGTCCAGAATGCAAATTGAGGCCGGCCAGAAGGAGCCTGCTGCCGTGCACATCAACTGCTACCTGGTCCGCGGAGCGGGCCGCACCATTCTCATCGACGGCGGGGCAGGAGGGATCAAACAATGGGGCGGCCGCCTGATATCCAATTTATCGCTTGCTGGCGTCGAACCCTCCGACATCGACACCATCCTGCTTACACACGCCCATCCCGATCATGTCGGCGGACTGGTGGACGCAGCCGGACACATTACCTTTCCGAATGCCGAGCTTGTTGCTCATCAGCAAGAGCTTGCGTTCTGGCAGGACGACGGAAATTTAAGCCGTGCCGCAGAGCGCGCGCGCGGCAATTTCATGATCGCGCGTCAAGTGTTCGATGGCTACCGCGACACGCTCCGTACTTTCGATGAAGGGGAGGTGCTTCCGGGCATCCGGGCGATGCCGCTACCCGGCCACACAGATGGACACGCCGGATATCTTTTCGAATCCCGTGATCAAAGTCTGGTCGTGTGGGGAGACATTGTTCATTTTCCTCACATCCAGATCGAGCGGCCGGACGTGTCGATTGCGTTTGACCAGGATCCTTCCCTTGCTGCTGCGACACGATCGAAGCTTCTGGACCTGGTCAGTTCAGAGGGGCTTTTGATTGCCGGTATGCACTTGGGGGAACTTGGCTTCGCGCGAATCAAGCGAAGCCGTGGGAGGTACGGCCTGGTCTATGAAACCGAAGCATGAAGACCCAAGGGAATCAGGCCAGCAGAAAGTAGCGTTATGGTTGCGGGCCATCGTTGGGGCCGAGCATCTTGACGCCCTGAGCGAGGAAAAACACTTCAGTACAGTAGCCAGACGATTACCGTTCCCCATGTCGTGATCAGAATATGCCCGAACGCCACTGTGCCAGAGTAGCCGATCACAGCGACAGGGCTCTCGGACTTATCCTGAACCGCGGCAAGGCCAGCAGTCATGGTTTGCACCCCGGCCAGTGCGCCTAGCAACAACAGCGGCTCAAGATTCAGCAGGTATCGGCCCACCAGTAATCCAACGAAAAGTGGAACCATTGTTACGACGATCCCCGCTAGGAAGATCGTCAGGCCGACTTCTTGAAGGGCGTCCATGAAAAGCGGACCTGCCTTCAGCCCGATCATGGCAACAAACCCGGCCAGCCCAATAGACTTCATGAACTCCAGGGACCCGTGTGATATGCGACCGAACAAGGGCTTTCCGGAATTCCGCCAGCCCACAAGGAGCCCTAGAACCAATGTCCCGACACTGCTTCCAATGGCGATATGCATGCCGCCAATAGGCAGTACGAGCGACGTTCCCACCAGGGCACCCAAGAATATTCCAAAGCCCAATGCGACAAAGTCCGTGGAATCCATTTCCCGCACCACGCGGCCGATACGGGCCGCTACCCGGTTAACGGAGGGTTCTAGTCCTACGATAGTCAGCACGTCGCCACGTTGGAGTGCGGTGCCAGCACCTATAGGGATTTTTTCACCAGCCCGTTGGATGTTGCGCAGGAATACGCCACGCACTTCTTCGGCTCGTGCTGCAATTTCCGCGAGCGTTTTCCCAAAAAAATCTGCATTGGACAGAACGACGTCAAAAATTGCGCTTGGAATGTCGAGCAGCTCGCGATCCGCTTCCTCAGCAGCGTTATGATCCAGGAGCTTGAGTATCACTTCGCTTCTGCCAGAGACAGCGATGACATCGCCCGCAAGCAAAAGGGTCGCTGGCGTTGGCAACAGCACTTTTCCACCACGCCTGATACGCTCTATAAACAAGCGTTCCGGAGCATATAGCGATTCGGCTTCCGCGACCGATCGGCTTGCGACGGGGTGGTCGGGCTGTAATCGATACGCGCGCAGGTCGAACCTGCGCCATGCTGAGGTTACGCCGACTTTTTCCCGCTGTATTCCATAGACCGAATCAAGCCTGGCGCCTTCAGCCTTCAGGTCAACGCCCAACAGCTTTGGCCCCAAGCTTGAGCAGAACCAGATCACCCCGAACGTACCGAAGATGTAGCACAGCGCGTCGGCTACCGCGATTTGGCCGATAAGACGGTTCTGTTCGTCCACGCTGATGGGCAAGTGTCGGATCGCTTCGCTGCCTGTCCCGATCACCGGGGACTCCGTCAACCCGCCGGAAATCAGGCCCACCGCATAGCCGATCTCGAGCTTTAGCAAGGTCGCCAGTCCCCATGCCGTAACCAGCCCGGCAACTGGAACGACAACGCCAAGCACCGCCCACCGCCACCCGCCATCTTTCATCCCTCTAAAAAAGCTAGGCCCCACTGAGTATCCGATTCCGAACATGAACATAAGGAACAGCACCTGCTTTGCCGTGTCCGATACCGGAACAGGAACGAGGTAACCGATTAGCAGGCCAGCAAGCAATGAGCCGGTTACCGGCCCGAAGCCCACGCCGCGGATCTGGAACCCTCCCACCCAATAGCCCAATCCGATTGCAAGGAAAACGGCTAGCTCGGGATAACGCTGTAGCAAATCGCTGAAGAAAACCATGGCGTTGAGCTCCTCGTGAAAGGACGAGCGCAAGGCTCAACTCGGATGCGCCTGGCCGGTCGTGGCAGGCGGACGCGAGTATGAGCATTGCAATTCCTCGCCAACCTCCAGATTGCGATCGAGTCTGGCCTGCGCGATACATGCGCTGCCCACCTGCTATGCCGGAGGTACTGGACGTTCTTCAAGCGGAGCAAGAATAGGAAAGCAGAATATTCCTCTTCGCCGAAGTTCGATAATCGATGATGCCGACGAAAACAGTGCTTCGCGAGGAATGCTGAGGTGCGTGCGCTGCCCCAGGTTCATCCCGCTGACCGTAAAGGTGACGAGCGATCCGTTGCCACCTGCATTGGCCTCCCCATTGAGGCAATTTATAAGCTTGACGTACCGACTAGGTGGGACTGTCTTCATCTTGATCATGGGAGCTGCCTCCTCGGTCGTCGCATGCCTATGTCTGACGGTATAGCTCATTCTATTGAGCCAGATCGAATGGGCGCACCGTCTAGAGACGCAAATTATTGACGGGAGTCAACATCGATGCTGTGCCAAGGCGCACGCTGTGTCGGTGTGGCGGCGTTGGCTTCGGCGTTAGCGCGGGCAAGGGAGGAAAAAATGGTTATCAAACTCTGGTTCTCGGTGCTTGTGTCGCTGTGTCTGATGCCGGCCCCATCATTTTCCGCCGCGGCCGGTGAGACCCGTCCGGATGCGTCCGCTTCTTTTGAATTGGCGCTTGAAACCGCACCGGTCGAGATCGACGGACAGGTATTGTTCAAAGTGCGTGGGCTGTCATCTTTTCCCGCCGGGAAGCGCGCCGAGGCAATCAAACGAAGAATCGAGGACGTCGCGTCCGACCCCTCGTTCCCCAGTTCCGCGCTAGCGGTAGAAGCCGTTGAAAACGGCACCATTATCCTGGCGGGAAAGACTGCATTGATGATCGTGACGGATGCTGACGCCCAGCTTGAGCAGACCAGCCGAGACAATCTTGCGACGTTGCACCTGGTTCGCATTCAACAGGCCATTGACGAATTCCGGCAGGCGCGGAGATCCGACGCGCTGTTAAAGGCGGGGCTTCATGGCGCCGGCGCCACGGCCTTGATGGCAATAGGGATCGCCGTTCTGCTTATGCTCAATCGGTGGCTCGATAAGGCGGTCTCCGGGCTTCTGAAGAGCCGCGTTCACGCTGTCGACATCCAATCATTCGAAGTGCTGCGCTCGGATACCATCTGGAGGGCCTTGCACGGCGTGGTGCGGGCGATCGGCATCGCGACCATTGTCTTGTCGTTGTATGCATACCTGCAGTACGTGCTGGCGCTCTTTCCCTGGACGCGCTCTGTTTCCAATGATCTGTTCAATCTGGCGGCTGGCACGGTCCAGAGATTGGGAAAGGCCGTCGCGGCGATCGTTCCGGACGTTCTGGTCCTGGTCATCATCTATTACCTGACCCGCTTTATCTTGGCTCGGACCCGGAAGTTCTTCGTCGCGGTGGAAGAGAAACGTGTGGCGTTCGCGCAATTCGAACCTGACTGGGCTATCCCGACATACAAGCTGGTCCGGGCGTTGATCGTGGCGTTCGCCGTCATCGTCGCCTACCCCTACATTCCTGGCTCCGAAACCGCAGCCTTCAAGGGCATCTCGATCTTCATCGGTCTCGTAGTGTCACTGGGTTCGTCCACGGCGATTTCCAATCTTATCGCGGGCTACCTGATGACCTACCGAAGGGTATTCAAGGTCGGGGACCGTGTGACGGTGGGGGACGTGACGGGCGAAGTCGTGGCAGTCCGTCTGCAAGTGACACATCTACGAACGAACAAGAACGAGGAAGTGACCATTCCGAATTCCCAGATTTTGAATAGTGATGTGAAGAACTACAGTTCCCTGGCGGGAACCAAAGGGTTGATTCTCCACACCACGGTTGGAATCGGATATCAGGCTCCATGGCGGCAGGTCGAAGCGATGCTGCGCACAGCGGCCGAGCGGACTGCGGACGTGCTGGCGGAGCCGGAGCCATTCATCCTACTGACCAAACTGGGGGACTTTGCGGTGACTTACGAACTGAATGTCTATATTCGCGACACGCAGACAATCGCCAAGATCTACGCAGAACTGCACCGCCACATCATTGATGTTTTCAACGAGCATGGCGTGCAAATCATGACGCCAGCCTACGAGGGAGATCCCGATCAGCCTAAGATCGTGCCACCGGAACAGTGGTATGCGGCGCCCGCAGCGCCGGACCAACGGCTCGAACACTGATTGGCCATATGCGGAAGCATCGCTTTTTTCTTGGTCGCTACCATTTGGCGCGGCTTGGCTCATCTTGGTGGCTGAACGCTACGAGAAATTTGGGTCACTCCCGCACTGTGGGCCCCGCGGGCCTGGGCGGATAAATGGACACCGCGTACCGTCGCCACGGAAGTTGACGATTGTCAATTTCAGTCATTTTGGTCGCTCTACACTGGCCCTGCAATCCGCATAACGCGATGAAGACGTTGAGGATCGCAATCAAATAGGAGGTGGTCCATGAAGATGCGAAAAGTGGCCGTAATCGCGCTTTTTTCCTCTTTCGTTCCGGCTTTGGTGGCAGCCGCTTCACCGAGCCAGCAACCGGGGCAGGTCAGCCGGGGTCTAACTTTTTTGAGTGATCGAGACCTTCGCTGCTGATATGTATATTGCCAAACACGGTTGGTAGCGACTTCCTTCCCACGGGTGCTTCCGAGGTGAGTCCATCGCGCTAGATCGCGGTTTGGTACCTGAGTAGTTTTCCATCCATGATCGGAGGCTGCGATGAACACGCGCGATACGTCTCACCTGGCTAGTCTTTCGCCGTTCGAACTGAAGGACGAACTCATCAAATTGGCAGGAAACGCAACCAACAGGCTGATGCTGAACGCCGGCCGGGGAAATCCCAACTTCCTCGCCACAATACCCCGTCACGGTTTTTGGCAGCTTGGACTTTTCGCAATGGTCGAGTCTGAGCGGTCGTTTTCCTATCTTCCCGAAGGGGTGGGCGGTTTCCCGCGGCGGGCGGGCATCGAAGAACGCTTTGACCTCTTTGCCCGCAGCCACGCCGACGTCCCCGGCGTGAAATTTCTTGCTAGCGCGGTGTCCTTTGTGCGGGATCAATTGGGGCTGGACGGCGGCGATTTTCTCTACGAGATGTGTGCCGGTATTCTGGCCTGCAGTTATCCGGTGCCGGACCGAATGTTGCGGCTTTCGGAAGAGATTGTGAAGCAGTACATCCGCAAGGAGATGATAGGCGGACATCCGTTTTCAGGCGATTACGACCTATATGCTGTCGAAGGCGGCACGGCGGCCATGACGTACCTGTTCAACTCGATGAAGATCAATCATCTGCTCAGGTCGGGCGACGTCATTGCGTTGGGAAAACCGATCTTCACCCCTTACATCGAAATTCCCGAACTGTCGGAGTTTGGCCTGACCGAGCTGGCTATCGACGCCGACGCCGCGAATGGCTGGCAATACCCCGAGGAAGAGCTCGACAAGCTGCGCGACCCCAAAGTGAAGGCGTTCTTCCTGGTGAATCCCAGCAACCCGCCTTCGGTCAAGGTGAGCGACAAGAGCCTGCAATACTTGGCGGGCATCGTGAAAGAGCGGCCCGACCTGATCATCTTGACGGATGACGTGTACGGTACCTTCGCGGACAATTTTGTTTCACTCTTCGCCCTGTGTCCGCGCAACACGCTGCTGGTCTACTCCTACTCCAAGTACTTTGGCGCGACGGGTTGGCGTCTGGGCGTGATCGCAGCGGATAAGTCCAACGTCTTCGACGAGAAGATCGCGCAACTGCCGCAGGAAGAGCGGGACGCCTTGAACCAGCGTTACGCGTCCATTACCACCGAGCCAGAGAAGCTGCCTTTCATCGACCGCATCGTGGCCGACAGCCGTACCGTGGCGCTCAACCACACCGCGGGTCTCTCCACCCCGCAGCAGGTGCAGATGGTGCTGTTCTCGCTGTTTTCACTCATGGACACTGCCGAAAGTTACAAGGACGCCATGAAGCGGCTGATCCGCGGGCGCAAGGCGGCGCTCTATCGGGGCATGGGGGTTTCACCGAGCGACGTGGACGAGAATGTGGTCGATTACTACACGCTGTTGGACGTAGAACAGATGAGCCGGCAGGTCGGCCCGGACTTCGTTAAATGGCTGCTGGCCTCCATCAAGCCGCACGAGTTGCTATTCAGGCTGGCGGAAGAGGCGGGGGTTGTGCTGCTGCCCGGCAAGGGCTTCGGGACGCTGCACCCATCCGGCCGCGTGTCGCTCGCCAATCTGAACGAGCAAGACTACGTGAAGATCGGTCAGTGCGTGCGCAACCTGCGGGACGAGTACCTTGAGCGCTATCGGCAACAGCGTGGCGCGGCGGCGAAAACCGGCTAGAAACCTTCCGGCCTGCATGGCACGTAGTTTTTCACCACGGTACCGTGAAGGAGAGGGTCATGAACTGGTTCGTTGCTACGTTGAAAGCCTATCCCGAAATCGCCATCTTCCTGGCGCTGGGCATCGGTTACTGGATAGGCGGGAAGAGCTTTAAGGGATTCAGCCTCGGAGCCGTGACGTCGACCCTGCTGGTCGCGATCGTCATCGGCATCTTGGGGGTCAAGATATCTCCCAACGTGAAGTCGGTTTTCTTCCTGATGTTCCTTTTTGCGGTGGGCTACGGCGTGGGGCCGCAGTTCGTGCGCGGTATCGCAAAGGATGGGCTGCCGCAGGCGATCTTCGCGGTGGTCATGGCGCTGCTGTCGTTGGGGGCCGCTGTCATTGCGGCGATGCTCGCGGGATACGACCTGGGATCCGCGGCCGGCCTCTTAGCCGGGTCGCAGACCATCTCGGCTTCCATGGGCCTTGCGACCGATGCGATAAACCGCCTCGGGCGAACCCCCGAGGAAGCACAGGCGCTTCTGGACGCCATGCCGATCGCCTACGCCGTTACGTACATCTTCGGCACCGTAGGTTCGGCGATCATCCTGGCGCAAATCGGCCCCAAGCTGTTGGGAATCGACCTCATTGCGGCATGCAAAGCGTACGAGCAGAAGCTGGGCGCGGGGCAGGGAGCGGCAGACGCGACCCAGTGGTATGACTTTGAGGTGCGGGCCTATTCTGTTGCTGAGAACAGTCCCTTCATCGGCAAGACGGTAGGGGAGATCGAGGCGGGAACCCAGGCTGGATATCGCGCTTTCGTCGAGAGGATCCGGCGAGGCGGGAACATTATCGAGGTGGACCAGGAGACCGTGATCGAGCCCGGGGATGTGGTCGCGATCGGCGGCAAGCGAAACCAGATGATCGAGCGCCTGGGGCCCAGCGGGCGCGAAGTCGAAGACGCCGAACTTCTTAACGTCAAGACCGAGGGCGTCGACATCTACATCTCGAACAAAAAGGTGGATGGGAAGCCGCTGGAGGAACTGGCCCGTTGGCCGGGGGCGCGGGGTGTGTTCCTGAAGAAGATCCGCCGCGGTCCCACCGAGACGGTGATTCCCATCCTGCCCAAGACCGAACTGTTCCGGGGCGACGTCATTACGGTGGTCGGTCGGACCCAAGACATCAATGCCGCCGCCAAGAACCTCGGCTACGTCGATCGGCCGACAACGGTGACAGACGTTGCTTTCGTGTCTTTGGCGATCACCGTTGGCGCGCTCATCGGCGCCGTTGTGATCAACGTCAGCGGTATCCCGCTCACCATTTCGACCGCGGGCGGCGCGCTGATTGCCGGCATCGTGTTCGGCTGGTTCCGCGCCATCCATCCCACCTTCGGCCGCATTCCCGAACCCACGCTGTGGTTTATGAACTCGGTGGGGTTGAACGTGTTCATTGCCGTGGTGGGCATCTCGGCGGGGCCGGGATTTGTCGCCGGGCTTCAAGCATTGGGCATCAGCCTGTTCCTGTGGGGGATCTTCGCGACGACCGTGCCGTTGATTTTGGGGATGTTTATTGCCAAATTCGTCTTCCGTTTCGATCCGGCCTTGATCCTGGGCATCTGCGCCGGCTCGCGCACCACGACCGCGGCGCTTGGCATGGTGTGCGAAGCCGCCAAGAGCCAAGTGCCGGGGCTGGGCTACACGGTGACCTACGCCGTCGGCAATACCTTGCTGACGATCTGGGGGATGGTGGTGATCATGATTCTTTCATAAAGACATTGTGCGGGCCCAGGCTATTCGGCCACAGGGCTCGCGCCGACACTCTGGAGGTTGCCATGACCGAGGATACCCAAGATAGCCAACCGCTCGACCATCTGTTTTCTATTTCGGCGGCGCGACAGGATCGCTGGCGCGAGTTGAATGCCAGGGCGCAAACCTGGGCGGCGGAGGTACGTGGCGGCACGTGCTCGGCCGGCGCCGAGCACGTGAAGGATGCCTTAAACGATCTGCAGTCGATGGAGTGCTATTTTGCGTACCCCGGCGTGCAGTTACTCC
>NZ_JBHFII010000020.1:0-22155 GCF_057334215.1 Achromobacter maghribensis | reverse complement strand
CAGTTACTCCGCACGCTGGACGACCGGATCGCCGAAGGGGATGCGATGGGAACCGCGCGGCTGGTCCTGCGCATGAGCAACGCTTTACTGTCGGGCAGCTACCGCTACGACGACGGCGAGTGGCAAGCTGCGGAGGAATCGTCTGCGGCCAGCCCTGACCGCACGCCGCCCGGCATGGCGGGAAGCCTTGCGCGACGGCCGTACTTCGAGGCGCTGTTTGTTAGCCCTGCGCCGCCAGCCCGCGCCGCCGCGATATCCCGCGAGATACGCGAACTGCGGCGGCACGACGACATCTTGATCTACGAGCCCGTCATCGTGGGCAGCGTCGAGGACGCGCTGCTGGCGACCATTCTCAATGGCAAGCTCGAGGCCGTAGTTATTTATGACGGCATTCCGATTCCCTCGCGGCACGATGCGTCGCTGCTGCGGGGGTTCCTGAGCGTTTATCAACACCTGGACACCACGACGGACGTGCCGCGCGAGATCGGCGTGGAACTGGCCCGCCTCATCGCCAATATTCGGCCTGAGTTGGACCTCTATCTACTCACCGACAGGAAGGTCGAGCAATTGGCGGGTGACCCCGGCGCATCCTCGATACGGCGGGTGTTCTACGAGGTCGAGGAACCCATGGAGGTGCACCTGAACATCCTGGAAGGGGTGCGCGAGCGGCAGTCCACGCCACATTTCGACAATCTCAAGCAGTATGCCGCCAAGCCCATCAGCACCTTCCATGCGCTGCCGATCGCGCGCGGCAAGTCCATCATCAAGTCAAACTGGATTCGCGACTTTGGCGAATTCTATGGGCTCAACCTGTTCTTGGCGGAAACGTCCGCCACGACAGGCGGCCTGGACAGCATGCTGGAACCCACGGGCAATATCAAGCTCGCCCAAGAGTTGTTCGCGCGGGCAGTCGGCGCGGACCGCGTGTTCTTCGTGACCAACGGCACCTCCACGTCGAACAAAATGGTCTATCAGGCGGTGACCAAGCCGGGCGATATCGTGATCGTGGATCGAAACTGCCACAAATCGCACCACTACGGGATGGTTCTGTCCGGCGCACAACCGCGGTACGTGGAGGCCTTTCCGATGACGGAATACTCTATGTATGGAGCGGTGCCGCTGCGCACGGTCAAGAAGGCCTTGCTGGATTTGAAGGCGGCGGGGCGCCTGGATAAGGTCGCCATGCTCACCCTGACCAACTGCACCTTCGATGGACACATCTACAACACTCGGCGTGTCATGGCCGAATGCCTGGCCATCAAGCCGGACCTGATCTTCCTGTGGGATGAGGCGTGGTTCGGGTTCGCGCGCTGGTCTCCCTTCCTGCGCATGCGAACCGCCATGGGCGCCGCGGCAGCGTTGCAGGCGTGGAGAGCCGAGCCGGCGGCGCTGGCGGCCTGGGAGGCCCAGTGTCGTGAACTCGGCGAAGACCTGGATCCTGAGGACCCGCGGCTGCTGGACCGGGTCTTGGTGCCCAATCCCCGGACCATGCGGCTACGCGTCTACGAGACAGACTCGGTGCACAAGTCGATGTCGAGTCTTCGGCAGGGGTCCATTGTCGCCGTACGCGACGAAGACTACGAGCACCACGCTTCCGCGTTCCACGAGGCCGTCTTCATCCACGCGTCGACCTCGCCCAACGCGCAGATCATCGCATCATTGGATATCGCCCGCCGCCAGATGGAGCTCGAGGGTTACGAGCTGGTCATGCGTGCCATCGAGGTCGCCCTGGCCATCCGCCGCGAAGTCGCGGATCATCCCCTGATCTCTCGGTACTTCAGCGTCCTCGGGGCCGATAAGATGATTCCCGCCGAGTTTCGCGGTTCGGGTTTTACCGACTATCTGGCTGTCGGCATGAACTGGCTCACTGCGGCGAAGGCGCTTAAGGATGACGAGTTCTGCCTGGACCCTACGCGCCTCACGCTGGTGTGCGGCACCGCGGGGTACGACGGCACCGAGTTCAAGAACCTACTGGCGTCACGCTATAACATCCAACTCAATAAGACCTCGCGCAACAGCGTGTTGCTGCAGAGCAATATTAATAACACGCGCAGTGATGTCGCCTTGCTTATTAAGGTGCTGCTCGGGATTTCCCAAAAGATCGAAGCACGGTTGATGGAATCCGGCGAGGTTGGCCGGGCGCAGTTCGCCGAGAGGGTTAGGAGCCTGATGGAGGACGTCCCCGACTTGCCCAACTTTAGCTGCTTTCACGATGGCTACCGCGACGATCCCCACAGCATCACGCCGGAAGGAAATATGCGCGACGCCTTCTTCGCCGCATACAACGAGCAAGATTGCGAATACCTGCCTCTAGCGAGCCAGGAATTGGACCAGCGCTTGAAGACCGGCTTGGCGCTGGTGTCGGCGAATTTCGTCATTCCGTATCCACCGGGTTTTCCAATCATGGTGCCCGGACAGGTCATCGACGCCCACACCATCGAGTTCATGCGCAAACTCGATGTGAAGGAGATCCACGGCTACAACGCCGCGCGAGGGATAAAACTCATCAAACCCTCGGCGATCAAGACTTGACGCCATTCTAGCGAGCGCCGAGGAGTACGCGTCTTGCCCGAATACCGTTGGCGCGAAGCGAATCAGTCGGTTTGCCTTTGGGGGGCGGTTCCTGCCCGATTCAACGGATGCTCGAGACGGCCGTCGCCATAGAAGTTAATGACCTCTGCAATGACGACCTGATAGCCGCGTAACCAATTGGCTTGCTGTTGCTTGGCCTTGAGGTGGTCTTTATGTTCCACCAGCGCTTTAAGCGCTTCCATCGTGCTCCAGTAGTAGACGTTGGAGACGGCGCCTGTGGCGGGATTCTCCCACGCTTCCTCACCCAGGTAGCCGGGGATCGACCTGGCGATCGCTGCGATGGTGTTGTCCAGCGCATGGAAGTTATCGTCGTAGGTGCCAGGCAGAAACGTAAAGGTCGAGGTGTACATGGGCTTCAGAAGTCAACGCCAAGGTGGCCAGGGAAGGGGCGGAACTATCGCCTGAATCTGGCGCAATGAAAATGTCCAGTTTTAGCATTTTTGTTAAAGCCGCGCGGGGCCTTGAATCTACCGGCTCGGATATCACCCTGGTCGAGATCAGCCGGGTAGCGGCGATAGGCCGCGCTGGTCGGAGCCGCGTCGCGCACCGGGCCGCTGGAGGCCAATGCCGCCTTTCACGGTCACCGGAAAACCGGCATGCCATGCGATACATATGGGCTTACATAAAGAGAGATTCTTCCATTTACGCGGGAATAAGATCCCATTAAAGTTCGTGGTGCGACACACAAAAATTTCATTGAATCGCTGCCCAAGTTGGCACCGGACCGGGAGTTTGCATGTCCAGCGAAAGGAGTTTTTGCTTTACCAAGCCGCGGACGCACTTGTCGCAGCTGCACACCGGGGCTATATCCGTCTTGCGTGGGGCGGAAAATCGCGCAATAGTGGCGGCAGTCTTGACGCTCAGCGCCGGTTCCGCGGTCGCGGCAGACAGCCAGGAACTCGCAAAGCAGCTTAGCAACCCCGTCGCCGCGTTGATCAGCGTTCCGTTTCAATACAACTATGATCGCGGACTGGGGCCTAACGGTAACGGTCACCGCAATACCTTGAATATCCAGCCGGTCGTTCCCATCACGCTTAACCAGGACTGGAACCTGATATCGCGGACGATCCTGCCGGTGGTCTGGCAAAGCGACGTGACCGGCGACGGGTCCAGCCAAAGCGGCCTGGGCGATACGGTTCAGAGCTTCTTCTTGTCTCCCTCCAAACCCACGGCAGCGGGAACCATCTGGGGCGTGGGGCCCGCGTTGTTGCTTCCTACCGCCACCGACAAACTGTTGGGCGGTAAAAAATGGGGCGCTGGCCCCACCGGCGTGGTGCTGCAGCAGAACGGGCCCTGGACGTATGGCGGGCTTGCAAATCACATCTGGTCGTATGCGGGCCAGTCATCTCGTCCCGGCGTATCGTCCACATTCCTACAGCCATTTCTGGCATACACCACGCCTGACGCCATCACGTACGCGCTTAATACCGAATCTACCTACGACTGGAAGAAGTCCGACTGGGCGGTGCCGATCAACCTTCAGGTGTCCAAAGTCACCAAAGTGGGCGATCAACCCATCAGCTTTCAGGTCGGTTTGCGTTACTGGGCGGAATCCGCCGAGAACGGCCCCAGAGGATGGGGCGGACGTTTTACGGTCACTCTGCTGTTCCCCAAGTAGGCGGTACGAAGGCCTGCGACGAACATGCGCAGGCCATCGGCAAGACAGATTGCAGCTTGTCATCAAGCGGTGCTTACGCCGGCGCCTGCTTGTCCATGTTTCCCAAGGAGAAACCGCGTGAATGGTCGAATTGGAAGCCTTCTATGCACCGCCGTGATAATGGGTTCAACGGCTATGGCACCCGTGCCCTCCATCGCCGCCGCTCAAGCCTTTCCCGATGAATTGCTGACCACGGCGAGCACACCGGAAGTCATCGCGAAGGGCCAGGAAGCTGACGGCTATGCCTTGGCCGTCTCGGCGTATACATGGGGCTACCCGCTGGTCCGCATGGAGCGGGTGATGCGCGAGTACGTCGATGTTCCCTCGCCGAAGCCGCCAACCAGCTATCGGGCACCGCTTAATCAAATGGGTTGGGCGACGAAGTTGGCGAACCCCGACGCCAAGGATATGCCAACGGCCAACAACGACACGTACTACATGAGCACGGTTTTAAACCTGACCGAGCCGTATGTGCTGACCGTGCCGGACACCCATGATCGTTACTACGTCGTTGACCTGTTCAGCATGTGGCAGGAGCTGGAGCACTATGTGGGCCGCCGGGTGACCGGCACCAAAGCCGGCAAGTTCCTGATCGCTCCGCCGGGCTGGAAGGGCAAGGTTCCGGCAGGGATGAAGCGGCTTGATGTCAGCACCAACAAGGTCTGGCTGTGGGGACGACTGCAGGTCAAACAGGGGGAAGACCCGACGCCGGTGC
The DNA here is from genome assembly GCF_057334215.1 of Achromobacter maghribensis. Classification (NCBI taxonomy): domain Bacteria; kingdom Pseudomonadati; phylum Pseudomonadota; class Betaproteobacteria; order Burkholderiales; family Alcaligenaceae; genus Achromobacter; species Achromobacter maghribensis. The sequence continues at coordinate 17,191 of NZ_JBHFII010000020.1, read as the reverse complement.
TTGCCCTGCAGAAGCAGTTCAGCGTCAAGCCCCTGAGCGGCAAGGCCAGCACTATCACCGATCTGCCTCCGCTACCCGATATCGGCAACGATGAATTCGGTTTCTTCAAGCACCTCGCCTTCGCCTTGCAATCTACCCGCGTGAAGCCAGCGGACGAGGCGCTGTTCGCACAGTACGAGCGCATCGGCCTGACAAAGAATGGGTTTGATCCAAGCAAGCTCAGCGATGCCACCCGCAAGGGCATGTCACGCGGATTAAAGGATGGTCCGGCTGTCGCGGCGGCATCCTTGCTTGGCTCCTCCAGTGTGCGAAACGGCTGGAATTGGGTAACCGGCCTTGACGATTTCGGCTACGACTATCCCCTGAGAGCCCTGGTATCGGGCCCGTATCTGGGTGGACAGGGGGAGCGCGAGGCGATGTACCCGCTTCGATACACGGACAGCGAAGGCAAGGCGCTGAGCGGCGCCAACCGCTATGTGGTGAAGCTTGATTCGGCGCCGCCCGTGGACGCCTTCTGGTCGCTGACGATGTACAACGCCGACGACAAAATGCTCGTGCCTAATGAGCTGAACCGCTACAAGGTCGGCTCGGATACGCAAGGGTTGAAGGTGGCGCCGGATGGTTCCATCACGATTCCAATCCAGGCGGACAAGCCCGAGGGCGAAAATTCCGCCAATTGGCTCCCGGCGCCCAAGGGTGGCTTTTACGTGATTCTTCGGTTGTATCAGCCCAAACAGGAAGTTCTGGATAACAAGTGGCAGATGCCTCAGTTGATCAAGGCGCCCTGAGCGCATCGGACACCGACCGCGGCCAGAGGGAGGCCGCGGGACCTCGTGTTGACGCCACCACGAGCCAGTCAGGAAGTTCTTATCACCCATTCGGAAAACTACATGAACAACTTCATTTTCAACGCGGTGACCCGGGCGTTCGTGGCAGGCCTGTTTGTTGCTGGCGCCTCGACGACGGCGCTCGCCCAGGCGCCGACGGCAGCCGCGCAAACCGAGCAAACCGACGAGAACATCGCCTATGCCACGGGCATGGAAGCGGTGTTTTACGGTTTTGGCCCGGTCATGATGCAATTGGGGTTGAACAGCCAGACCGATGCCGATAAGCCGTATGACAATGGGCAAGCGCCCACCAATCAGATGGGGCATGCGCGACGCCTCTACGGTCCCGATGACAAGTTTGTTGTTACCGCCAACAACGACACGCTTTATTCCTTCGCCGGTTTGGACCTGTCCAAAGAGCCAGTGGTATTGACGGTCCCCGATACCAAGGGGCGTTACTACATCATGCAGCTGCTTGACGCCTATTCACGCGCGATTGAGGACATCGGCATTGGCACGTTGGGCGCCAAGGGGGGCACATTCGCTATCGTTGGCCCCGGCTGGAAAGGGACATTGCCTCCAGAGATGGTGCGAATCGAGTCGCCAACACCGCAGGTTTACGTGATTGGACGAACCGGGGTAGAGGGTGAGAAAGATCTGCCTGCGGCACGGGCGCTGCAGGATGAGTATCGGCTGACGCTGTTGAGCAACTATGAAAAACCGTTCAAAAAGCTTGAGCTGGGTCACAAAGCAGCTAGTGCCAAAATGGGCTTTCCCGAGGGCTTGGGATTTTTCGCCGTTCTTGACGCGGCGATACGTCTGAATCCTTTGCCAGAAGACGCTCCGATCACCGACCAATTTAAGCGGATTGGTGTCGGCCTCGACAAACCCTTCGACGCCGCGTCATTGCCCGAGCCCACCAAGCGTGGCTTGAATCGGGCGCTTCAAGATGGATTGGCCGCAGTGAAGCGCGTTGCGATGGATTCCGGCTCACGCGTCAACGGCTGGAATATGGAGTTCAAAGGCGGTGAGTACGGGACAGACTACCTGCTTCGCTCAGCGATCGCCTATAAGCAATTGGGTCTGAATAAAGCGCTGCGCGCGCTTTACCCGAACCGGTACATAGACAATGACGGAAAGCCGCTAAACGGACAGCACGCCTACACGCTTCGGTTCGAAGGCAACGTTCCTGTCAAGGCGTTCTGGTCGTTGACCATGTATGACGCCAAAGATCTGTTCATGGTCCAGAATTCCATTAAGCGCTATTCAATCGGGGATCGGACCGACGGCCTGAAGACCGGCCCTGATGGAAGCTTGACCCTGTACATCCAGGCCAAGTCGCCGGGGCCGGACAAAGAGTCGAACTGGCTCCCCGCACCCAACGGTGATTTCTTCCTGCAGATGCGTCTCTACGAGCCTGCCGAACAAATCTTGAACGGCACCTATAAGCTGCCGCAGGTCATGCGCGTGAATTGAGCCGGGGCCGTCCTTCGGTCGGCGTGCTGGCAGCAATGCCGGCCGCCACGGCCGCCTGCCGATACTCGCCGACCATTGCGGACCCAGCGCCTCTACGTTGAGGCGCAATCTGCCATTGCATCCCGCCCTAGAACATCATCCTGAACCCGACCCCCTCGCTTCCGATCGCCTGTGTTAAGAAGCCATTCAGGAAAAGGGGCGCCAAGGGATTCATGTTCATGCACAGTATTTTTCCCTGCCCACGGTGTCGCTGAACGCGGACCGGGCATGTACGGTGGCGCCTGGCGCGTCACTCGCGACCGTGCAGTTCCGTCCTCGTCGTTTCGCCGCGTAGAGCAGGTCGTCTGCGCGCTTCAGTGCGCTGGCGAAATGCTCATCCGCTTCTAGCAAGGTCACGCCCATGCTGGCCGTGAAACGTGAGTTGGGGGCGTGCGGGGCCCAACGCTGCGCTACGAAATTCGCACGGATTTCTTCGGCGATGGCAGTCGCGCTTTGCAGATTTTCCGTTGGCAGCATCAACAGGAACTCTTCCCCTCCCAGGCGGGCGGCGCAAAGGTGGGCGTCTGCTTCTGGTCGAAGCAGGGCGCCAAATCGTGCCAGCACCATGTCGCCAAACGGGTGGCCGAAGACATCGTTGATGCGTTTGAAATTATCGATATCGGCCATGATCAGCGCGGTCGGCGTTGCGCCATCCGAAAGCGAGCGCCCGGAAACGGAGGCAAGAAAGCCATCAAGCCCCTGCCGGTTCAGCAGCCCCGTCAACGCGTCGGTATGCGCTTGGCGACGGTATTTCTCTATGGCATCGCAGCTTGTCGCGATGAAGACCGCGAAGGTCAGGACAATGCTCCCCAGTAGCCCGGTGTATTGGATCAAGGTCCCCCAGACGGACGTTCTCCATTCGCCCGCTGCGAGAATGGGCGTGGGGGCGGCAAGGTACAGAACGCATTGACCCGTCAACACGAGCGCGATGAAGAGAAACGCGGCGATGAGGACCTTGTCCGACGTGGTTGCGACGTGCCTTGCAAAAGAGAACGTGGTCCGCCAGATCACCAGCGCGCAACAGGCCTGGACGAAGAACGTTTCCAGCTTCGCGCTGGCAAACAGCACAACAGAGACGATGACCATTGCGGTCGAGGCCAGCAGGACCGCAATATCAATGTAGCGAGGGGGCAGCGTGCCGCGCCGGCCCTGCAGCGCGCGACAGGCCAACATGACGCCGCCCAGAATGAAAGCATCCTCGACCACTTGTTTATAAGGGGAAAGCTCACTGGCCTGCACGAGCATGATGGCGTAGCCAATGCCCAGGCAGCCAAGGGCGTAACCCCACCGGAGCGTGTTGAAGCCAACGAAGCGCGCGGCGCAGAGCCCGAGGGCGCACAACAGGATCGCCGCGGGCACAGACCATTCGAGCAGGGTTGCAGGCATAGACGGGCGAGTACGTGGGAAAGGGTCTTGAGGCGTAGAGCCATTCTGGCGATAGCCTTCCAGCCCACGTACCGCACGGTCTAACGCCCCAGCGCCGACCGACGAACGCCGTACGTGTTGGAGAAGATTACAGTGTGTCGCAATGTATCTCCAGCGCGCAACAGTCAAGCATTGTCAAGCGATGCAGGCGCGATATGAACCGTGGCCCCAGGCTGTCGTGCCATGCAGAACGCCCTTGTCGTGACGTTCGTCTTGCTTCGGGTTTCGGACGGCCCCGGGCCGCTTTGCGGTTGCGGCGCCCGTTTGCGAGCGCCTCATCGTGCTATTGGACCGTGACGTGCGCCCGGTCGATGACGGTTTTCCATTTGTCGAGCTCGGCGTCGACGAAGCCCGTGACCTGTGGCGGCGAGAGCTTGGCCGGCGTGGCATTGTTGTCGTTGAGCCATTTGATGTTGGCTTCGGCGTTGGCGCTGTCGATGGCGATCCGGTTCAGTTTCTGCACGATGGGTGTCGGCATGCCGGCGGGGCCGAAGAGACCTATCCAGGCCTGCGATTCGTAGCTCGGATAGCCGGATTCGGCGACGGTGGGGACATCGGGCAAGCTGGGCAGGCGGTCTTTTGAGGTGACGGCCAGGGCTTTGACGTCGCCCGAGCGGATGAAGGCGGCTGCCGATGTTGCGTCCAGGAATGCCGCCGGGATCTGCGCGCCTATCAGGTCAGTGACGGCCGGCGCGGCGCCCTTGTAGGGGATGTGGCGCAGATTGGCGCCGGCGACCATTTTGTAGAGTTCGCCGGACATGTGCGCCGAGCCGCCCACGCTGCTGGAGCCGAAGGCCAGACCGCCAGGTTGTTGGTTGGCGTAGGCCGTGAATTCCTTGGCGCTGGAGATGGGAGATTTGGCGGGAACCAGCAGAACGTTAGGCGCGTAAGCCAGAATGGCCACGTTGGAGAAGCTCTTCTTCGGGTCGTAGGGCAGGTTGGGCTGCAGGCCGGGATAGATCACGTGCTGCGTGGCCGTGACGAGCAGGTTGTAGCCGTCCGGTTTCTCGCGTGCGACGAGCGCAGTGCCGATCTGGCCGCTGGCGCCGGGCTTGTTCTGAATCACGATGGTCGTCTTCAACTCACTGCCCAGGTCTTGAGCGAAGCGGCGCGCAACCAGATCCGTGAAACCGCCAGGCGAAAACGGGACGATGATGGTGATGGGTTTGCCGTCGGGCCAATCGGCGGCAGCCGCGACGCCAGGCGCGAGCAGGGCGCTGCTGCCGCAGATGATGAGGGCGGCCAGATTGCCGCCCAATGGGATGCGATGCAGTTGCTTTTCAGACACGCGTGTCTCCAGTTTGTTGTATTTATCAAGACTTCTGTATATGCCTGGTCCGCTGCCCACGCAGGTGATGTATCGACAGTGCCTGCGTCCCTCTGGGACAGCGTTGACGTGCTCCCTCTTATTGCGTGTGCACGGCTTCAGGCAGAGCCATCGTGAAAGCCGCGCCCCTCCTGAGCGAGCTTGACGATGAGATTGGCCGGCTTCCAGTATTGGGAACCGTGCACGGCTTCGTACTTGCGCAGCCCCGCCAGGACGGCAGGCAGACCGATCTGATCCGCATAGCACAGCGGGCCGCCTCGATAGGCGGGAAAGCCGTAGCCTTTGAGCCAGACAACGTCGATGTCGGAGGCGCGTTCGACGATATTCTCTTCCAGGATATAGGCGGCTTCGTTGATCGTGGAGTACAGGCAGCGCTCCAGAATTTCCTCGTCGGAGATCTGCCGCGCTTGTCGGCCGGAGGCGGCGCGGTGTGCGGCGACCAGTGTTTCGGCGGCAGGCGACGGGGTGGCCTTGCGGTCACTGTCATAGTCGTAGAAGCCACCCTGGGTCTTCTGGCCCAGCCGGCCCGCGGCGACCATGCGGTCCAGCATGTCGCACTCGCGCTCGCGCGGCGTCAGGTTCGGGAGGCGGCTCTGGCGATTGCGCCAGCCCACGTCCAACCCTGCCAGATCCGCCATGGCGAACGGCCCCATCGGAAGGCCGAAGTCCCGCAGCACACGGTCGATCTGAAAGAACGAGGCGCCTTCCTGGAGCAGGAAATAGCTTTCGCGCGTACGCTTCGCCAACATGCGGTTGCCGACGAATCCGTCGCAGGACCGCACCAGCACGGCGACCTTGCCCAGGCGGCGGCCCACTTCCATGACGGTGGCGCACACGTCGTCAGAGGTGACGGAGCCGCGCACGTTCTCCAGCAACTGCATGACGTTGGCCGGGCTGAAAAAGTGCATCCCGACCACGTCCTGCGGCCGCCCGGTGGCGCTCGCTATATTGTCGATGTCCAGGTAAGAGGTGTTGGAGGCCAGGATGGCGCCGGGTTTGCAGACCAGATCGAGTGTCTTGAAAATCTCGTGTTTGAGCCCGATTTCCTCGAACACCGCTTCAATGACCATATCCACGTCGGCCAGATCCTCGAAGCGCGTGCTGCCCTGTATGCAGGCGAGTCGCTGTGCGACGTCGTCTGTGCTGAGCCGGCCGCGCCGCGCGGAGTTGGCGTAGTTTTCTTTGATGCGCGCCATGCCCTGGCTGAGGCGCTCGGCGTCTTTCTCCAGCAGCACCACGGGTATGCCGGCGTTGGCGAAGCACATCGCAATGCCGCCGCCCATCGTGCCGGCGCCTATCACCGCCGCCCGGTTGACGGACCTGGCCTTGGCCGCAAACGGAAGCTTGTGTAATTGACCTTCGGCCAGGAAGGGATGGTGGGTGACGACTGGCGTGCTGATGGTGGTGCTCATGATTGTGTCCGCGGTTTCAGCGTTTACAGGGTGGCGCGCGATCCGAGAATCGCCGTGACCTGGCTGGCCAACTGGCCGCCATTGCCGTGGGCCAGGGCCAGATCGACGCCGTCAACCTGTCTGGCGCCTGCGGAGCGCCGGATCTGGTGCACCGCTTCGATGGCCGCGAAAATGCCGTACATGCCCGGGTGATTGCAGGACAGGCCGCCGCCGTTGGTGTTGACCGGCAGTGCGCCACCGGGCGCGGTCACGCCTGACGCCACGAAGGCGCCGCCTTCGCCCTTGGCGCAGTAACCCAAGTCCTCAAGAAACAGAATCGGGTTGATGGTGAATGCGTCATAGAGTTGCAGGACGTCGATCTCTTGCGGCGCGACGCGCGCCATCTCGAAGGCGCGTTGGCCGGATTGCACGGCACCGGTGACCGTGAGGTCTTCCATGCTTGAAATCTGGCGATGCGTGGTTGCCTCACCGACGCCCAGAATATAGGCTGGCGTGTTGGAAAATTCCGGCACGCGCTCAGCGGCGACGAGAATCATTGCTCCGCCGCCATCGGTCACCAGGCAGCAGTCCCGCAGCGTGAGAGGGTCGGATATAGGCCGGGAATCCAGAACATCGGCGATGCTCAGGGGGCCGCGCTCGTGCGCGGCAGGATTGCGCTGCGCCCATTGGCGCGCGGCGACCGCGACGCTGGCCAACTGCTCGCGCGTGGTTCCGTACTGGTGCATGTGGCGCGCGGTAGCCAGGGCGTAGCCGCTGATGGGGTTGCGCGGCGAATACATCGCCTCCCAGGGGGCGGGTTCGGTCAGGGTGGTCAGCTTGCCGCCCGCCGACAGTTGGTTCGACCCATAGCAAATGCAAGCCACTTTGCACAGCCCGGCTTGCAGGGCAAGGGTGGCCGACAACAGGTGGGCCAGAAATGAGGATCCGCCGATGTTGGTGCCATCCATATAGGTCGGATGGATGCCGAGATACTCCGCCACGGACAGGGCGGGCATGAAATGCGTCAGTGTGGACGTGAACAAGCCGTCGATCTGGTCCACACCGATGCCCGCATCGGCCGCCGCCGCCTGAACGGCGATGCCGAGTTGATCCAACGCCGAGAACCCGGGGCTGTTCCAGCCAGGCGTGGTGCCGACCCCGACAATTGCCGAGGCCCCTCTTGTACTAGTAGCCATCAAGTCATTCCAATTAACAAGCGTCGCGCGGTCAGCCCGCGCGCACAGACACCACACGCGGTCAGTCCGCGCGCACAAACACCACGCGCGGCACGCCAGAGGACTGGCGGCGCACTTCTGCACGGACTCGCATGCCGATCGTCACCGCAAGCGGATCCATGTCGACAACGGTACTCATCAGGCGCGGCCCTTCTTCAAGGTCCACCAGGACGACGCAATAGTTCCCACCCCGTTCGGGGCGTTGGCGCACGACGGTGGTCGAATAGATGGTGCCGCCGCCATTGGCGGCTTCCCAGCGCAGGCGTCCGCCGCCATACGGGGAGATGGCCCTAGGATAGAAAACGGCGCGGCCGGTTGTCTCGCAGCGCTGAATCATGAACTGCCCTTGTTCGAGCATGCGCTGGAAGTACTGCTCCGGGCCGACTGCCTCGTCGCCCGCTGTGTGTGTGCTGTTAGAGGAATTCTGCACATTCGCCTCCCAAGATTCTTTGTCCGCGGCCGGCCGGCAGGCGGACGGGGCATACACCCGTTGGGTGCATGGCTTGTCTGCTGGCGATGCCACGACGCTCGAATGATCTTAGGGGGGCGACACGTCTGGGGACAATTAACTAATTTTGACGAGGGTCATAGCGATTGAGCATAGCGAGCCCGCGGCCCGGTGCGTGCCGGGTCCGCGTGGAGAGGGTGTACGCGGAGGGTGCACGCAGAGGGATGTACTCAATCAGCCAGCCAGCGTACGCCGACGTTCTCGAACTGTTTGATGTAGGGCTCGAGCAGGCGGATCAGCTCGGCATGCAGGACATTGACGATGCGGGGGTTGCGGTTCAGCACGGCGGTGCCGATGATCACGGTGCGTTGCAGCGTGGGGCTGATGATGGGCGCGCCTTCGATGCGCTTTTCGGCCAGCATCGTCATGATGGGGATGACTGGCAGGATGGTGTAGCCGACGCCGCGTAATACCAGATCAAGAATGACCGCAGTGCTGTCCGACTCGGCAACCAGATTCAGGTTGACGCCGAGGATGGTGCAGGCCCGGTCTATCACGTTGCGCAAGCTGCGCGCTTCCGGAACCACCATGGGCATTCTGGAAACGGCCTCGAGCGTCATCGGGGTGTCCTCGGACAATCCGGATCCCGGCAGGCCGAAGACGTATATGGGCTCGGAATAAGCGGGCGAGGTCTGCAGAAGTTCGGATTGCAGATAGTCGCCCATCAGGCAGATATCAAGCTTGCCGCCCTCCAGCCCCTCTTGCAGGAAATCCGAAAAGCCGGTGGCGATGCGCACGCGCAGGTTGGGATACTGCTGCTGCAACGCGATGACGAGCGGGCCGGCAAGCGGGGCCGCTAGGCCGGGCAGCATGCCGATGGACACCGTGCCAAGCAAATCCGATTTTGCGGCGCCGATGTCGGCCCGGGCTTCATTGAGCCCCTTAAGGGAAACCCGCACCTGATCGACAAACCGGCGGCCTGGCACGGTCAGCACCATCCCAAGCCGGTTGCGCTCGAAAAGCGGAGTGCCCAGTTCGTCTTCCAGTTGCTTCAGCTGCCGGGACAGGGCGGGCTGCACAACGTGCAGCAGCTCCGCCGCCTTGGTGAGGCTGCCGGTTTCCGCGATCGCCAAAACCGTTCTTAATTGCCTGAGTTCCATTTCCGCCTGCTTTTATCGAGACACATGCCGAACGGCTATAGGGGTCAGAGAAAAATGTGAATTGTGCGGCTGTTGCACGACTCCTACCATCCTCACCAAGTTAACGACAACCGCCGGATCAAGCTGGGCTGCGATTGCGCGTATCCACTTGCATGTTAATGCCTATCGGCGCGTGCCCGCAGGCGTGCCTCGTCTGGCAGGAACATGCGATGGCTACGGGCAGCAGCTTAAGAACTTGAGCATAAGAGTTAGAGCAGAGACATAGGATCACCATGAAGAGAGTGTTGGTTGCCAATCGTGGCGAAATCGCCGTGCGAGTCATTCGCGCGGTGCGCGACCTTGGGTTGGAAAGCGTCGCGGTGTATTCCCAGGATGATTCAAACTCCAGGCATCGAATTCTTGCAGATGCCTCGGTTGCGCTGACCGGCTCCGGTCCGGCGGCTTATATCGATATCGACGCCATCATTGCCGTAGCCAAGACCGAGCATTGCGATGCCATCCATCCGGGGTATGGCTTCTTGAGTGAAAGGGCGGAATTTGCCCTGGCTTGCGATGCGGCGGGAATCACGTTCATCGGTCCGAATGCCGATCACCTGGCTCTGTTCGGAGACAAAGGCCGCGCGTTGCAACTGGCCCGCGAATGCGGCGTACCCGTCATGCCCGCCACGCCGGGCGGGGCAACACTTGCGGACGTCGAACGGTTCTTCGACGAGCAGGGCGGGGTCGGGATCGTCATCAAGGCGGTCGGCGGAGGCGGCGGGCGCGGGATGCGCGTCGTCAAGTCCAAAGCCGATATCGCCGAGCTCTATGCCCGCTGCCGGTCGGAAGCCATGTCGGCCTTTGGTGTGGACGCGCTGTATGCGGAGCGTCTGGTCAATCGCGCGCGTCATATCGAAGTGCAGATTGCCGGCGATGGGGCGTCGGTGGTCGCGCTTGGCGATCGGGATTGCACGCTACAGCGCCGCTTTCAGAAAGTGGTCGAGATCGCGCCCAGCCCGGTGCTAAGCGCCACGCTGCGCGCCGCCATTCTTGCCGCAGCAAAGAAAATGGCGGCCAAGGTGGAGTACCGCAGCCTGGGAACCTTTGAATTCCTGGTCGAAGAGAACGAGCACGGGGTGCAGACGGACTTTGTATTCATCGAAGCCAATCCCCGGTTGCAGGTCGAACATACGATTACCGAGCGGGTCACGGGCGTGGATCTGGTGACCTTGCAGATCGGGGTCGCGCAGGGTAGGCGCCTGGCCGAACTGGGCGTGGACCCGACCAACCCGCCGGGGCTGAACGGTTACGCCATCCAGGTTCGCATCAATGCAGAATCGACCGATGCCACGGGCATGGCACGCCCGGCACACGGCAGGCTGGAGCGTTTTGAGCCGCCCGCCGGCCCCGACGTGCGCGTCGACACCCATGCCTATAGCGGGTACGCGCCTGCCCCGGCGTTCGACACGCTGCTGGCCAAGCTGATCGTGTTCAGCAGCAGTGACGATTTCTCGGGAGTGGTACGGCGTTTGCGCCGCTGCCTGGCCGAGTTCCGGATTGCCGGTGTCGCGACGAATATCCATCTTTTGCAGGCGCTCGTGGCCCGCGAGGACTTCCTGTCGCAGCGCAACCATACGCGCTACATCGAGGCCATCCTCGGGGAACTGCTTGCAGCGGCCGAGCAGTACGCGGAGGAGCAGCAGGCCAAGGACAGCCTGATCGGGGATTCGGGGGGGCGCAGCGCGTCGGCGGCCAACTTGCCGCAGGCAGCGCTGGCCGCTGTACCCGAAGGGCTCTCGGCATCGCGCGCCCCGTTGAGCGGCCGCCTGGTCGAGGTGTCCGTGAGCGCTGGCGCGGTCGTGCTCAAGGGCCAACCCATCGCCGTGATCGAAGCGATGAAAATGGAGTACACCGTCGTCGCCGATTTCAATGGCAGGGTCGTCGAGGTGCCAGCCGCCAGTAGCGGTAACGTGCTCGAAGGTGAGATCCTGGTCTTGCTGGAACAGGAATCGAGTGGTGTCGACACCGATGTCGTGACAGACGCGATCGATCTGGACGCCGTGCGCCTTGACCTGCAAGCGGTTTTCGACCGCCACGCGTCGCTTTACGATGACGCGCGCCCGCAGGCCGTGGCCAAGCGCCGTTCGCGAGGGCAGCGCACCGCACGGGAGAACGTGGACGACCTGTGCGATGAAGGCTCCTTCGTGGAGTTTGGCGCGCTGGTCATTGCCGCGCAGGCCAGCCGCCGCAGCAAGGAAGACCTGATCGCCAACACGCCTGCGGACGGCATTGTCACCGGCATTGGCAACGTCAACGGCGACGCATTCGGCTACGACGGGTCGCTGACCGGGGTGATGGCCTATGACGCGACGGTGCTGGCGGGCACGCAGGGCAAACGCAACCACATCAAGACCGACAGGCTGGTGGAACGTGCACGCCGCGACGAAATGCCGATGGTGTTGTTCGCCGAAGGCGGAGGCGGGCGGCCGGGCGATGTGGATTTTCCGTTCGTGTCCGGGCTGTATCAGCCGTCGTTCGCCGCGCTGGCCGAACTCAGTGGCGAAGTGCCTTTGCTTGGCATTGTTTCGGGACGCTGTTTCGCGGGCAACGCCGCCTTTCTAGGGGTCTGCGATGTCATCATCGCAGACAAGAGCGCCAACATCGGCATGGCCGGCCCGGCGATGATCGAAGGCGGAGGACTGGGCATCTTCCGGCCAGAGGACGTTGGCCCCGCGCCGGTGCAGTTCGCCAATGGCGTCATCGACATCCTGGTCGACAACGAGGCGCAGGCCGTCGCGGCGGCGAAGCACTATCTGTCCATGTTCCAGGGCCGCACCAAGGACTGGGTGGCACCGGACCCACGCCACCTCCGTCATGTGGTGCCCGAGAATCGCCTGCGTGTCTACGACAGCCGCAAGGTCATCGAAGGTATTGCCGACGTAGGCAGCGTATTGATGCTGCGCTCGGGGTTCGGCCTGGGAATGCACACCGCCCTGGCTCGTGTGGAAGGGCAGCCTGTAGGGATCATCGCCAACAATCCGCATCACCTGGGAGGCGCCATCGATGCCGATGCGGCCGACAAGGCGGCACGCTTCATGAATCTGTGTGATATCCACGGCCTGCCTATCATTTCGTTGATCGATACGCCGGGATTCATGGTCGGGCCAGAGGAAGAGGCCAAGGCGCAAGTCCGGCATGTGTCGCGCATGTTCGTAGTCGCGGCCAAGCTGCGGGTCGCCATCCTGGCAATTGCCTTGCGCAAGGGCTACGGTCTAGGCGCCATGGCCATGGCCGGCGGGGGCTTTCGCTCGGCCAGTTGCGCGGTTTCGTGGCCAACGGGCGAATTCGGCCCCATGGGCCTGGAAGGGTCCATCCGGCTGGGCTTCAAGAAGGAGCTCGAGAACGTCCCCGAGGGGCCGCAGCGCCAGGCGCTTTACGACGAGCTGGTGGCTCGCGCCTACGAACGCGGGCACGCCATCAATGTCGCGTCCACGACCGAGATCGACGCAGTCATTGATCCCGCGCAGACCCGCACGTGGATACGCCAAGGCATCGCGTCGGCATCTTTGCGCGCCGGCCGGGCCCGCCGCGCCTTTGTCGATACCTGGTAATAGGGGCGAAGTGTGTTGGAACAGGTTGCGACTATGCAAACATCTGAAAGCCGGCTCGCCTTCGCCGGGTTGCGCGTGCTGGAAATCGGCTGCGGCGCGGCAGTGGCTTATGCCGGGAAGCTCTTTGCGGATTTTGGCGCCGAGGTCATCAAGCTGGAGGACGCCGACGGCGACACACTGCGCCGCCTGCCGCCCCTTTTGAACGACGCCAATGACGAGCCCGCAAGCGCCTTGCATGCCTGGCTCAATACCAACAAGCGCAGCGTGGCTCATCGTGGAAAGACAGGCGCGGAACCCGCGTGGCTGTCTGGGCTCGCGCGGACATGCGATGTGATTCTCGACGCCCGGGCTTTGGACGAAGGCTTGGAGGTTCTGAAGCGCCCCGCATACGCCGGCGATGGGAATGACGGCCAGGGCACTGCGCCGATCGAAGTCTGTCTGACCTGGTTCGGCGAGTCCGGCCCCTACAGTGGTTTCGCGGGAACCGAGGCCGTGTGCCGCGCCCTGGCCGGCGCGGTGTATTGCAGTGGCGCACAGCAGGGGCCGCCCCATCTGCCGCACGACATTCAGACCGCCATTGCCGCCGGTGTCGCCGCATTCTCCAGCGCGACCGCCGCGTTGCTGGGACGATCCGACGGCAGCCGGCGTTATATGCTGAGCATCCATGAGATTGCGTTTTCGCTGGTGGAGATGGAAGCCGGCATGGTGCAGGATGGCCGGCATCCCTTGGCGCGGCTGGGTGTCAACCGGTTCTGCACAGCGCATCCCGCCGGCATCTACGAGACCAAGGAGGGCTGGATTGGGCTGTTCGCCCATACTGGCCCGCAGTGGGCAGCGCTGTGCGCCGCCATCGGCCACCCGGACCAGGCTGCGGATCCGCGTTTTGCCAGCGGGCCGACCCGTATGGCCCATGCGGACGAAATCGATGCGTTCCTGATTCCCAGCCTGCGCGCCAGGACAGCCGAGGAATGGTTCGATGTGCTGCGCAAGGAGAAATTCCCCGCTGTCATCGTGCCGACCATGGCAGAACTGCTTCAACAAGGCGTGCATCGCGAACGCGGCGCTTTTGTTCCCGTCAAGGCGGGGGCGGCCGAATTCGAGGGGCCGGTCGTTCCACTGCCCATGGGCGATGCGGGGCCCTTGCCGGGCGGTAAGGCAGCGTTTCTGGACGCTGACGGCCCCCGCTACCGTGAAGCGCAGAGTTTGACGCCGGCCGCCGGCTTGGCCAGGGCCGCGCCGGACGCGCCGCCCTTGCGAAAAATCCGGGTGGTGGATCTGACGATGGGGTGGGCCGGGCCATTGGCGGCAAGGACGCTGGCGGACTTTGGCGCGGAAGTCATCAAGGTTGAAAGCACGCGCTATCCGGACTGGTGGCGGGGCACGCATTACACCGATGAGTTCTATCAGGAAAAGCTGTACGAAAAGAACTCGAACTTTGCGCTGATGAACCGCAACAAGCTGGGCATCACGCTTGATCTGACCCGTGCGGAAGGGCGTGCGGTCCTGCTCGATCTGGTGGCCAAGGCCGACATCGTCATCGAGAACTACTCGACAGAGGTACTGCCCAAACTTGGCCTGGACTATGCCGTGCTGTCCCAGGTCAATCCCCGCTTGGTCATGGTGTCCATGCCGGCATTCGGGTCGGGCAATGAATGGAGCACGATCAGGGCCTATGGCGGCACGCTGGAGCAGGCCAGCGGCCTGCCCCATCACACCGGTTTCTCGCAGAACCCGCCGGCGCTGACCTCCTACGCTTATGGTGATCCGGTGGGTGGCTTTAACGGGGGGGCGGCGGCGTTGCTGGCGCTGTTCGTGCAGCAACGCTCGGGCAAGGGGCGCCACGTCAACCTGTCTCAGGTGGAGTGCATGCTGCCCATGACAGCGCCGTTCGTCATTGAGCAGTCCGTGCACGGCACGACCACGCCTCGCATCGGCAATGCGCATCCTCTCCATGCCCCGCAGGGGATTTACCCGTGCGCGGGCGATGACGCCTGGGTGGTGGTGAGCATCACGAGCGATGCGCAATGGCAGGCATTGCTGACGGTCATGCACGCGGCTGATCTTGCCCGGGACCCTGCTCTGGAGAAGGCGGCAGGCCGACGGACCCGACAGGAAGAGATAGACCGCAGGATCAACGCATGGACCCGCGCGCGCTCCGCGCAAAGCGCAATGGCCGAACTGCAGCAAGCCGGCATCAGCGCAGGAGAAGTCAAACCGGTCTGGACGCTGCTCGATGACCCGCACCTGAAAGCCCGTGAGTTTTTCAAGGCGACTTCCCGCCCTTATATCGGCGAGTTTCTGGCGACCACGCCCTGGTTCAGGGAGCCAGACGCTACGGTCGCGGCGGTGCGCCCCGCGCCTACGCTCGGGCAGCACAATGGCGATGTGTTTTCGCGCGTGCTGGGCATGAGCGTGGATCAGCAACAGTCGCTGGAGCGCGACGGAATCATCGGAAACACCGCAACCAGAAAGACGGCCTGACAAGCCCGCAAGCACGATGCAATGCACAAGACCTAAATTTTCGTGGAGACAAAAAATGGCTACATCCGATTCCCGCCGTAACTTCCTCATCACTTCCGCGCACCTTGCCGTGGCTTCGGCATTGGGCTTGGGGTCTACCGCCGCGTTCGCGCAGGACAAGGCATGGCCCACCAAAGCCATCAAGATCATCGTGCCGTTTCCGGCCGGTTCAATCACGGACACCATGGCCCGCCTGCTGTCGGACTCTTTGTCCAAGACGCTCAAGCAGCCCGTCATCGTGGAAAACAAGGGCGGTGCCAATGGATCGATCGGGGCGGCCGAGGTGGCCCGATCGGCGCCGGATGGCTACACGCTGCTGGCCACCAACAGCAGCAGCATCACCGTCAATCCCTTGATCTACAAGAACTCCCCGTACAAGACCAAGGATTTTGCTCCCATCGCCCTGGTGCTGGACGCGCCATTCATTCTGAACGTCAACCCCGAATGGGCCAAGAAGCACGCCATCGCGTCGGTCAAGGATCTGGTTGAGTACGCCAAAAAGAATCCGGGCGAGCTCACCTATGGATCGGGAGGCCAAGGCAACCTGGCCCATCTGGCGTTTGCGCAACTGAGCAATGGCACCCAGTTCAAGGCAACCCATGTCCCTTACAAGTCGGCCTCGCAAGCAAGCATGGCGGTCATGGCGGGCGAGGTGAACACGTCTTTCGATACGCTGGCCAGCGCACCGCAAGTGGCAGCCGGCAAGTTGAAAGCCCTGGCAGTCACACAGAAGCAACGGATTTCCCAAATGCCGGATATCCCCACGATGGCAGAGGCAGGCTATCCAAACATCGACGTCACTTTCTGGCTGGGCCTGTTCGCCCCGGCAGGCACGCCAGCCCAGATCGTCGACACCTTGTACGAGCAGTCCAAGCTTGCGATGGAGCAGCCCGCTGCCAAGACCTCACTCAGTGCGCAGGGTATCGTCGTCATGAGCAATCCAAAGGAATTGTCCACGCGCATCGGGCGTGAGGTCGATCAGCTTTCTCATGTCGTCAAGCGGGAGAGGATCGTCATCGATTGAGGCCAGGCCGGCGCGGCGGACGCCAGCTGGGCTAGATCCGCCCAAGCGGATTCCAGGCCCCGTTCTGCCAGGACGGTCTGCACCCGGGGTGGGCGAACGCATCCTTGAGCTCCCGGTACAGCCGCGCCACCACGGGTTGCGGCGTAGCCGCTGGGGCGAACACGCCATACCAGGCATAGACACCAAAGCCCTTGAGCCCAGCAGCGTCCAGGATAGGCACGCCAGGCAGGGCGGAGGCCGGCTGGCCAAGGCACACCATTCATTAAGCGCTGTCAATACTCCCCGTCTGACGGTTGACTGCTTGTCCGCACGGCGCCCCGGGGACGGGAAGCGCCGCTACCGTCCGACTGCTTGCGACCGAGGCCGTGTGGAAACGCTTTTCGTCCTGACAGCCACAGCGAAATCGCCCGGTCCGCATCACCTTGGGCGGTCTTCACTTCGAATTTTTCGAAGCGGGGCTCACTCAAGACCGTTTGGGCGGCCCGGATAGGGCCTGAGGTGCGTTATGGGTCACCTGACGCTCAGCCGCCCAGCGCCAGTATCGCTTTCATCGTGTGCTGGAAGCCTAGGATGCGCATGACCCGCTTGAGGTTATAGGCCAGTACATTCAAGCTCATTTCCGTGCCCACATTGCCCAAGCGACGAGTTAGGAAGTGTGTATAGCCCATCCAATGCTTGAACGTGCCGAACACATGTTCCACTGTGCGCCGCCGCACCTTCATCGCTTCT
>NZ_JBHFII010000019.1:0-12528 GCF_057334215.1 Achromobacter maghribensis | reverse complement strand
TCGCTGCGCCAGGCCGCCCCGCGCGACGCGCTGGCGCCGCAGGACGGTCTGTACGCCTTGGCCTTGCGCAGCGCCGACGGGCAAGGCACGCCGCGCCAGCAGCTCGCGGTCATCGGCTGCCTGCTGGAAACGCTTGTCGCGCCGGAAGACCCGCAGGCCGTGCTTACGCGCATTGCGCATGCGGATACGCGCATTGTCAGCGTCACCGTCACCGAAAAAGGCTATTGCCACGATCCCGCCAGCGGCCAACTCAACCTGGGTCATCCCGACATCGTGCACGACCTGGGCCAACCCTTGGCGCCGCGCAGCACCATCGGTTTCCTGGTGTGGGGTTTGCAGCAGCGGCGGGCGGCGGGGCGTGGCCCCGTCACCTTGATGTCGCTGGACAACCTGCCCAGCAATGGCCACCTGTTGCGAGGCATGGTGCTGGCATTCGCAGAGCAGGTCGATCGCGCATTGGCGGGATGGATCGCATCGTCCTGCGCCTTTCCCTGCTCGATGGTGGATCGCATCGTGCCCCGCACGACGGACGAAGACCGGCACGGCGTCGCCGACGCGCTGGGCTTGCAGGACGCCTGGCCGGTGCTGGCCGAGCCCTATCTGGAATGGGTGGTGGAAGACCGCTTCGCCGTGGGCAGGCCGGACTGGACCGCAGGCGGCGCGCGCTTCGTGGCCGAGGCCGCGCCCTTTGAAACCCTGAAGTTGCGCACGGTCAATGGCGCGCATTCGGCGCTGGCCTATCTGTCGGTGATGGCCGGCTGGGCCACCGTGGACCAGGCGATGGCGCAGCCGGCGCTGAAAGCCTATCTGGCGGCGCTGCTGCAGGACGAGATCGTGCCGACCCTGCCGGCCTTGCCCGGCCTGGACCTGACGCAATATCAGGCGCGCTTGCTGGAACGGTACGAGAACCCGGCGCTTAAGCACCAGACCCGTCAGATTGCGATGGACGGTTCGCAAAAACTGCCACAGCGGCTGCTGGACACGGTGCGCGCGCGGCTGGCGGCGGATCAGCCGATCCCTGGCCTGGCGCTGGCCGTGGCGGCATGGTTGCACTTCTTGCGGGGCGTCGACCAGGCCGGACGCCGCTACGACATCCAGGACCCCATGGCCGCCGTGCTGGCGCGCCAGCATGTGTTGGCGGAAGCGGCGGCCGAACGGTCCGGCGCGGGACCGGCGGCGATGTTGGCGTGGACGGAAGCGTGGACAGGCCTGGCGCCGGTCTTCGGGGACTTGGGGCAGGACCCGCGTTTCGTGCGCGCCGTGGCCCAGGCGGCGCAATCCCTGCGCAGCTTGGGCGTGGCCGGCGCGCTGGCGGCGTGGGCGCCGTCCGCGGGCCGCTGATACAAGGGGGCTGGAACGGGCTGGCTTTCGGCCTGCCTGCTCAGCCCGACTTGCTGCTCAGCCCGGCTTCTTCACCACGATCGTTGCCGTATCGCTGGTGAAAGAGCCGTCTTCCTGCACGTCGAAGTGCGTGCGCACCACATCCGGCGCGACGGAGAACATGTGGCGCAATGCCGCCACCAGCGTGTCCGGCGTGCGCATGCGCGTGACCCAGGTCTGGAACTCCAGCGGCAGGCGGCGCGGCGACAGCCCTTGCAGGGTGAAGCCGGCCTCGGTCAGCATGCGCGTCCACTCGGCCACCGAGTAATCCCGCACGTGTGACGTGTCGCGCAGCACTTCGATGGTTTGCAGCCAGGTATCCAGCAGCGGCTCGCCCGGCGACACCACGTCGGCGAACACCGCGATGCCACCCGGTTTCAGCACGCGGAAGGCCTCGCGCAGGCCACGCCCGGCGTCTTGCCAATGGTGAGTGGAATAGCGCGACATCACCAGGTCGAATTCGCCGTCGCCGAACGGCAGGTATTCGGCCTTGCCCTGACAGGTCGTCAGATTGACCAGCCCGCGCTTGGCGGCTTCGGTGGCCACCACGTCCAGCATCTGCTGAGACAGGTCATACGCCGTGACGTGCCGGGCTTCCGGTGCGACATGAAAGCTGACGTGCCCGCCGCCACAGCCCAGGTCCAGCACGCGCGCATCGGGATGCTGGCGGGCAATGCCGGCCATCTGCAGCAGGTCTTCACCCTGGGCGTGGACGGCGCTGGTCAGGTAGGCGGTGGCGCGGGGGCTGAATTGGCGGTCGACGGCGGCGTCGTGCGTACTGGCGGTCATGGGAATCCTTAAGGGCGGCTGCGGAAAAGCAGGTGCAGGCGCTAAGATAGGCGGACCCGTATACACGTACAAGACCATTGTTTATCCTGGTATGACTACTTCCCCCCTTGGCAGCGCCGCCCATCAGGACGGTTCCCCGTTGCGCCGGCAGGCGCTGGGCGAATTCGTCCGCAGCGCCCGTTCCCGCATCACGCCCCAGATGGCCGGGCTGCCCGAGGGCATGCGCCGCCGCACGCCCGGTCTGCGCCGCGAGGAAGTCGCGCAGCTGTGTGGCATCAGCGTCACCTGGTACACCTGGATCGAGCAGGGGCGGGAAGTCTCGGTATCGCCGTCGGTCTGGTCGCGCATCGCGGGCGTGCTGCAACTGGCGCGCGCGGAACGGGCCTACCTGTTCGACCTGGCCGACTGCGCGGATCCGCAACATGCGCGCGACGACGCGGGCGCGGCGCCCGGGCCGTTGCAGGAATGCGTGAACGCCATCGGCGCGCCGGCCTATGTGCTGGACCGCGCCTGGAATGTGCTGGCCTACAACGAGCCGCTGCGCGACCTGTTCGACGATTGGCCCACCCGGGATCACGAGCCGAACTTGCTGCGCTACATTTTCACGGACCCGGCCGCCCGCGAACTGGTGGTGGACTGGGACCAGCGCGCGCGCCGCGTCGTGGCGGAATTCCGCGCGGATGCCGGCGCGCACCTGGATGAACCGGCGGTACTGGCGCTGCTGGATACGCTAAGCCGCCAGAGCCCCGTGTTCGCCCATTGGTGGACGCGTCACGCCGTGGTGGAACGCGAGGGCGGCCTGCGTGAATTCCAGCATCCCAGGGACGGCAAGCTGGCGTTCCAGCAGATCACGTTCCGGCTGGCGACCCATCCGGACCTGAAACTGGTGATGCTGTTGAGCGGGGCGGCGCAAGAGGCGGCCTGACCCGCCGCGGGCGGACTATTTCGCCAGCCCGTGTTCGATCAGATAGCGGACCAGGAATTCGCCGTGGCCTTCGATGTCGCGGCGGATTTCGCGCACCACGGCTTCCGTGTCGCCGGCTTCCAGCCCGGCAATGATGCCCTCGTGCGGATGCGCGCCGGGCAAGGTGGGAAAGGGCGGGGTGTACAGGTACGACAGGTAGGACGCCGTCTGGACCCACAGGTTTTCGATCATCGACAACAGATGCGGCATTTGCGCCGCCGAGTACAGCGCGAAGTGGAAGTCGAAATTGCGCGCCAGCACCGGCGCCATCAACTGCTGCTGCCGGCTTGCCATCAGGTTGCCGTGGATGCCGCGCAATTCGGCGATCAGGGCGGGCGTGGCCAGCGGGGCCGCGCGCCGCGCCGCGAAGCACTCCAGCTCCAGCCGGATGCTGCGTAATTCCTGCAGCTGCGCCACCGTCAGTTCGGGCACTTTGACCGACTTGCCCGGGCTGAGCGTCAAGGCGCGTTCAGACACCAGTTGAAGCAGCGCTTCGCGCACGGGCGTCTGGCTGACGCCCAACGTGTCGGTGATCGAGCGCAGCGTGATGGTGTCGCCCGGGCGCAATTCGCCCATCATGATCTTCTGCTTGATCTCGCGATAGATGCGGGCGGTCATGTTTTCCCGCTGCATGGGCGCCAAATTGATGGTCATCCTGTATTCCTGGTCGGCCGGGCCGGGTCATGCCCTGCTGGCAGCGGCCCGCGCAGCGCGATTCTACCGTCCCCGCGCACACTCTTTACATTTTATAAAAAATAAAATAATTGACCGCCGTCTTGGCTTCAGAATATATTTTATAAAATATAAACAGGAGACAAGATGTCGACGCTACATCCCTTGAACGCGCCCGGGCTGAACAATCACGGCACCGTGGCGCATCTGATCGCGAAGGCGCTGATACGCCACGGCGTGACCCACGTATTCGGTCAGAGCCTGCCCAGCATGCTGCACCTGGCTTGCGAAGAACTGGGGCTGACCCAGGTGGCCTACCGTAGCGAGAACGCGGGCGGCTACATGGCCGACGCCTATGCCCGCATCACGGGAAAGCCCGCCATCGTGACCGCGCAGAACGGGCCGGCGGCCACGCTGCTGGTGCCCCCGCTGGCCGAAGCGCTGAAGGTGTCGATCCCCGTCATCGCACTCGTCCAGGACGTCAACCGCGACCAGACCGATAAGAACGCGTTTCAAGAATTCGACCACCTGGCCCTGTTCGCCTCCTGCACCAAGTGGGTACGCCGGGTCACCGAGGCCTCGCGGGTCGAGGACTATGTGGACCAGGCTTTCGCCATCGCCTGCTCGGGCCGCCCGGGCCCCGTCGCCTTGATGCTGCCGGCGGATCTGCTGAACGAGGCGGCCGCGGCGTCGCAGCGCCACGCCAGCCTGGGGCATTTCCCGTTGGACCGCACGGTGGCCGCGAGCGAGGCCGTGAAGGCCGCGGCCGACCTGTTGGCCGGCGCGCAGCGGCCGGTCGTGGTGGCCGGCGGCGGCGTGCATGTATCGGGCGCGAGCCAGGCGCTGGCCGCCTTGCAGGAAGCGGCCCACCTGCCCGTGGGCACTACGGTCATGGGCAAGGGCGCCACGGACGAACGGCATCCGCTGTCGCTGGGCGTGGTCGGCTATTTCATGGGCCCCAACGGCGCCAGCCGCGACCTGCGCCCGCTGATCGCCGATGCCGATGTCGTGCTGCTGGTGGGAACGCGCACCAACCAGAACGCCACCGATTCCTGGAAGCTATATCCCAGGAACGCCCGCTACATCCATATCGATGTCGACGGGGCCGAAATCGGCCGTAACTACGAAGCGCTGCGTTTGGCCGGCGACGCGCGGGAAACGCTGTTGGCGCTGGCGCGTGAACTGGGCAGCCGCGACCTGTCCGCCGCGCAAACGCGCCGGGCCGGCCTGGAAGCCGCCATCCAGTCGGGCAAGGCGTCTTCCTGGGAAGCGTCGCGCGCAGTCCGCTTGTCGGACCAGCAGCCGATCCGCCCCGAACGGCTGCTGGAGGAAATCCGCCAGGACGTGGACGAAAACACCATCGTGGTCGCCGACGCCAGCTACTCCTCGATCTGGATCGCCAACTACCTGACGTCGCTGGCGCCCGGGATGCGTTTCTTGACGCCGCGCGGGCTGGCCGGGCTGGGCTGGGGCTTTCCGATGGCCATGGGCGCCAAGGTGGCCAGGCCGGACGCACACGTGGTTTGCGTGGTGGGCGACGGCGGGTTCGGCCACGTGTGGTCCGAACTGGAAACCGCCCGCCGCATGGGCATCAAGGTGACGCTCGTCGTCATCAACAACGGCATCCTGGGCTTCCAGAAGCACGCCGAAAACGTGAAGTTCGGCGCGCATACGTCGGCCGTCCATTTCCATCCGGTGGACCATGCCGCGGTGGCGCGGGCGGCGGGCTGCCTGGGCGTGCGCGTCGAAGCGCCGGCGGATCTGGCCGGCGCGCTGCGCGACGCGCGCAACGCCGAACTGACAACACTGATCGAAGTCATGTGCGACGAAAACGCGTTCCCGCCCATCACCTTCTTCACGGCGGAATCGGCATGAAACAGGATCCGAGCAAAGTCGCGCTGGTCACCGGCGCGGGCCGCGGCATCGGCCTGGAGGTGGCTCGGCTGCTGCTGGCCAAGGGCTATCGCGTGCTGGCCGTCAGCCGCGAGGGCGTGGACGCGCAACGGCTGGGTGGCCCCTGCGCGCAGCTGCGCACCGAGCAAGCCGATGTGACCGACTACGCGGCCATGCAGGCCGTGGTGGACCGTGCGCGCGAGCAGTGGGGCCCGGTGTCGGTATTGATGAACAACGCGGGCATCTCGCCCAAGCAGGCGGACGGAAATTCCGCCGGCATTCTGGACATCACGCCAGAGGAATGGGAATCGGTGCTGCAGGTGAACCTGACGTCGATCCTGCGCCTGTGCCAGATGGTGCTGCCGGGCATGCGCGAGCAGGGCTTTGGGCGCATTGTCAATGTGTCGTCGCTGGCGGGCCGCGCCAAGTCGCTGGTGGCGGGCGGCAGCTACATGGCGTCCAAGGCGGGGGTGCTGGGCCTGACCCGCGCCATCGCCGCCGAGATGGGGCCCCACGGCATCACGGCCAATGCCATCACGCCGGGGCGCATCCTGACCGAAATGGCGCAGCAGGCCGCGCCGTTGGTGAACGAGAACTATGCGGCGCAGATTCCCGTCCGCCGTCTGGGAACACCCGAAGAGGTGGCCGCGGCGATGGTGTTCCTGGCCGCGGAAGAGGCGGGCTTCATCAACGGCGCCATCCTCGACATCAATGGCGGCTTCTACATGCCGTGAGCATGCCGCACCCATAAAAAACAAAGGAGACAAACATGAAAACAGCATCGATGCTGGCGGCGATGGCCGCTGCCGCGATAAGCATGACGGCCGCGCCCGCGCTGGCGTGGCCCGACAAGGAGGTGACGCTGACGGTGAACTACGGCGCCGGCGGCAACACGGATGTTGCCAGCCGCGAACTGGCCCGCGCGATGGAGGCCGACCTGGGCCGCGCCGTGGTGGTCTTCAACCGCCCCGGCGCGCTGGGCACCATCGGCCCCGGCTATGTGGCCAAGCAGCCGGCCGACGGCTACAACGTGGGCGTGGTGACGCTGTCGTCCATTGCCATCATGCCGCACCTGATGACCATTCCTTACGCCGCGCGGGATTTCGATTTCGTGGCCGCTTATGGCCGCTACCGCTATGGGGTCGTGGTGCGCGCGGACTCGCCGTACAAGAGCGTGGCCGATCTGGTCGCGGCGGCCAAGCAGGGCCCGGGCATCTTCTTCGGCGCGCCGTCCGCGCCCAACAACCTGGCCATGTTCGATCTGGGCCGGGTCACGGGCGCGAAGTTCGAGCAGGTGTCGTACAAATCGGGCAGTGAAACCGTATCGGCATTGCTCGGCAAGCAGGTCGATGCGATCGTCCAGAATCCGTCGGACGTCACCAGCTACATCCAGGCAGGGCGCCTGCGCCTGTTGGCGTCGGCCAGCCCGATCCGATGGCCTGAATTCCCGGAGGTGCCCACCCTGAAGGAAGCGGGCTACAACGTGGAAATCGATTCGTGGCTGGGGTTGGCGGTGCCCAAGGGCACGCCGGAAACCGTCCGCGCCCGCCTGGAACAATCGGCCAAGGCGGCCGTGGCCTCCGACCGCTTGCAGCAGACCTACAAGCAACTGGGCGTGGACCCCGTCTGGATGTCGGGACAGGACTACGCAAAAATGGTCGACACCACCTACGACCAGATGGGCCGCGCCATCAAGGCGGCCAACCTGCCGCGCATGACCAACTAGGGGCGCGATGGCCGCCGCGCGGCGCCGCGGCGGTTATCGGGGGCCGGCCGGGAACAGGCTGTCCTGCATCCCGGCCTCGACCAGCCCTTGCAGCAGTTTCTTGACCGGCGCGGGCAGCGCCATCGACGCCAGCTTGTCCGCATGCACCCAGCGTTCCGGCAATGCCGCTTCGCGCAGGCTGGCCGCGCGCACCGGCACCAGCCACGGCCGGATGTGCAGGCGGTAGTGCGTAAAGGTGTGGGCGAAAGCGGCAAGCTCGAAGCGTTGCTCGGGTTCCAGGCCCAGCGCCCGCGAGGCGGTGTCGGGGTCGCCCGCCACATCGAATTCGGGCAGGCTCCACAGCCCGCCCCAGATGCCGGGTTCGGGCCGCTGCTGCAGCAGGAAAGCCCCTTGATGCTGCAACACCAACATACAGGTTTCGCGTTCCGGGATGGCGCGGCGTACCTTCGGGGTGGGCAGCTCGGCCTGACGGCCCTCGCGGCGGGCAACGCACGTTTGCGCCACCGGGCACTTGTCGCAAGCCGGCTTGCCGCGCGTGCACAACGTGGCGCCCAAATCCATCAGACCCTGCGTGTAGGCGGCCATGTCCAGGTCGGGGGCTGCCTCGACCTGCGCGTCGGCCAGCGCCCATAGCCGCGTCTCGACGTCCCGCTTGGAGGGATCGCCCGCAATGCCGAAGTGGCGGGTGAACACGCGCTTGACGTTGCCGTCCAGGATGGGCGAACGCTCGCCGTAGGCGAACGCCGCGATGGCCGCCGCCGTGGACCGGCCGATGCCGGGCAGGGTGGCGATGGCTTGCGCGGTGGGCGGGAAGCGGCCGCCCCAATCGCGGGCGATTTCTTGCGCGCAACGGTGCAGGTTGCGCGCGCGGGCGTAGTAGCCCAGCCCGGCCCAGTACGGCATCACGTCTTCCTGCTCGGCGGCGGCCAGCGCCGCCACGTCCGGGAAGCGCTGCAGGAAGCGGTCGTAATAGGGGATGACGGTGGCCACCTGCGTCTGCTGCAGCATGATCTCGGACAGCCAGATCCGATACGGGTCACGCGTGTTTTGCCAAGGCAGATCATGCCGGCCATGCTGGCGTTGCCAGGCGACGATACAAGGGGCGAATTCCATGCCGCACATTATCGCATCGCCCTCTTGCCGGGCTTGGGGCGACCGGTTACAACTAACCCGGGCCTTGTGGTGTTGACAGGCTCTTCCTAGAGCGCGAAAGCGCCATCACTTCACTTTCACGGCCCTTGTTGGCCCGCGGGCGCGCGCAGCGCGAAACGCGAAGCTGGTGGGGGCATCCAGGATCTTGGAGTCGAGACATGAATGCCCCCTTGTCGCCCGCCTTGCGCGCCGCGCTCGAATCCGTCCAACTGGACGACAAATACACCCTTGAGTCCGGCCGAGCCTGGATGAGCGGCATCCATGCCCTGGTCCGCCTGCCCATGATGCAGCGCGTGCGGGACGCGCGGGCGGGGTTGAACACGGCGGGCTTCGTGTCCGGCTACCGCGGCTCGCCGTTGGGCGGCGTGGATCAGAACATGTGGAAGGCGGCCAAGTACCTGAAGGCCCATCATGTTGAGTTCCAGCCAGGCATCAACGAAGACCTGGCCGCCACCGCCGTCTGGGGATCGCAGCAGGTCAACCTGTTCCCCGGCGCCAAGTACGACGGCGTCTTCGGCATGTGGTACGGCAAGGGCCCGGGCGTGGACCGCTGCGGCGACGTCTTCAAACACGCCAATGCGGCGGGCACGTCGCGGCATGGCGGCGTGCTGGTGGTGGCGGGCGACGATCATCCGGCCAAGTCTTCGACGCTGCCGCATCAAAGCGACCATATCCTGAAGGCCTGTATGATCCCGGCGCTGTTTCCGGCCAGCGTCCAGGAAGTACTGGATTTCGGCCTGCATGGCTGGGCCATGAGCCGCTATGCCGGCGTGTGGGTGGGCATGAAGTGCATCACCGACATCGTGGAAGTATCGGCGTCGGTGGACGTGGATCCGCACCGCGTGCAGATCCAACTGCCCGAAGACTTCCTGATGCCGGCCGACGGCCTGAACATCCGGATACCGGACACACCGTTGCAGCAAGAGGCCCGGCTGCTGGACTACAAGCTGTACGCCGCGCTGGCCTACGCCCGCGCCAACAAGCTCAACCGCGAACTCTGGCACGTGCCCCAGCGCGATGCGCGCTTCGGCATCATGACTTCCGGCAAGGCCTATCTGGACACGCGCCAGGCGCTGTCGGACTTGGGGCTGACCGAAGCCGTCTGCCAGCGCATTGGCGTGCGCCTGTTCAAGGTGGGCATGGTCTGGCCGCTGGAGTCCACCGGCATGCAGCAGTTCGCCGAAGGCCTGGACGAGATTCTGGTCGTCGAGGAAAAGCGCCAGGTGTTGGAATACCAGTTGAAGGAAGAGCTGTTCAGCTGGATCGGCAGCGGCAAGAAGATCCCTCGCGTGGCGGGCAAGTTCGACGACAAGGATGGCGGTGAATGGTCCGTGCCGCAGGGCAATTGGCTGTTGCCCGCACACTACGAGTTTTCGCCGGCGATGGTCGCGAAGGCGATCGCGGCACGCCTGTTGCGCTTTGAACTACCGGAGGATGTGCGCGCCGGCATCCTGGCCCGGCTGGACTTCATCGGCGGTCGCGAACAGGCCCTGGTGCGCCCGCGCATCGTCGAAGAGCGAAAGCCCTGGTTCTGTTCGGGCTGTCCGCATAACACCTCGACCCGCCTGCCCGAAGGGTCGCGCGGCATGGCTGGCATCGGCTGCCATTACATGGTGCGGTGGATGGACCGCAATACCGAGGTCTATACCCAGATGGGCGGCGAGGGCGTGCCGTGGGTAGGCCAGGCGCCGTTCACCGAGGAAAAGCACGTGTTCACCAACCTGGGCGACGGCACGTACTTCCATTCCGGCTTGCTGGCCATTCGCGCGGCAGTGGCGGCCAAGGTACCGATCACCTACAAGATCCTGTTCAACGACGCCGTCGCCATGACGGGCGGCCAGCCTGTCGACGGCCCGATCAGCGTGCCGATGATCAGCCGCCAGGTGGCCGCCGAAGGCATCGACAAGATCGTCATCGTGACGGATGACCCCGACAAGTACAACGATGTCTCGGACCTGGCGCCGGGCGTGCCGGTGATGCACCGTGACGAACTCGACGCGGTGATGTGCGACCTGCGCGAGCATCCGGGCGTGTCGGTGCTGATCTACGACCAGACCTGCGCCACGGAAAAGCGCCGTCGCCGCAAGCGCAACGCCTATCCCGATCCGGCGCGCCGCGTCGTCATCAATGAGCGCGTCTGCGAAGGCTGCGGTGATTGCTCGCAGAAGTCCCATTGCCTGTCCGTCGAACCGCTGGAAACCGAATTCGGCCGCAAGCGTGCCATCAATCAATCCAGCTGCAATAAAGACTTCTCCTGTCTGAAGGGCTTCTGCCCCAGCTTCGTGACGGTGGAAGGCGGCAAGTTGAGAAAGCCGAAGGCGCTGTCGCAAGAGGGCGTCATCGATGAAGGCGTACCCGCGCCGCGCATGGCCGTGCTGGAGCAGCCGTATGGCGTCTTCATCGCGGGCGTTGGCGGTACGGGCGTCGTCACCATCGGCCAATTGCTGGGCATGGCGGCGCACCTGGAAGGCAAGGGCTGTTCGGTGCTGGACATGGCGGGCCTGGCGCAAAAGGGTGGCGCCGTGTATTCGCATGTGGTGCTGGCGCAATCGCCCGACCATTTGATGAACACGCGCGTCGCCATGGGCGAGGCCGACTTGCTGCTGGCCGGCGACCTGGTGGTTGCCACCAGCGCGGACAGCATGGCGCGCCTGCGGCCGGGGCGTACCCGCGTGCTGCTGAACCGCGACAACGCGCCGACCGCCGCCTTTGTCTCCAACCCCGATTGGACGCTGCCGGCCGACCGCCTGACCGCCGACCTGCAAACCGCCTGTGGCAAGGAAAATCTGCATAGCGTGGACGCGGCGGCGATGGCGGTTGCCTTGTTGGGGGATGCGATCTACGCCAATCCCCTGATGATGGGTTACGCCTACCAAAAGGGCTGGATCCCGCTGTCCCAAGAGGCGCTGCTGCGG
Source organism: Achromobacter maghribensis (assembly GCF_057334215.1). Taxonomy (NCBI): domain Bacteria; kingdom Pseudomonadati; phylum Pseudomonadota; class Betaproteobacteria; order Burkholderiales; family Alcaligenaceae; genus Achromobacter; species Achromobacter maghribensis. Next base: position 1,037 of record NZ_JBHFII010000019.1, on the reverse strand, counting down.
GCGATAGCGTTGAACGGCCAGCAAGTCGCCACCAACCAGGCCGCCTTCGCGTGGGGCCGCCGCGCCGCGCACGACATGCCCGATGTGATGCGGGTGCTGGCCAACGGCGGCACGCCCATCGCGCCACCCGAAGACATTATCGAGATCAAGCGCCCGCGCGTGGCCCCGGTCACGGATTTGAAGAAGCCTTCGGGTGAACTGGCGCAGCTGGTGGCGGTGCGCAAGGCGTTCCTGACGCAATATCAGAACGAGGCCTACGCGAAGCAGTACACGGATCTGGTGGACCGGGTTGCGCGGGCGGAACAGGACGCCACAGGCACGAACCGCCTGGCGATCGCCGTGGCGCGCAACTATTTCAAGCTGATGGCATACAAGGACGAATACGAAGTGGCCCGCCTGTACTCGGACGGCGAGTTCGTGAAGAAGATCGGCGAACAGTTCGAAGGCGACTGGAAGCTGCGCTTTCACCTGGCCCCGCCGCTGTTCGCCCGCCGCGACCCGCAGGGCCATCTGATCAAGCGCAGCTACGGGCCGGCGATGCTGAAGGTCTTCGCGCTGCTGGCGAAGATGCGGCGGCTGCGCGGCACCCGGCTGGACCCGTTCGGCTATACGGCGGAAAGGCGCGCGGAACGCGAACTGATCCGCGAGTATCGGGAAACCCTGACGGCAATCTTATCGAAATTGAACCGCGGCAACCTCGACAAGGCCGTGACGTTAGCAGGCCTGCCCGAAGAAATCAGAGGCTACGGACATATAAAAGAGGCGGCGATGGAGAAGGTGGCGGGGAAGCGGGAGGAATTGCTGAAGGAGTTTAGTGCTCGGGTTGTGGCTATTGGGGTTCGGGCGGCTTGAAGGTTTTTGGGGGGATGGGGGTGTTTGATGGTGGTGGCGGTGGGGTTCTTGAGACGCCCGGCGCGTCGGTGGCCGGTGGGGCGCGGGGCAACGATTGCGGTCCGGAGCCTTCGCTCCGGACTGCCCCCTTGTCATCCTCGTCACTGCCTTTGGCAGTTCCTTCGGATTCCCTCGGGCTTATCGAC
>NZ_JBHFII010000018.1:21372-25190 GCF_057334215.1 Achromobacter maghribensis | reverse complement strand
TCTACTAGCTTTCCCCCATTTGCGATCCCCCCACTTCAGGTATATATTTCAAGCCTAAACTATCCAGACCTAAATATCCGCGGCGCCCCGCTCCAGATAAACGAGCGACTGTCGCGTACCTCGGAGCGTATACGGCAATGAAAATAGTCTGCATCGGCGGCGGTCCCGCCGGCCTGTATTTTGGTCTGCTGATGAAATTGCAGAACCCCGCGAACGAGATCACCGTCATCGAACGCAACCGGCCCTACGATACGTTCGGCTGGGGCGTCGTGTTCTCCGATGCCACCATGCAGAATCTGCGCGAAGCAGACCCCGTTTCCGCCCAGACCATTGGTGACGCGTTCAACCACTGGGACGACATCGACATCCACTTCAAAGGTCGCAGCATCCGCAGCAGCGGCCACGGCTTCATCGGCATCGGGCGCAAGAAACTGCTGAACATCCTGCAGGCGCGGTGCGAAGACGTCGGCGTCAAGCTGGTGTTCGAGAACTTCGTCCAGGACGACCAGGCCATTGCCCGCGAATACGACGCCGACCTCGTCATCGCCTCCGACGGCATCAACAGCCAGATCCGCACCCGCTACGCCGACACCTTCCACCCCGACATCGACCAGCGTCGTTGCCGCTTTGTCTGGCTCGGCACCAAGAAAGTGTTCGACGCCTTCACCTTCGCCTTCGTGCAGACCGAGCACGGCTGGTTCCAGGCCCACGCCTACCGCTACGAAGATGGCATGTCCACCTTCATTGTGGAAACGCCTGAAGAGACCTGGCAGGCCGCCGGCATCGAACAGATGAGCCAGGAAGAGGGCATCGCCTATTGCGAAAAGCTGTTCGCGCCCTGGCTCGATGGCAATGCGTTGATCAGCAACGCCTCGCACCTGCGCGGTTCGGCCATCTGGATCCGCTTCCCGCGTGTCATCTGCAACACCTGGGTCCACTGGAACACGCTGGAAACCGCCCGCGGCCAGCGCCGAGTGCCCGTCGTGCTGATGGGCGACGCCGCCCATACCGCCCACTTCTCCATCGGCTCTGGCACCAAATTGGCGCTGGAGGACTCCATCGAGCTGGCGCGCTGCCTGAGCGGCGCCGAGGGCAGCGTGGAACACGGCTTGCAGCACTACGAAGAAGTGCGCAGCGTGGAAGTGCTGAAGATCCAGAACGCGGCCCGCAACTCCACCGAATGGTTCGAGAACGTCGAACGCTACGCGGAACTGGAACCCGAGCAATTCGCTTATTCGCTGCTGACCCGTTCACAGCGTATCTCGCACGAGAACCTGCGCCTGCGCGATCCCGCCTGGCTGGAAGGCTTTGAACGCTGGATCGCGGAACGCGCCGGCGCGCAGGCGGCGCCGGGCAAGCGTCCGGCCATTCCGATGCTGACGCCCTACCAGGTGCGCGGCGTGCGCCTGAAGAACCGCATCCTGGTGTCGCCGATGGCCATGTATTCCTGCCAGGACGGCGTGCCGGGCGACTTCCATCTGGTTCACCTGGGCGCCCGCGCCATGGGCGGGGCAGGGCTGGTCATGGTTGAAATGACCTGCGTGTCGCCCGACGGCCGCATCACCCCGGGCTGCCCGGGGCTGTGGAACGACGAGCAGACGCAGGCCTTTGCCCGCATCGTGAATTTCGTGCACGGCAACAGCGATGCCCGCATCGGCGTGCAGCTGGGCCATGCCGGCCGCAAGGGTTCGACCCAGCTTGGCTGGCAGAAGATCGACCACCCGCTGGCCGAAGGCAACTGGCCGCTGCTGTCGGCGTCGGCCTTGCCCTACATCGACGGCGTGTCGCAGACGCCGCGCGCCATGACGCGCGCCGACATGGACCAGGTGCGCGACAACTTCATCGCCGCCGCCCGCCGTGCCACGGAAGCCGGTTTCGACTGGCTGGAACTGCACTGCGCGCACGGCTACCTGCTGTCCAGCTTCATTTCGCCGCTGACCAACCACCGTGAAGACGAATACGGCGGCAGCCTGGAAAACCGCCTGCGCTTCCCGCTGGAAGTTTTCCACGCCGTGCGCGCCGTCTGGCCGCAAGACAAGCCCATGTCGGTGCGGATTTCAGCCAGCGACTGGGTCGAAGGCGGCATTACCGCCGACGACGCGGTCGAGATCGCACGCCACTTCAAGGCCGCCGGCGCCGACATGATCGATTGTTCGTCCGGCCAGGTCAGCAAGGAAGAAAAGCCCGTCTACGGCCGCATGTTCCAAACCCCGTTCGCCGACCGCGTGCGCAACGAAGCCGGCATTCCCACCATCGCGGTGGGCGCCATCTTCGAGGCCGACCACGCCAACGGCATCATTGCATCCGGCCGTGCCGACCTGTGCGCCCTGGCGCGTCCCCATCTGGCCGACGCCTCCTGGACGTTACGCGAAGCGGCGCGGGTCGGCTACACCGACGTGGCGTGGCCCAGCCAGTACTTTGCCGGCAAACGCCAGCTGGAAACCAACTTTGAACGCGCCGCCGCGATGGCGCAACTGGATATCAAATGACGACGACTCCGCACCCCCTCGCCGGACGCCACGCGCTGGTGACGGGCGGCGCCCGCGGCATCGGCCTGGCCAGCGCGCGAGCGCTGCTGGCGCGCGGCGCTCGCGTCACGCTGCTGGGCCGCGACGGCGCCTCGCTGGACGCCGCCGCCGACAGCCTGGCCAGCCTGGGCCAGGTGCAGACGGTCAGCGCGGACATTGCCGACGAAGCGTCGGTGCGCGCGGCGTTCGCGCAAGCCGAAGTGACGTTCGGCCCGGTGCTGGTGCTGGTGAACAACGCCGGGCAGGCGGTCAGCCAGCGTTTTGATCGCACCGATGCCGCGCTGTGGCAGCAGATGCTTGCCGTCAACCTGACCGGCACGTTCCATTGCATCCAGGCGGCGCTGCCGGGCATGCTGCAGGAAAAATGGGGGCGGGTGATCAACGTGGCCAGCACGGCTGGCCTGATCGGCTACGGCTACGTCAGCGCCTATTGCGCCGCCAAGCACGGCGTGATCGGCCTGACCCGGTCGCTGGCGCTGGAAACCGCGCAAAAGGGCGTGACCGTGAATGCGGTGTGCCCGGGCTATACCGAAACCGACATCGTGCGCGGCGCGGTCAGCAACATCGTGGACAAGACCGGCATGACGCCGGAAGCCGCCCGGGCCAAGCTGGCCGAGCGCAACCCGCAGGGCCGCCTGGTGCAGCCCGAGGAAGTGGCCGAGACGGTCGCCTGGCTGGCGTTGCCGGCTTCCGCGTCCATCAATGGCCAGGCCATCGCCGTGGACGGCGGCGAAGTGATGACCGGCTGAGGCCGGCGCGTCCCATCAACCCAGGATAACGAACGGAGACACCATGAGCACCCAGTCCGAAGAGCACACCATGAAGCACCACAAGCGTCCGCTGGCCGGCTACCAGGCCAGGACGTTCCTGTGGCAGGTGTCGGCCGACGGCAAGATCGGCACGGTCACCTTGAACCGGCCGGAACGCAAGAACCCCTTGACGTTCGATTCCTACGCCGAATTGCGCGACCTGTTCCGTTCGCTGGTGTACGCCACCGACGTCAAGGTCGTGGTGGTGACGGGCGCGGGCGGCAACTTCTGCTCGGGCGGGGACGTGCACGAGATCATCGGGCCCCTGACCAGGATGACCATGCCCGAATTGCTGGACTTCACTCGCATGACGGGCGACCTGGTCAAGGCCATGCGCGCTTGCCCGCAGCCCATCGTGGCCGCGGTGGACGGCGTCTGCGCCGGCGCCGGTGCGATGGTGGCGCTGGCCGCCGACATGCGCCTGGGCACCCCGGCCGCGCGCACGGCGTTCCTGTTCACGCGGGTGGGTCTGGCAGGCGCC
>NZ_JBHFII010000018.1:20283-21347 GCF_057334215.1 Achromobacter maghribensis | reverse complement strand
GCGCCGACATGGGCGCCGGCACGCTGTTGCCGCGCATGATCGGCCAGGGCCGTGCATCCGAACTGCTGTATACCGGCCGCGCCATGACGGCGGACGAGGGCGCCAGCTGGGGCTTTTTCAATGCCCTGCATGATTCGGCCAAGCTGGGCGAGGCCGCCCAGACGCTGGCCGCGCAATTGGCCGCTGGCCCCACGTTCGCGCACGGCGTCACCAAGAAACTGCTGCACCAGGAATGGAACATGGGCGTGGACGAGGCCATCGAGGCCGAAGCCGAGGCCCAGGCCATCTGCATGCAGACCCGCGATTTCCATCGCGCCTACGAGGCCTTCGTGGCCAAGCAAAAGCCGGTCTTCGAGGGGAACTGATGATGCGTGACGCAAGCTGGCTGGACTGGCCCTTTTTCGACGACGCGCACCGCAAGCTGGCGCACGAAGTCGATGCCTGGTGCGAAGCCTCGTTGGGCGACGTCGACCATCACGACGCCGACGCGGCCTGCAAGAAGCTGGTCAAGGCCATGGGCCAGGCCGGTTGGTTGCGCTACGCGGTCGCGGGCGGCCCGGGCGGCGCGTGGGGCGGCGCATTGCCGGAAGTCGATTCCCGCGCCGTCTGCATCCTGCGCGAAACGTTCGCCCGCCATGAGGGCCTGGCCGATTTCGCGTTCGCGATGCAGGGCCTGGGTAGCGGCGCGATTTCGCTGATGGGATCGGACGCATTGCGCCAGCGCTACCTGCCGCGCGTGGCAAGCGGCGACGCGATCGCCGCCTTCGCGCTGTCCGAACCGGACGCCGGCTCGGACGTGGCGGCGTTGTCGTGCGAGGCCAGGCTGGACGGCGACCACTATGTGCTGAACGGCGCGAAGACCTGGATCTCCAACGGCGGCATCGCCGATTTCTACGTCGTCTTCGCCCGCACCGGCGAGGCGCCGGGCGCGCGCGGTATCAGCGCCTTCGTGGTGGATGCGGACGCCGCTGGCTTCGCGGTCAGCGAGCGCATCGAATTGATCGCGCCGCATCCGTTGGCCACGATCACGTTCGATAACTGCCGCGTGCCGGTGTCGCATCGCC
>NZ_JBHFII010000018.1:0-20263 GCF_057334215.1 Achromobacter maghribensis | reverse complement strand
GCCTGGGCGATGCGGGCCAGGGGTTCAAGCTGGCCATGATGACGCTGGACATCTTCCGCGCATCGGTGGCGGCGGCCGCGCTGGGCTTTGCCCGCCGGGCGCTGGACGAAGGCCTGGCGCGCGCCAAGTCGCGCCGCATGTTCGGCCAGACGCTGGCCGATCTGCAACTGACGCAAGCCGCGCTGGGCGACATGGCGACCGCCATCGACGCCTCGGCGCTGCTGACGTATCGCGCCGCGTGGATGCGCGACGTGCAAAAGCTGCGCACCACGCGTGAAGCGGCGATGGCCAAGATGACGGCCACGGAATCGGCGCAGACCGTGATCGACCGTGCTCTCCAGATGTTCGGGGGCGCGGGGGTGGTGTCGGGGATGCCGGTGGAGAAGCTCTACAGGGAAATCAGAGCGCTGCGTATCTACGAAGGCGCCACCGAAGTGCAGAAGTTGATCATCGCCCGTGAATTGCTGAAGGCGTAAAGGGCCATCGAGCCCTGGCCATTCCGCAACGCCAACCACACCGCACCGCATAGCAAGGGGAATTTTATGGAAAGCTCCGCCCACATCGACACTTTCGCCCGGGACAATCTGCCCCCGGGCGACCAATGGCCCGAGTTCCTGCTGGACGGCCCCGACGTGGCCTATCCAAAGCGGTTCAATTGCGCCGTCGAGCTGGTCGACGCCATGGTTGGCCGCGGCTTCGGCGAGCGCGTCGCGCTGCGCTGGCGCCAGGACGGCAAACCCGCCGCGATGACTTACCGGGAACTGGCCGCGCTGACCAACCGCATCGCGCGCGTGCTGACCGAAGACATGAAGCTGGTTGCCGGCAACCGCCTGCTGCTGCGCGGGCCGAACAATCCGATGATGGCCGCCGCCTGGCTGGCGGCGATCAAGGCGGGCCTGGTGACGGTGCCCACGATGCCGCTGCTGCGCGCCAAAGAGCTTAAGCAGATCATCGAGAAGGCAGAGATCCAGGCGGTGCTGTGTGACGCCCGCCTGAAGGACGAAGCCCAGTTTTGCGCGCAGCCCGGCCACGAACACCATTGCGCCGGCCTGTCGCAGATTTTGTATTTCAATGACGCCGCGCCGGACGCGCTGGACGCATTGGCCGCGGCCAAGCCGGACGACTACACGGCTTGCGACACGGCGGCCGACGACGTGTGCCTGATCGCGTTCACCAGCGGCACCACGGGGGCGCCCAAGGGCTGCATGCACTTTCACCGCGATGTGCTGGCGATGTGCGACCTGTTCCCCAAGCACGTCATCAAGCCGGGGCCGGACGACATTTTCTGCGGCACGCCGCCGCTGGCATTCACGTTCGGCCTGGGCGGCTTGCTGTGCTTCCCGCTGCGCGTGGGCGCCAGCACGGTGCTGGCTGAAAAGCTGACGCCCGAAAGCCTGCTGGAACTGATCCAGGACTTCCGCGCGACCATCGTTTTCACCGCGCCCACGTTCTACCGCCAGATGGCGGCATTGGTCGGCAAGTTCGACCTGTCGTCGCTGAAGAAGAGCGTGTCGGCCGGCGAGGCCTTGCCGGACGCCACCCGCCAACTGTGGAAGCAGGCCAGCGGCATCGAGATGATCGATGGCATCGGCGGCACGGAAATGATCCACGTGTTCGTGTCCAGCCCGCCGGAGTCGGTCAAGCGCGGCGCCATCGGCAAGGTGGTTCCGGGTTATGTGGCGCAGGTGGTGGACGACGACATGAAGCCGGTGCCCAACGGCACGGTGGGCCGTCTGGCCGTCAAGGGGCCGACCGGCTGCCGCTATCTGGCCGACGAACGCCAGCGACGCTTCGTGCAGCAGGGCTGGAACCTGCCGGGCGACACCTTCATGCAGGACGATGAAGGCTATCTGTTCTACCAGGCGCGCAACGACGACATGATCGTGTCCGCCGGCTACAACATCGCCGGCCCGGAAGTCGAAGACGCGCTGCTGCGCCACGAAGCCGTGGCCGAATGCGGCGTGGTCGGCGCCCCATGCGACGAACGCGGCCAATTGGTCAAGGCGTTCGTCGTGCTCAAGCCCGGGTACACGCCCAGCGATGAACTCGTGGCGGCGATGCAGACTTTCGTGAAGGCCAGCATCGCGCCCTACAAATACCCGCGCGCGATCGAATTCGTGGCGGCGTTGCCCCGTACCGAGACGGGCAAGCTGCAACGTTTCGCGCTGCGCAAGATGGCTTGAACAGGTAACCGGGAAATCACCATGGCCGCTCCTTTCACCAGCCAGGTAGAAGTCCGCTTCCGTCATTGCGACCCGGCGGGCATTGTCTTCTACCCGCGCTATTTCGAAATGATCAACGACTTTGTCGAGGAATGGTTCGACAAGGGGATGGGGCTGCCGTTCCACGCGCTGCACGTCGAGCGCCACATCGGTACGCCGATGGCGTCGGTGACGTGCGACTTCAGCGCGCCCAGCCGCTGGCACGAGCGCTTGCGCCAGACGCTGGAAGTGCAACGCATCGGCGGAGCGTCGTTCAAGGCGCTGGTGCGGTTCGAAGGGCCTGATGGCCAATTGCGGTTGTCGGCGACGCTGACGATCGTGACCGTGGATCTGCGGACGATGAAGTCGATGCCGATGCCTGCGGACCTGCGGGAACGCATGCACGATTATCTGGCTGGCGCGGCGTAAGCGGCGCGGGCCACCCTGTAGTTTGTTTTCTTAAAAATAGGATGAGACGTTATGAAGATTCTGCAACCGCCGGATTGGATGGCGCCCCGGGGCTATTCGAATGGCGTGCTGACCGAAATGACGGTGGGCAGCAAGCTCGTGTTCGTTGGCGGGCAGGTGGGGTGGAATGGCCAGCAGCAGTTCGAATCGGATGATTTGGCGGACCAGGTTCGCCAGACGCTGTCGAACATCGTGGCGATCCTGGCCGAGGGCGGCGCGAAGCCCGAGCATATTGTCCGGATGACGTGGTATGTCACCGACAAGGACGAATACGTGGCGGCCTATCCGGCTATCGGCAAACACTACCGGGAGTTCATCGGCCGGCATTTCCCGGCGATGACGGCGGTGGAAGTGGCGGATCTGGTGGAGGATCGGGCGAAGGTGGAAATTGAAGTGACGGCGGTAGTGCCCGCCGCCTGATTTTCCGGCGCCTTACGCGCGCCGCGTTTCTCTCGGTAGTTCGCCGAAGCGTTCCCGGTAGTACTCCGAAAACCTCCCCAAATGCCCAAAGCCTACGGCCAGCGCGACTTCGGTCACGCTGGCGGCCTGGCCTGCCTTCAGCTTTTGCCTGGCCGTGTCCAGCCGCAGCGCCCGTAGCGCGTTCATGGGGGTCGTGTCGCGGTGTTCCTGGAACAGACGGGTCAGGGCGGTGGCGCTGGCGCCGGCGTGGCGGGCGATGTCGGTCAGGGTGAGGGGGGCGGACAGGTGGTCGCGCATGTAGGTTTCGGCCAGCGTCAGGCGGCGGGGGATGGACGGGGCCGGACCGGCCTGCGACTGCCAGGTGTTGGGCTGGTTGTACAGCAGGTGCAGGATCAGGCTGTCTTCCATGTGGGCAAGCCAGGCCGCGGGAGGGCGGGGAGCCCCGTCGTCCAGCGTGGGCAAGAGGTGGATCAGGGCGCTCATCATGCTGCGCCACACCGCGCCGATGGGGGTGTCCAGGCGTAGCGCGGGGCTGAAGTCCAGCGGACGGACTGCGGCGTCGCCGAACGCGCGTTGACCGATGGTTTCCAGCTTGTCGCGGGGGATCTTCAGCAGCAGTTGCTCGCAGCCGCTTTCCCAGTGCAGCCGCAGCGGGCGGTTGGGAGCGATGACGGCGGCGCAATCGGGGTTGGCGTCGACGCGTTCATCGCCGCATTCGATGCAGGCACGGCCGCGCAGCGGCACCTGCACCAGCATGAAGTCTTTCAGGCGGTCGGGTTCGATGTGGACTTCGGCGCCGTAGCGCAACGTACAGAAGGTCAGCGAACCGAACCGGCCCCGATTCAGTTCGGCATCCACGCGCCCGCCTTTCCAGGTCAGCCGGTGTTCCTTCAGCGTTTCGGACACGAGCGTGCGGGTCTCGTCCTGCTGGGTGGAGCTGAACACGCGCCGTTTCAGCAAGGGCGCAAGCGTGAGTCGGGACCAGCCGTGCATGGGTGCCTCCGGGACGGGAACGCTCCCGTATCTGCGGCCAGAGTAATTTAATCGTCCCCGGTTGGGAATTAAGTGAATCCCGGATAAAACTGACCATATTCGGATAGAGCGGGGCGGCCTGTCGGCATACGCTGGGAGGCGGCAAGGATCGGCAGCACGCATGAACCGACGACAGACGGGTTCTGTCAGCTTTCCGCCAGCGTGGCTGGCGGTGGAAACGGGGTGGCTCATGAATCGAAATCTCTGGAGCCGGCGCGCGCTGGCGGCGCTGGTCTGCATGGCAGCCGCAGCGGGGGCCTCGGCGGCCGACAAGGTCAAGGTGGGCTTGCTGACGACGCTGTCCGGACCGGGTTCGGCGCTGGGCAACGAGATCCGGGACGGTTTCAATCTGGCGTTGCAGCATACGGGCGGCAAGCTGGGCGGACTGCCGGCGGAAGTGGTGGTGGCCGACGATCAGCAAAAGGCGGACACGGGCCGTCAGGCCGTGGAGCGTCTGCTCAAGCGCGACCGCGTGGACATCATGACGGGCATCGTGTTTTCGAACGTGTTGCTGCCGGTGATGCCGGCGATATTGCAGTCGGGCACGATCTATCTCAGCACCAACACCGGGCCGGAAAACTACGCCGGCGCGGGCTGTAATCCGAATTTCTTCGCGGTGGCGTGGCAAAACGAAGACATCCCCGCCGCCATGGGCAAGTACGCCGCCGACCAGGGCTATAAAAGCGTGGCGTTGATCGCGCCCGACTATCCCGGCGGCCGCGAGTCGCTTAACGGATTCAAGCGCCTGTACAAGGGCGGCCTGTCCGAAGAGATCTACACCCAGCTTGGCCAGTTGGACTATGGGGTCGAGATCACGCGGCTGCGCGCCAGCAAGCCCGACGCGGTGTTCTTCTTCCTGCCCGGCGGCATGGGGGTGAACTTCATCAAGCAGTTCAACGGCGCGGGCCTGTCGAAAGACATCGCGTTGCTGGCGCCTGGCTTCTCGGGCGACGAGGACACGATCGCGGCGGTGGGGGCGCCCATCCAGGGGCTGCGCAATACCTCGCAGTGGGCCGCCGACCTGGACAACCCGGCCAACCGCAAGTTCGTCGAAGACTTCAAGAAGACCTACAACCGCAGCCCGACGCTGTACGCCTCGCAGGGCTATGACGCGGCCATGCTGCTGGATAGCGCCGTGCGCCAGACGGGCGGCAAACTGGAGGCGGACGCGTTGCGCCCGGCCTTGCGGCGCGCGGACTTCAAGTCGGTGCGGGGCGATTTCAAATTCAACCGCAACCAGTATCCGATCCAGAACTACTACCTGCGCGTCATCGAGGCGGGCGCGGACGGCAAGCTGGCCAACAAGCTGACGGGCACGGTGCTGACGCAGTACCAGGACCCCTTCGCCGCTTCGTGCCAGATGAAGTAGGGCGGCCCGTTTCACGCGATACGCATCACGCATTCAAGGAGAACCGCATGACCCTGAACATCACGACGCGCGAGGTCACGATTGCCTCGCACGATGGCAAGTCCTTTGGCGCCTACCTGGCCGGGCCGGCCGCGGGCCACGGCCCCGGCCTGGTGCTGTGCCAGGAGATCTTCGGCGTCAACGATTTCATGCGCCGCGCGGCGCAGTTGCTGGCCGAAGAAGGCTATGTGGTGCTGGTGCCCGACCTGTTCTGGCGGCAGCAGCCCGGCATCCAGCTGACCGACGGCCCGGCCGACATGCCACGCGCGTTCGAGCTCTACCAGGGCTTCAATGTCGAGCTGGGCGTGAAAGACATCGCGTCCACGATCGCCGAGCTGCGCAAGCTGCCCGAGCAGCAGGGCGGCGTGGGCGTGCTGGGCTATTGCCTGGGCGGCAAGCTGGCTTATCTGGCCGCCTGCCGTACCGATGTGGACGTGGCCGTGGGCTACTACGGGGTGGGCATCGAAGACTGCCTGGAAGAGGCGTCCGCGTTGCGGGGACGGCTGGTGCTGCACATCGCCGAGCAGGATGGCTTCTGTCCGCCCGCGGCGCGCCAGCGCATCCTGGAGGCGCTGGGCGGCAAGCCGGGCGTGGAACTCTATGTGTATCCCGGCATGGATCACGCGTTCGCACGCACTGGCGGCGACCACTACGACAAGCCGTCCGCCCTGATGGCGCACCAGCGCAGCATGGCGGCCCTGCAGCGTGCCATCGGCCCCGAGTTCGATTATTCGGCCTTGTGGGACAAACACTGCGAATATGAATTCGGCACGCGCGACGTGGCGGCCACCATGGCCACGATGGTCGCCGAACCCTATGTGAACCATATCCCGACGATGACGGGCGGCGTGGGCCACAAAGAGCTGTCGCGCTTCTATCAGCACCATTTCGTCAACAGCAACCCGCCCGACACGCGCCTGATCCCGTTGTCGCGCACCGTGGGCGCCACGCAGATCGTGGACGAACTGCTGTTCTGCTTCACGCACACGACCGAGATCGACTGGCTGCTGCCCGGCGTGGCGCCGACCGGCCGGAAGGTGGAGATTCCGCTGATCGCCATCGTGAAGTTCCGCGGCGACAAGCTCTATCACGAACACATCTACTGGGACCAGGCCAGCGTGCTGGTGCAGGTGGGCCTGCTGGACCCCAAGGGCCTGCCCGTCGCGGGCCGTGAAACCGCCGCGAAGCTGCTGGATGAGACCCTGCCGTCCAACACGCTGATGGCGCGTTGGAAAGACAGCGAGCACAAGTAGGAGGGCGACATGTCTTACTCGCAAGAACAACTGGCCGCGATGGTGCGCGGCGACAGCGTGCACCGCGGCGTCTACACCGACCCCGCCATCTTCGACCTGGAGATGCAGCGCATCTACGGCCAGGCCTGGATCTACGTGGGCCACGAAAGCCAGGTGCCCAAGACGGGCGACTACCACACCACCCGGCTGGGCGACCAGGACGTGCTGATGGTGCGCGCCACCGACGGCAATGTGCACGTGCTGTACAACCGCTGCCCGCACAAGGGCGCGAAGATCGTGGCCGACGGCGAGGGCTGCGTGGGCAAGTTCTTCCGCTGCCCCTACCACGCCTGGACCTTCAAGCTGGACGGCAGCCACCTGGGCGTGCCGCTCAAGCAAGGCCTGGAAGGCACGTCCTATGATCCGGCGGACCCGTCGTTTTCGATGCGCCGGCTGGCGCGCGTGGAAAGCTATCGCGGGTTCGTGTTCGCCAGCCAGGCCAAGGCAGGGCCGGCGCTGACGGATTTCCTGGGCGGCGTGCGGTCGTCCATCGACAACCTGTGCGACCGTTCGCCGGTGGGCGAGGTCGAGGTCGCGGGCGGCATCTTCCGCGTGATGCAGCGATCAAACTGGAAGGTGTTCTACGAGAACCTGCACGACACGATGCATGCCCGCGTGACCCATGAATCGTCCTACGCCGCGGCCCGTGACGAGGCCAAGGAGATGGGCGAAATGCCGCTGGAGCTGCACATCATGGACGGCAACGGCGAACCCTATGAATTCTGGGAAAAGCTGGAATTGCGCGCCTACGACAACGGTCATGGCTACATGGAAGGCATCTTCAACCCCGGCGCCGCCGAGCGCGATCCGGTGTCGCGCGCGCACTTCGAGACGCTGACGGCGGCCTACGGCGAGGAACGCGCCCGCGAGATCCTGGGCATGAACCGCCACAACACGGTGATCTACGGCAGCGGCTCGCCGCATACCGTGTTCCAGCAGTTCCGCGTGATCCGCCCGATCGCCGTGGACCGGACCTTGATCGAGATCCAGACCTTTCGCTGCAAGGGCGCTCCGGACGGCGTGTTCAAGCGCGCCATGCTGTATGCCAACGTCATCAATTCGCCGTCGTCCAACGTGATGCCGGACGATATCGAGCTCTATAACCGCTGCCAGGAAGGCAACGCCACGCGCGGGGGCGAATGGGTCAGCATGCATCGCTACCACGGCAGCGACCGCAGCGACGCCGACGGCATGGTGTCCGTCAATGGCACCAGCGAATTGCCCATGCGCAACCAGTTCCGCGCCTGGAAGACCTACATGGAAGCCGGCGCGGCGTCGAACGCGCCCGCCACGGGAGAAGGCCCATGCTGCTAGACCTGGATTTCGACGTTGCCACCACCGGTTTGTCGCCAGCCGATGTGCCGGCGGACGCCTATCACCGCATCGCCCAGTTCCTGTACCGCGAGGCGCGGCTGCTGGACGAACGGCGCTATGACGACTGGCAATCGCTGTGGACGCCGGACGGCATGTATTGGATGCCGCGCGTGCCGGGCCAGCAAAGCCCATACGACCATATTTCGCTGTTCTGGGAAGACCGCATGTTGCGCGACGTGCGCATCCGCCGGCTGGAGCATCCCCGCAACTGGTCGCAGCAGCCGCCCACGCGCAGCGTGCGGTTGGTGGGCGGCGTGCAAGTCGAAGGCGTGGACGCAGGCGGCAACCTGGTGGTGCATTCCGCGTTCCAGATGACCGAATGGCGCAAACGTCAGCCGCGCCAGCTGGCGGGCCGGTACACCCATAAGCTGGCTGCCGAGGGCGACAGCTGGCGACTCCGCATGAAGCGCGTGGACCTGGTCAACTGCGACGACGCGCACGACGTGTTCGAGGTGTTTGTGTGATGGAATCGGATGCCGCGGTGCTGGCGCTGCACTACCAGAACGACGTGTTGCATCCCGACGGCAAGATCCGTGTCGGGTTGGACGCCGACAGCGGCGCGCGCCAGCGCCTGCTGGACAACGCCGCCGCCCTGCTGGACGGCGCGAGGGCGCGGGCGCTGCCTATCGTGCACGTGCGCATTGCCTTCCGCCCCGATTACGCCGACCTGCTGCCCAACTGCGCGATCTTCCGCAATGTGGCGACGATTGGGGCGGTGCCTGAAGGCCAGTGGGGCAGCGCGTTCTACGAGGGCCTGCAGCCGCTGGCCGGCAGCCCGCGTGAATTCGTCGTGAAGCACACCCGCATCAGCGCGTTCTATGGCACGCCGCTTGAAGAAACGCTGCGCGTGATTGGCGCGCGCCGGTTGGTCGTGGCCGGCGTGGCCACGCATTCCGTCGTGGAGGGCACGGTGCGGCATGCCGCCGACATCGGCTTCGAGGTGATGGTGGCCGAAGATGCTTGCGCGTCGGCGGACGAAGCCGTGCACCGGGCGTCGCTGGCCAGCATGCGCTTGATTGCGCAAACCGGCTCGGTGGCGGAGGCCGTGCGCTGGGCCGCCGCGCCGCATTGATCAAGGACTATCCATGGACTTTTCAGGTTTTCCCGGCTTGGCCGGCAAGACGGCCATCGTCACCGGCAGCACGCAGGGCCTGGGCGCCGATATCGCGCGCGGCCTGGCCGCGGCGGGCGTCAATGTGGTGCTGGTCGGGCGCAATGCGCAGGCGGGCTTGGCGCTTCAGCAGGAACTGGAGGGCCGGGCGTTGTTCTGCGAGACCGACATCGGCGAAGACAGCCAGATCCAGCGTTGCATTGATGCCGCGCTGGCGCGCTTTGGCCGGCTGGATGTGCTGGTCAACAACGCTTGCCAGTACGCGGACCGGGGGCTGGCGTCCTCGCGCGCGGAATGGCACAGCACGCTCGATACGAATCTGGTGTCGGCCGCGATCTTCACGCAATTGGCGGCGCCGCACTTGCCGCGCGGCGGCGTGGTCGTGAACCTGGGCAGCACCGGCGGCAAGTTCGGCGCGGCCGGGCGCGCGCTGTATCCGGCATCCAAGGCGGCGCTATTGCAGATCACCAAGAATTTCGCGGTGGAACTGGCGCCGGCCGGCGTGCGCGTGCTGGCGGTGTCGCCGGCCTGGACGTGGTCGCCTTCAGTTGAACAGTTATCGGGCGGCTCGCGAGAGGCGGCCGACGCCGTGGGGGCGCATTTCCATCCGCTGGGCCGCGTGGGGTCGGGTAGCGAAATCGCCGCCGCGGTTTGC
Source organism: Achromobacter maghribensis (assembly GCF_057334215.1). NCBI lineage: Bacteria > Pseudomonadati > Pseudomonadota > Betaproteobacteria > Burkholderiales > Alcaligenaceae > Achromobacter > Achromobacter maghribensis. The sequence goes on along the minus strand of NZ_JBHFII010000018.1, from coordinate 10,302 downwards.
TTCGCGTGTTCGGATGCGGCGTCGTGGATGACGGGTGTGGATATCCCGGTGGACGGCGGATTCTCCATCCTGGGACCCGACCGCGGCATTTCGCCACGGGTCTGGTTCAAGGAACTGGCGCCCTGATCGGGCCTGCCGGCGGCACGGTCAGCGGATGACGATCTCGCCTTCTTCCAGCCCGGCTTTGCCGCCGACCTGGTCTTCCAGGAATTCCTGCATCTTGTTGCCCAACTGAATCTTCGCGCCGCTGCAAAAGCGCCGCGTTGCCGTGATGACGGCGGTGTGCAGCGGCTGCAGGTCGCGAACCAGTTGCGCTTCTTCCGCGTCCAGCGCCAGCAGGTCGCCACTGAGCTTGCCGTGGGTGTTGCGAGCACGTTCCACCACGTCGCCGGGGGCGCGCTGAGGGTTGGCCTTCAGGAACATCAGCAGTTGTTCCAGTTTGGCTTTTTCCTCGTTCATTTTCAGGCGTTTGCGCGTCAGCGCGGAACGCTTGATGTCGGCATGCGGGTCCAGCCCCGCCTGCACCATCGTCGGAATGCCCGACGGCGAACCGATGGTGCCGGCGCGCACGGCGTTCAAGGCGCGGGTCTGTCCGCCGGTGATGGCGCTTTGCTGCGTGTTGGGCGGGCCAACCAGCACGCTGCCGCCAGCGGCGATGCTGCTCTGCCGGATCTCGCGTTCCACTTCCACGTCCTGCCCCGCGCTGATGATCGCGTTCTCGATGAACTTTGCTTTCAGCGCGCCGCCACAGACGATGTGGGCGGTGCGGGCGGTGGCGGCCGCGTCCTGCAAGGCTTCAGCCATGCCGATGACGCCGCCTTTGACGGTCACGCTGCCGCCGGCTTCCACCAGCGCGGCTTCGATAGTGCCGTTGACGACCACGTCGCCCGTCACGCGGACTTCCATGGTGGCGGCGATGTCGCCGCGCACTTGCAGCGACCCTTCAAACGTGATGTTGCCCGTGGACAGGTTGACGGCGTCGACTTCCACCATCGGGTTCACCTGCACGCCCTGGCTGATCAGCTTGGGCGTGCCGGCGATCGTGGCGCGCAGCAGCAGCGGATCTTCGGGGTCGATTTCCACGCCCGAGATGTCCTTGGAAAAGGGCGTATCGGGCATTTCGTCCGGCAGGACGGGTTCGCCCAGCACGTTGGTGCCGTCCACGCCAGGCAGCGGAGGCACCCTGCGCATCAGCGGCGTGCCGGGCGACACCAGCAGCAGGCTGCCCAGGTCGCGGTAGTCCACCTGGGCCAGTTCGTCGATTTCCTGCGCGCGGGGCTTCAGGCGGTCCAGCAGGCTTTCAAAGCGGGTCGGGGTGCCGCGCGTGGGCGGCGTGCCTTGAGCGATCACCACGGTGGCGGCGCGACCCTGTTCGATGGCATCGGCCATGGCCTGTGGCAGCACGCCATGCACGATGCCGCGGTCGGCGACGGCGTGGCACAGCGCGTCCAGGGTCACGGGCAGACCGCCTTTGGGCGGGTACAGGGTCAGCAGCGCGGTCATGCGGGTGGGGTCGAGTTCCAGCTCGAACGAGCCGTCCACCACCTGCCCGACGGGGAATTGCACGGGCTCGACGGCACTGCGGCACCGATCGATGAAGGCCAGCACGGCGTGGTTGTCCAGCGCGTCGGCGCTCAAGCCTTGCGCGACGACGGCGGCGGCGAGCGTGTCCCAGCTGGGCAGGTCTTGGTTGACGAAGGGGGCGGCGTCCACGGGGACTTCTGCCTCGGCGTCGGCGTCCGGTTCCTGGTCGGCCTGGCCGCCAGCCGTGTCGGCGCCGCCTAAGGCCTCGATAGCCTCGGCGGTGGGGGGGCCATCATCGTCCGCGGGTGCCTCGGCGGAGCGGGGCGGCGGCGTATAGATGGCCGTCAGGACGTTGGTATTGGCGTCCAGCACCAGCTGGAGCGTGTTTTCTGCGTCCATCTCAGCCTCTCCTGCCTGGCGCTCATGGGCTGCCAGGTTCATTCATTTGGTAAATAAACGAAATATTGCGACATATTCTATAGTAATCGTCCGACGTATGCCGTAGTTTCGGCCCTGTTTTACATAGGGAAATCGAGCGGTGGCGCCGGACTAGGGCGAAGGGCCGAGCGACAAACGCGGTCCGTCGCCGCAGCATAGGGGCTCGCCAACCCGTCTTCGGACGCCGCCTCCGCCCCGCCCCATGCGCCACCATCCCTTTTCCCTCTTGCCTGCCCTGCGCGCCTTCGCGGCGCGGGGCGCAGGCATGGCGGCGATGATGGCCTTGGTGGCGGGTGCGCTGGCGCTGGCGCCCGCCCGTCCCGCCCAGGCCAGCGAGATCTACCGCTACAAAGATCCGTTCGGCGTCTGGCGCGCCATGAAGGTGCCCACGGGCTATGCCAAGTATTACAAGCGGGCGCAGGCTCGCACCGCGTGGCGGGGCAATGGCATCAAGGCCTGCCTGGACTGTCCGCCTCGGGCCGGTGACGGCGCGCGGTTGAGCGCGCTTGCGCCGACCTCGCGGGCCTTGCGCTGGGGCGACGCCAAGCCGTCCACCGCCCATGACGGGCTGATCGCTCGTGCGGCGCAGGACTCGGGGGTGGATGGGGCCTTGCTGACGGCCGTTATCGCCATCGAATCGGGGTTCCGCAGCGACGCGCGGTCGCCCAAGGGGGCGCTGGGCCTGATGCAGCTGATGCCGGCAACGGCGGCTTCGGTGCTGTCGGTGGACGATATCGAGCGCGCGCTGGTGGATCCGGCGACGAACGTGCGGGCAGGGTCGCGCCACCTGCGCCGGCTGATCGACCAGTACCCGGGCCGTCTGGACCTGGCGCTGGCCGCCTACAACGCGGGGGAGGGGGCGGTGCGCAAGTACGACGCCGTGCCACCCTATGCGGAAACCCAAGCCTATGTCAGGGACGTGACCGCCCTGTACGAGCGCTATAAAGCGCCCTGAGCCGGCATGTGCCAGCCGGGCGTCGGCTCAGGGGCCCCCAAGCCGGCGCGCCCGCCGCTTACATCGCGGCGAAGACCTTTTCGGCAATATCCAGCGTGGACGTGATCACGGCGTCGTCGTGCGTGGCCGAGACGAAGCCTGCTTCGAACGCGGACGGCGCGAAGTGCACGCCGTGGTCGAGCATGGCGTGGAAGAAGCGATTGAACGCCGCGGTGTCGCACGTGGAGACTTCCGCGAACGAGGTCGGGACCTGGTCGCTGAAGTAGATGCCGAACATGCCGCCCACGGAATCGGCCGAGAAGGCCAGCCCGGCGGCGCGCGCGCGTTCCTGCAGCCCTTGGGCCAGCTTTGCGGTCTGGGCCGACAGCTTGTCGTAGAAGCCGGGTGCCGCGATCAGGCGCAACGTGGCCAAGCCGGCGGCAACCGCCACCGGGTTGCCCGACAGCGTGCCGGCCTGATACACGCCGCCCAGCGGGGCGATGTGTTTCATGATCTCGGCGCTGCCGCCGAAGGCGCCCACCGGCATGCCGCCGCCGATGACCTTGGCCAGCGTGGTGATGTCGGGCTTGACGCCGGTCAGGCCCTGCACGCCCTGGGGGCCGACGCGGAAACCGGTCATCACTTCGTCGAAAATCAGCAGCGCGCCGTGTTGCGTGCAGACCTCGCGCAGGCCTTCCAGGAAGCCGGCCGTCGGCTTGATCAGGTTCATGTTGCCGGCTACCGGCTCGACGATGATGCAGGCGATGTCGTCGCCATGCTGGGCGAAAGCCTGGCGCACGGCGTCCAGGTTGTTGAATTCGAGCGTCAGCGTGTGCGACACGAATTCCGGCGGCACGCCGGCCGAACTGGGGTTGCCGAAGGTCAGCAGGCCGGAACCGGCCTTGACCAGCAGGCTGTCCGAATGGCCGTGATAGCAGCCTTCGAACTTCACGATCTTGGCGCGGCCGGTGGCGCCGCGCGCCAGGCGGATCGCCGTCATGGTGGCTTCGGTGCCGGAACTGACCAGGCGCACCTGCTCCAGCGAGGGCAGGCGCGAAATCAGCACTTCGGCCAGTTCGATTTCGGCTTCGGTGGGCGCGCCGAACGACAGGCCGTTGACGGCGGCTTCCTGCACCGCGCGCACCACTTCAGGGTGCGAATGGCCCAGGATGGCGGGGCCCCAGGAGCCCACGTAATCGATGTACTGCTTGTCGTCCGCGTCCCATACGTACGGGCCTTGCGCGCGCTTGATGAACCGCGGCGTGCCGCCGACGGAGCGGAAAGCGCGCACGGGCGAGTTGACGCCGCCGGGGATGCTGCGGCAGGCGCGTTCGAAAAGCTGTTCGTTACGGGACATGGCGTTCAGGGCTTGCGGTTGGGGTTGACGATAAAGGGCGCGGAGCAGGCCGCGGCGGCGGCCCGGATGCTGGGCGCTTCGAAAAGTGCGGTGATGACGGCAACGGCGTCGGCGCCCGCCTGGGCCACCAACAGCGCGTTGTCGGGCGTGATGCCGCCGATGGCGATCACCGCGGGCCGGGGCGCGTCGCGCTCTTCGACCAGGCGGCGGGCTTCGGTCAGCACCGACAGGGGCGCGCGCACGGTGTCCGGCTTGACGGTCGAGGCGAACATCGCGCCGAAGGCGATGTAGTCGGCGCCGGCATCCAGCAGTTCGCGGGCGCGGGTCAGGTCGTCGTAGCTGGAGCCGCCCAGAATCAGGTCGGGGCCGGCTTCGGCGCGGATGCGCGCCAGGCTTTCGTCTTCGCGGCCGACGTGGGCGCCATCGGCGCCGACGTCCAGCGCCAGACGCCAGTCGTCATTGATCAGGAACACCACGCCCAGTTCGCGGCACAGCGGCGCCAGCGCGCGGGCCTGCTCGGCACGCACCGCGTCGGGCACGTTCTTGCGGCGCAGTTGCAGCGACCGCATGCCGCCCTCGGCGGCTTTGCGCACGGCCTGCATCAGGCGATCGGTATCGTCCCATTCAGGGGTGACGCCATACAGGCCGGCGGGAAAACGCAGCGGTTTCATTGCGGTTGGATCCGGTTGGGGATGCGCCGGCCCATGCCCGGCAGGAAGCTGGCGGCCACCGAGGCGTCGGCATGCGCCAGGCCCTGGCGCACGGCGTCGGGCATTTCCAACCCGCGCGCCAGCATGGCGGTGATGGCAGTGGCGGCCAGGCCGCCGGCGTCGCCGTTGCGGTCCGGGGGCGCCTGCCACGGCCAGGTGTGCGTCTGGCCGTTGGGACCCAGCAGCACGTTGGCGTAATGGCCGGGGCGTTGGGGGCTACCCAGCACCAGCACCCATTCCGCCCCGGCCGCCACCAGGGCGTGCATGGGCGTCGGTGCGTCCCCGATATCGATGTCACCATCGGCATGCCACTGGGCCAGACGCAGGTGTTCGATGACCAGCAGATCGGTCTGTGGCAGCACCAGTTCCAGGGTGGCGGCCAACAGGTCGTCGGCGTCGTCCTCGTCGGCGGCGTCCACCGGCAAGGGCGCGCGCTGGCCCAGGTGCAGCACCAGCGGAACCTGGCTGTAGTCGGCGGCGACCTGGGCGGCCACGCTTGCCGTTTCAGCGGTGTATAGTCCGCCCACCTTGATCGCCTGCACGGACATGTCTTCCAGCAGGCAACGGGCCTGATCGTCCAGCATGTCGGGCGAAACAGGATGGATTTCTTCGATGCCGGCAGTGTCCTGCACGGTCAGCGCGGTAATGGCCGCCAGGCCGTGACAGCCCAGACGGGCGCAGGTGACGGCGTCCGCGGGCAAGCCGTCGGATCCCGAGGGATCGAGCGGGCCGAAGACCAAAACGAGAGGGGGAGTAACGGGGGCCACGTGGACAGCGCTTGAGTGAGGGTGCCCGGACTCATTTTGAGGTGAATCAGGGGAACCCCTATTGGGTTTCGGTAAGATTGTCCCCATTCTAATGGAAGCCCCCCACCTTTGCCCCGCCACGGGGATGAAGGCCGGGAATTGATGTAAGAGAGAACTATGCGTACTTGGATGTGTCTGATTTGTGGCTGGGTCTATGACGAAGAGGCCGGCCTGCCCGACGAGGGCATTGCTCCTGGCACCCGCTGGGAAGACGTGCCGCCGAACTGGGTCTGTCCCGAATGCGGCGCCCGCAAAGAGGACTTTGAATTGATGGAAATCTGAACCCGATCCGCTGACCTATTCCGCCAGGGCTCGTACGATGGGGCAAGCCCCCATCTCTCGTAACCGCAGGACGGTCTGCCACCAGGCAAGCAGGGCCGCGCATGGCGCGCGCCCCGTCCTCGGTTCTTTCAGACTACCCATGAAGGGGTTGCCATGACGGAAAAACACCACGAAGCCGCCTCGACGCAGGCGGCCAACTTTGCCAATCAGTTCCTGATCGCCATGCCGGGCATGGTCGAGGGCAGCTTGGCCGGTTCTGTCATATACGTATGCGAACACACCGAGCGCGGCGCGCTGGGCCTGGTCATCAACCGGCCCACCGACCTGACGCTGGGCACGCTGTTCGAACGCATCGAGCTGACGCTTGAAATCGGCCCCATCAAGGACACGCTGGTGTTCTTCGGCGGCCCGGTGCAGACCGACCGCGGCTTTGTGCTGCACGCGCCTGCGGGCGACTACAGCTCCAGCATCAAGATGGGCGCGATGGCGTTGACGACTTCCCGCGACGTGCTGCAAGCCGTGGCCGACGGCAACGGGCCCGCCCGCATGCTGGTCACGCTGGGGTATGCCGGCTGGGGCGCCGGGCAACTGGAAAGCGAAATGGGCCAGAATGCCTGGCTCAGCGTGGGCGCCGACGACCACATCATTTTCGATGTGCCTCCCGAAGACCGCTATCCGGCCGCATTGAAGCTGCTGGGCATCGATCCGGTCATGCTGGCGGGCGACGCGGGCCATGCCTGAAGAGACCCTGCTTGGTTTTGACTTCGGCGAAAAGAAGATCGGCATCGCCATCGGCAACACGCTGACGCGCCAGGCGCGTCCGCTGGAAATCATCTTCAGCGAAATCCGCGACGCGCGTTTCGGCCGCATCGCGGCGCTGCTGCAAGAATGGCAGCCCCACCGCGTGATCGTGGGGCTGGCGCTGGACGCCGATGGCGGTGAGCAGCCGGCCACGGCGCGTTGCCGGCGCTTCGCCAACCAACTGCACGGCCGCTTCGGCATCGCCGTCGAACTGGTCGACGAACGCGGTTCCAGCATGGAGGCCCAGCGCCTGCTGGGCACGCACGCGGCCGACGACGCGATGGCCGCGGCTGTTATCCTGCAACGATACCTCGACACCCTGCCTGCGTCCTGAAGCACGCGGCCCGGCCTGCCTATGCTCAATCCGCAACTTGATCGCCGCGGCGAACTCATTCATCTGCTGACAACGGAAGGGTTGCCACGGCGCCATGTCGAGCGCCTGCTCGACGCGGCGCGCGTGCTGGCCGAGAACGCGGCCCCGGCCGCCGCGCCGCTTCCCGTTTTTCTGTCCCTGCCTGACGACCCCGCGTGCCGCGATGCCTACGCCGAGGCGGCCGTGCGCCTGTCCCTGCTGCCTGTCGTCCTGGACGCGCCGGGGGCGGATGCCCAGGCGGGCGACGCACTGGCCCGGACGGTGGCTGGCCTGGCGCCGGGCGTGCTGGTGCTGCGCCATGCGGCAAGCGGCGCGGCCCATTGCGCGGCCGCGCATGCCGCGCCGGGCCTGCGTGTCGTCAGTGCCGGCGATGGCTGGCATGCGGACCCGCTGCCGGCGCTGGCGCTGGTGCAAGCGATGCGCGACATCAAGCAAGACCTGACCCATCTGGCCGTGACGCTGGTGGGCGATATCCGCCATTCGCCGGTGGCGCGCTCGGTGATCCACGTCATGACCACCCTGGGGGTGCCCGAAGTGCGCGCCGTCGCGCCGCGCACCCTCTTGCCGGACAACCTGCCGCAACTGGGCGTGCGCGCGTGCGCGACGCTGCAAGAAGGCTTGCAGGATGCCGATGTGATCATCGTCCTGCCCCTGGACGTCGAACGGATCAGCGGCGCGCTGCTGCCGTCCGCGCGGGAATACGCCCAGCTTTACGGGCTGACGCCCGCCGCGCTGGCCGCCGCCAAGCGCGATGCGCTGCTGCTGCCGGCCGGCGCGTTGACCCCCGGCGTGGAAGTGGATGGCGACGTGGCCGCCAGCCTGCCGCCCATCGAGGCGCAATTGGCCGTGCAGCTTCAGTGCTTGCGCGTGGCCACCCTCCACGTACTGACGGAAGACGCGCCATGAGGCTGCACATTGCAAACGGCCGCCTGATCGACCCCGCCAACGGCGTGGACGGGCGGCATGACATTTACACGGCCGATGGCCGCGTGGTGGCCGTGGGGATGGCGCCGGACGGCTTCCAAGCCGACCGCGTGCTGGATGCCGACGGCCTGGCCGTGCTGCCGGGCCTGGTCGATCTATCGGCCCGGGTCTTGCAGCCCGCCGGGGCAGGCGGCGTGGCCACGGGCGCCGCCTTCGCGCCTGCGGAGCTGCGCGCGGCGCGGGCCGGCGGCGTGACGCGCCTGGTGCTGCCGCCGGAGCCCGACGCCGCGCTGGATGAGCCGGGCAAGGTCGACGCGCTGATGCGCCAGGCCGACGCCGGCCAGGCTCGCATCCATCCGCTGGGCGCGATGACCGTAGGGTTGGCGGGTGAAACGCTTGCGGAAATGGGCCTGCTGGCCCGGGCGGGCTGCATCGCTTTTTCGCAGGGCGAGCAAGGCGTTGCCGATACGCGGGTGCTGTGGGGCGCGATGCGCTACGCCAGCGGCTCGGGCCACACCTTGTGGCTGCGCCCGCAAGATCCGTGGCTTGCGCGTGGCGCGGTCGCGGCCAGCGGCGCCTACGCCGAACGTCTGGGGCTGGAAGGCCTGCCGCCGGAAGCCGAGACCGTGGCGATGCAGACGATTTTCGAACTTCAGCGCGCGACCGGCGCCCGCGTGCATCTGACCCGCCTGTCCACCGCGGCGGGGCTTGCGCTGCTGCGGGCGGCCAAGCGGGAAGGGCTGCCCGTGACCGCCGACGTGTCCGCCCACAACCTGCACCTGACCGACGTCGATATCGGCTTTTTCGATACGAATTTCCATCTATCGCCGCCGCTGCGCGGCCAGCGCGATCGCGACGCCATCCACGCGGCGCTGGCCGAGGGGCTGGTCGACGCGTTGTGCTCGGACCATACGCCGGTTGATGCCCGGGGCAAGGCGGCGCCGTTCCCGGCGTCGGCGCCCGGCGCGACGGCGTTGGAGTTGCTGCTGTCGCTGACGCTGAAATGGGTGCGCGACCGCCGCCAGCCCCTGGTTGACGCGTTGGCCCGCGTGACATCGGGCCCGGGCGCCGTGCTGGCCAGGCTGACGCCGGACGCCGCGCAGGCGGGCCAGCTGGGCGTGGGCGCGCCGGCGGACCTATGCCTGGCCGACCTGGATGCCGAATGGCTGGTGATGCCGGCAGCGCTGCAAAGCCGCAGCGTCAGCACCCCGTTCGCGGGTATGATGCTGCCCGGTCGGGTACGCGCCACCGTGGTCGGTGGCCGGCTGGCCTGGGAGACTTCAGTTTGAAGCTGCTGCGCTTTGTCTTACGGCTGGCACTGGTGCTGCCTTTGATTGTTTTCGGCCTGTTTTGCGTAGGAGCGGTCTACCCTTTCCTGCGGCCAACATCCCGTGCATGGCTGAACCGCACGTGGTCGCGGGCGTTGATGGCGGCCTGTGGGCTGCGGGTCGTCTTCAAGGGCGAGCCGCGTCTGACGGGGCCGGTGCTGATGGTGGCGAACCACGTTTCCTGGATCGATATCTTCGTGCTGAACTCGGCGCGCGCGACGTCGTTCGTGGCCAAGAGCGAGATCCGCGGCTGGCCGGTGATTGGCTGGCTGGTGGCGGGAGCGGGCACGCTGTTCATCGAACGCGGGCAACGCCACGCGGTGCACGCGATGGGAGAGTCGATGCAGGTGCGCTTCAAGCAGGGCGACGCGGTAGGCTTGTTCCCGGAGGGCACGACGAGCGAAGGCTTCGATCTTCTTCCTTTCCACGCAAGCCTGTTCGAGCCGGCGCGTTCCGCGGCAGTAGAAATCCAACCCGTGGCGTTGCGGTTTTTGCGCGACGGCAAACGTGATGGATTCGCGGCGTTCATCGGCGAAGAAAGCCTGGTGGCAAATCTCTGGCGCGTGATGGGAACGACGGGGCTGTCTGTCGAAGTGGTGTTCTTGCCTGTGTTGCCGGCAAGGCATGCAGACGGGAGTTTGCCGACGAGGCTGGAGCTGTCGCATCAGGCTCGAGATGCGATTCTTGAGGTGCTTACTTAAGTGGTTCTTTAGGGATACTTATGTGGTTTTTGTGATGGGTGGCGGGGGTGTCGTTGGTGCTTGGGGCTTCGTAGGTGTCTTGGGCTTTGTTGGTGCATTCGTGGCTTCGTGGGACGCTCGTCGC
>NZ_JBHFII010000017.1:256813-269709 GCF_057334215.1 Achromobacter maghribensis | reverse complement strand
GGCTATCGTCCCCAGTTCTACTTCCGCACGACGGACGTGACGGGCACGATCGAGCTGCCGGCCGACAAGGAAATGGTTCTGCCGGGCGACAACGTGGCCATGACGGTCAAGCTGTTGGCTCCGATCGCCATGGAAGAAGGCCTGCGTTTCGCCATCCGTGAAGGCGGTCGTACCGTCGGCGCCGGCGTCGTCGCCAAGATCCTGAAGTAAGCAATACCCAAGTGGGTAGAGTGGACGAAATGTCCCTCTACCCATTTTTGCTGTAAAAGTGTTATGATGTTTGGCTCCGCGATCATTTGCGCCAAATTGCCTGAAAAGGCAGTCTGAAAAACGACCTGAAAAGGCTGTTTTGAGCGGCAGATCACGGAAAGTCAGTGAATGTAGTGCAAGCCAGTAGTGTTTTAGGGGCATAGCTCAATTGGCAGAGCGTCGGTCTCCAAAACCGAAGGTTGTAGGTTCGATTCCTACTGCCCCTGCCACCGCCAGGATAAACCCGCGGGAGATCATCGCGAGTTACGCATTCACGGCGGCTCGCGTCGCAATATGTCTAATACCAGCGTAGAAACCGTAACCAGTACCGCCGACCGGGTCAAGCTCGGGCTGGCGGTTCTCGTCGTTATTGCTGGCATCGTCGGGTTTTCCGTGCTTAGCGCACAGCCGATGCCCGCACGTGTCGGCGTGTTCGTTGGTGGCCTCGTGATCGCAGCCGTGATCGCCTGGTTCAGCGAGCCCGGCCGCCGCACCCTGAGCTTTGCCAACGAGTCCTACAACGAAGTCAAGCGTGTCGCGTGGCCCACCCGCAAGGAAACGACCCAGATGACGGGTATCGTTTTTGCGTTCGTGGCGGTCATGGGCATTTTCATGTGGGTGCTCGACAAGGGCATCGAATGGATTCTTTACGGCCTGCTGTTGGGCTGGAAATAAGGACGGCGAATGAGTAAGCGTTGGTATGTCGTCCATGTGTATTCCGGCATGGAAAAGAGTGTTCACAAGGCCCTGATCGAGCGCATCGAGCGCGCGGCCTTGCAAACGTCTTTTGGCCGAATCCTTGTGCCCTCCGAAGAAGTCGTCGAGGTCAAGGGTGGTCAGAAGTCGATCACCGAACGCCGCATTTTCCCTGGTTATGTCCTGGTTGAAATGGACCTGACCGACGAAACGTGGCATTTGGTCAAGAATACGAACCGCGTCACCGGCTTTTTGGGTGGCTCGGGCAACCGTCCGACCCCGATTTCCGAAAAGGAAGTCGAGAAGATCCTCTCCCAGATGGAAGAGGGTGTCGAGAAACCCCGCCCCAAGATTCTGTTCGAAGTGGGCGAGATGGTTCGGGTCAAGGAAGGTCCGTTTGCAGACTTCAACGGCAACGTCGAAGAAGTCAATTACGAAAAGAGCAAGGTGCGCGTGTCGGTCACCATTTTTGGTCGTGCCACACCCGTCGAACTCGATTTCAGCCAGGTCGAAAAGACCTGATTTCAACCCCCGGGGAGCCCAGGCCAATAAGGCCCGGGCGATATAACCCGCAAGGAGCAAAGCATGGCGAAGAAGATCGTCGGCTTTATCAAGCTGCAAGTACCGGCTGGTAAGGCTAACCCCTCCCCCCCGATTGGCCCGGCACTGGGTCAACGCGGCCTGAACATCATGGAATTCTGCAAGGCGTTCAACGCCAAGACCCAAGGCATGGAGCCTGGTCTGCCGATTCCGGTGGTGATCACCGCTTTCGCGGACAAGAGCTTCACCTTCATCATGAAGACCCCGCCCGCGACGGTCCTCATCAAGAAGGCAGCTGGCGTGCAAAAGGGTTCGGCCAAGCCGCATACCGATAAGGTCGGCACGCTGACCCGCGCTCAAGCTGAAGAAATCGCCAAGGCCAAGGGCCCCGATCTGACCGCCGCTGATCTGGACGCCGCTGTGCGCACGATCGCTGGCAGCGCCCGCAGCATGGGCATCACGGTTGAGGGGATCTAATCATGGCAAAACTGTCCAAGCGCGCCGCCGCTATTGCACAAAAGATCGACCGTACCAAGCTGTACCCGGTCGCTGAAGCCCTGACCCTGGTCAAGGAAACCGCTGTCGCCAAGTTCAATGAATCCATTGACGTGGCTGTGCAGCTCGGCATCGACCCGAAGAAGTCGGACCAACTGGTTCGCGGCTCGGTCGTTCTGCCCGCCGGTACCGGCAAGTCGGTCCGCGTGGCCGTGTTCGCCCAAGGCGAAAAGGCTGAGGCCGCCAAGGCTGCCGGCGCCGACATCGTTGGCCTGGACGACCTGGCTGACCAGATCAAGGCCGGTCAAATGGACTTTGACGTGGTCATCGCTTCGCCCGACACGATGCGTGTCGTGGGTGCCCTGGGCCAGATCCTGGGTCCCCGTGGCCTGATGCCGAACCCGAAGGTCGGCACCGTGACGCCTGACGTCGCGACCGCTGTCAAGAACGCCAAGGCCGGTCAGGTTCAGTACCGCACCGACAAGGCTGGCATCATCCACGCAACGATCGGCCGCGCGTCGTTCGGCGTGGAACAGCTGCAAACCAACCTGGCCGCTCTGGTCGACGCCCTGCAAAAGGCTCGTCCCGCAGCTGCCAAGGGCATTTATCTGCGCAAGCTCGCCGTTTCGTCCACGATGGGCGGCGGTGCTCGCGTTGAAATTGCCTCGCTGTCGGCTTCCAACTAAGCCAACAGCAGTAAACGTACTTTGGGCTGCATCCGGATTCCTCCGGATGTTGCTGTCAAAGACCGCTGGAGCAGGGTAGTGGAAGGGTCCTCCCTTCTGTTGAAAGCAGGTTCCCCGCTGCCCCGCTTAATCCCGAAGCTCACATAGTTCGGATCCAGCGTAGACGGCGTCCCCAGGAAGATTTCTTTACACGAAGAACTCGACCAGGCGCCGCATTCGGTTGACGCGCAAGGCTCAGGCCCCAGGCGTCTTTTGATGGAGTGTTCAAACCGTGAGTCTCAATCGTCAAGAGAAAGCGGTGGTAATCGAGGAAGTCTCGGCTGAAGTCGCCAAGGCACAATCGATTGTTATCGCTGAGTACCGTGGTCTGGACGTCGCCTCTGTCACCGTACTGCGCAAAACTGCGCGTGAATCGGGCGTGTATCTGCGTGTTCTGAAGAACTCGCTGGCCCGTCGTGCTGTTGCCGGCACGGCTTTCGAGCCGTTGGCTGAGCAACTGACCGGTCCGCTGATCTATGGTATCAGCACTGATCCGGTTTCGGCGGCCAAGGTCATCGCAGGTTTCGCGAAAAGCAACGACAAGCTGGTCATCAAGGCGGGCGCATTGCCCAACAACCTGCTGACCCAAGATGGTGTGAAGGCCTTGGCCACCATGCCGTCCCGCGAAGAGTTGCTGTCGAAACTGCTTGGCACCATGCAAGCCCCCATCGCGCAATTCGTGCGTACGCTCAACGAAGTTCCGACCAAGTTCGCTCGTGGCCTCGCGGCCGTGCGCGACCAAAAGGCAGCGGCCTAATCGCCCTGCTGTCCGGAATTCGCTGAACGACGAAGCGACACCCAAACCCTGGCATTACCAAAATATTTGGAGTTCTTAAAAATGGCACTTAACAAAGCTGAAATCCTTGACGCCATCGCTGGCATGACCGTGCTCGAGCTGTCCGAGCTGATCAAGGAAATGGAAGAGAAGTTCGGCGTGTCGGCTGCTGCCGCTGCTGTCGCTGTCGCTGCTCCCGCTGCTGGTGGCGCTGCCGCCGCTGCTGAAGAGCAAACCGAGTTCACCGTCGTCCTGCTGGAAGCCGGCGCGAACAAGGTTAGCGTCATCAAGGCCGTGCGCGAGCTGACCGGTCTGGGTCTGAAGGAAGCCAAGGACCTGGTTGACGGCGCTCCGAAGCCTGTCAAGGAAGCTGTGGCCAAGGCTGACGCCGAAGCCGCCAAGAAGAAGCTGGAAGAAGCTGGCGCCAAGGTCGAAGTCAAGTAAGACCTGCGTCAACTGCCCGGGGACAGCACAGTTTGCAGTCCCCGGGCTTTTGCGTTTCCAGGAAACCCCTACTGGGGTCATGCCTTTTCAGAGGGGTTTCCTGGAGTCGTATCACCTAGGGCCGTGGTTGACGGCCCATGCAACCTCGAGTCGGAGTGCTCATGCCTTACTCGTACACCGAAAAAAAGCGCATCCGCAAAAGCTTCGCCAAGCGTGAAGACGTTCAAAACGTTCCTTTCCTTTTGGCGACACAGCTTCAATCCTACCTAACTTTCCTGCAGGCGGATACCGCCCCGTCCGATCGCGTAGCCGACGGTTTGCAGGCGGCGTTCTCGTCGATTTTCCCGATCGTTAGTCACAACGGTATGGCGCGCTTGGAGTTCGTGAGCTACGTGCTTGGCGAACCGGTGTTCGATGTCAAGGAATGTCAGCAACGTGGTCTGACCTATGCCTCGCCCCTGCGAGCCAAGGTCCGCCTGGTGCTGCTTGACCGCGAAGTCAGCAAGCCGACCGTGAAAGAAGTGAAGGAACAGGAAGTCTACATGGGCGAAATTCCGCTCATGACGGGCACGGGTTCCTTTGTCATCAATGGCACCGAGCGTGTCATCGTGTCGCAGCTGCACCGTTCGCCTGGCGTGTTCTTCGAACACGACCGCGGCAAAACGCACAGCTCCGGCAAGCTCCTGTTCTCGGCCCGCGTGATTCCTTACCGCGGTTCGTGGCTGGACTTCGAATTCGACCCGAAGGACGTCCTGTTCTTCCGCGTCGACCGCCGTCGCAAGATGCCTGTCACGATCCTGTGCAAGGCCATCGGCATGACGCCGGAATCCATCCTGGCCAACTTCTTCGACTTCGATAACTTCGAACTGAAGAGCGAAGGCGCGATGATGGAATTCGTGCCCGAACGTTGGAAGGGCGAAATGGCCCGCTTCGACATTTCGGATCGCGATGGCAAGGTCATCGTCGAAAAAGACAAGCGCATCAATGCCAAGCATCTGCGCGACCTGGCTGCCGGCGGCATCCAGCGCATCTCCGTGCCGGAAGACTTCCTGTACGGCCGTGTGCTGGCCAAGAACATCGTCGATGAAGACACTGGCGAGGTCATCGCCAATGCCAACGACGAAATCACGGAAAGCGTGCTGAGCGCGCTGCGCGCCTCGAACGTCTACGACATCCAGGCGCTCTACACGAACGACCTGGACCGTGGTCCGTACATCTCGCAAACGCTGCGCACCGATGAAACCGCCGACCAGATGGCCGCGCGCGTTGCCATCTACCGCATGATGCGTCCTGGCGAGCCGCCCACCGAAGAAGCGGTGGAAGCGCTGTTCCAGCGTCTGTTCTACAGCGAAGAGACGTACGACCTGTCGCGCGTCGGCCGCATGAAGGTCAACAGCCGTCTGGGCCGTGGTGAGGACATCACCGGCCCGATGACGCTGACCAACGAAGACATCCTTGAAACCATCAAGGTGCTGGTTGAGCTGCGTAACGGCCGTGGCCAGATCGATGACATCGATCACTTGGGTAACCGTCGCGTGCGTTGCGTGGGCGAACTGGCCGAAAACCAGTTCCGCGCAGGCCTCGTGCGTGTCGAGCGCGCCGTCAAGGAACGTCTGGGCCAGGCCGAGACCGAAAACCTGATGCCGCACGACCTGATCAACTCCAAGCCGATCTCGGCCGCCATCAAGGAGTTCTTCGGTTCGAGCCAGCTGTCGCAGTTCATGGACCAGACCAACCCGCTGTCGGAAATCACGCACAAGCGTCGCGTTTCCGCACTGGGCCCGGGCGGTCTGACCCGCGAGCGCGCCGGCTTCGAAGTCCGCGACGTGCACCCGACCCACTACGGCCGTGTCTGCCCGATCGAAACGCCGGAAGGCCCGAACATCGGTCTGATCAACTCCATGGCGCTGTACGCTCGCTTGAACGAGTACGGCTTCCTGGAAACGCCTTACCGCAAGATTATCGACGGCCGCGTCAGCGAGCAGATCGATTACCTGTCGGCCATCGAAGAAAGCCACTACGTCATTGCGCAGGCTAACGCCGCGCTGGACGAGGACGGCGCTTTCGTTGACGACCTGGTCGCTTGCCGTGAAGCGGGCGAAACGATGCTGACCTCGCCGGCCAACGTGCATTACATGGACGTTGCCCCGTCGCAGATCGTGTCGGTTGCTGCATCGCTGATTCCGTTCCTTGAGCACGACGACGCGAACCGCGCACTGATGGGCGCCAACATGCAACGTCAGGCCGTGCCTTGCCTGCGTCCGGAAAAGCCGGTCGTGGGCACGGGTATCGAACGTACCGTGGCCGTTGACTCGGGCACGACCGTGCAAGCACTGCGTGGCGGCCTGGTCGACCACGTTGACGCCGAGCGCGTCGTGATTCGCGTGAACGACGAAGAAAACGTCGCCGGCGAAGTCGGTGTCGATATCTACAACCTGATCAAGTACACCCGTTCCAACCAGAACACGAACATCAACCAGCGTCCTATCGTCAAGCGTGGCGACAAGGTCGCCAAGGGCGACGTGCTGGCTGACGGCGCATCGACCGACCTGGGCGAACTCGCCCTGGGTCAGAACATGCTGATCGCGTTCATGCCCTGGAACGGCTACAACTTCGAAGATTCGATCTTGATCTCCGAAAAGGTTGTTGCCGATGACCGCTACACCTCGGTCCACATCGAGGAACTGACGGTTGTCGCCCGCGACACGAAGCTCGGCCCGGAAGAAATCACGCGCGACATCAGCAACCTGGCTGAGACGCAACTGAACCGTCTGGATGATTCGGGTATCACGTACATCGGCGCCGAAGTCAGCGCCGACGACGTGCTGGTCGGCAAGGTCACGCCCAAGGGCGAAACCCAGCTGACGCCGGAAGAAAAGCTGCTGCGCGCCATCTTCGGTGAAAAGGCGTCCGACGTTAAGGACACCTCGCTGCGCGTGCCTTCGGGCATGACCGGCACCGTGATCGACGTGCAAGTGTTCACGCGTGAAGGCATCGTGCGCGACAAGCGCGCCCAGTCCATCATCGACGATGAACTGCGCCGCTATCGCCAAGACCTGAACGACCAGCTGCGCATCGTTGAAAACGACCAGTTCGACCGTATCGAAAAGATGCTGGTCAACAAGACCGTCAACGGCGGCCCGCGCAAGCTGGCCAAGGGCGCCACGATCACCAAGGCTTATCTGGCTGATCTGGACCGCTGGCAGTGGTTCGACATCCGTCTGGCCGATGAGCCGCACGCTGTCGTGCTGGAGCAAGCCAAGGAATCGCTGGAGCAGAAGCGCCATCAGTTCGATCTGGCCTTCGAAGAGAAGCGCAAGAAGCTGACGCAAGGCGACGAGCTGCCCCCGGGCGTGCTGAAGATGATCAAGGTCTACCTGGCCGTGAAGCGTCGTCTGCAGCCTGGCGACAAGATGGCTGGCCGTCACGGCAACAAGGGCGTGGTCTCGCGTATCACCCCGGTGGAAGACATGCCGCACATGGCTGACGGCACGCCGGCCGACATCGTTCTGAACCCGCTGGGCGTGCCTTCGCGGATGAACGTCGGTCAGGTGTTGGAAGTGCACTTGGGCTGGGCTGCCAAGGGCGTGGGCCACCGCATTGCCGATTTGCTGCGCGACGAGCGCACTGCGCAGGTCAAGAACATCCGTGCCTACCTGGACAAGGTCTACAACACGACCGGCTCCGGCGCCCGCATCGACGAGCTGACCGACGAAGAAGTCATGGAAATGGCCCAGAACCTCAAGAACGGCGTGCCGTTCGCGACGCCCGTCTTCGACGGCGCGACCGAAGAGGAAATCACCACGATGCTGGAACTGGCCTATCCGGACGACGTCGCCGAGCGCATGGCACTGACGCCTTCGCGTACGCAGGCATGGCTGTTCGACGGCCGCACGGGCGAGAAATTCGAGCGCCCCGTGACGGTTGGCTACATGCACTACCTGAAGCTGCACCACTTGGTCGACGACAAGATGCACGCGCGTTCGACGGGTCCGTACTCGCTGGTCACGCAGCAGCCGCTGGGTGGTAAGGCGCAGTTCGGTGGTCAGCGTTTCGGGGAAATGGAAGTGTGGGCGCTGGAAGCATACGGCGCCGCGTACACCCTGCAAGAAATGCTGACGGTGAAGTCGGACGACATCACTGGCCGTACCAAGGTATACGAAAACATCGTCAAGGGCGACCACGTCATCGACGCCGGCATGCCGGAATCGTTCAACGTGCTGGTGAAGGAAATCCGCTCGTTGGCCCTGGACATGGATTTGGAGCGTAACTAATGAAAGCGCTACTCGACCTATTTAAGCAAGTCTCGCAAGACGAGCAATTCGATGCCATCAAGATCGGCATCGCCTCGCCCGAGAAGATCCGTTCGTGGTCTTACGGCGAAGTTCGCAAGCCCGAGACCATCAACTACCGCACGTTCAAGCCTGAACGTGACGGTTTGTTCTGCTCCAAGATCTTTGGCCCGATCAAAGACTACGAGTGCTTGTGCGGCAAGTACAAGCGCCTGAAGCATCGTGGCGTGATCTGCGAAAAGTGCGGCGTTGAAGTCACCGTTGCCAAGGTTCGCCGTGAACGCATGGGCCACATCGAGCTGGCCAGCCCCGTCGCGCACATCTGGTTCCTGAAGAGCCTGCCGTCGCGTCTGGGCATGGTGCTCGACATGACCCTGCGCGACATCGAACGCGTTCTGTACTTCGAAGCCTGGTGCGTGATCGAACCTGGCATGACGCCGCTCAAGCGCGGCCAGATCATGTCGGACGACGATTTCCTCGCCAAGACCGAAGAGTACGGCGACGATTTCCGTGCCCTGATGGGCGCGGAAGCCGTGCGCGAACTGCTGCGCACCATCGACATCGACCGCGAAGTGGAAACGCTGCGCGGCGAGTTGAAGGCCACCAGCTCTGAAGCCAAGATCAAGAAGATTTCCAAGCGCCTGAAGGTGCTGGAAGGCTTCCAGAAGTCGGGCATCAAGGCCGAGTGGATGGTCATGGAAGTGCTGCCCGTGCTGCCGCCGGACCTGCGTCCGCTGGTGCCGCTGGACGGCGGCCGCTTCGCGACCTCGGACCTGAACGACCTGTACCGCCGCGTCATCAACCGCAACAACCGCTTGAAGCGCCTTCTGGAGCTCAAGGCGCCGGAAATCATCCTGCGCAACGAAAAGCGGATGCTGCAGGAAGCCGTTGACTCGCTGCTGGACAACGGTCGCCGTGGCAAGGCCATGACGGGCGCCAACAAGCGCCAGCTGAAGTCCCTGGCCGACATGATCAAGGGCAAGAGCGGTCGTTTCCGTCAGAACTTGCTGGGCAAGCGCGTCGACTACTCGGGCCGTTCGGTCATCGTGGTGGGCCCGCAGCTCAAGCTGCATCAGTGCGGTCTGCCCAAGCTGATGGCCCTGGAACTGTTCAAGCCGTTCATCTTCAATCGTCTGGAGATGATGGGCCTGGCCACGACCATCAAGGCTGCCAAGAAGCTGGTGGAAAGCCAGGAACCGGTGGTCTGGGACATCCTGGAAGAAGTCATCCGCGAACACCCGGTCATGCTGAACCGTGCGCCCACGCTGCACCGTTTAGGCATCCAGGCGTTCGAGCCGGTCCTGATCGAAGGCAAGGCCATCCAGCTGCACCCGCTGGTTTGCGCGGCGTTCAACGCCGACTTCGACGGTGACCAGATGGCTGTCCACGTGCCGCTGTCGCTGGAAGCCCAGCTGGAAGCGCGCACGCTGATGCTGGCGTCCAACAACGTCCTGTTCCCGGCCAACGGCGAACCGTCGATCGTGCCGTCGCAGGATATCGTGCTGGGTCTGTACTACACGACGCGTGAGCGCATCAACGGCCGCGGCGAAGGCATTTTCTTCACCGACGTCGCTGAAGTGCAACGCGCCTATGACAACGGCGAAGTCGAACTGCAATCCCGCGTGACCGTGCGTCTGAAAGAGCACGAGCGCGACGAGGCAGGCGAATGGCAACCCGTGATCCGCCGTCATGAAACGACGGTCGGCCGCGCGCTGCTGTCCGAAATTCTGCCGAAGGGCCTGCCCTTCACGGTCCTGAACAAGGCCCTGAAGAAGAAGGAAATTTCGCGCCTGATCAACCAGTCGTTCCGCCGTTGCGGCCTGCGCGACACGGTGATCTTCGCTGACAAGCTGATGCAGTCCGGCTTCAAGCTGGCCACGCGCGGCGGTATCTCGATCGCCATGGGCGACATGCTGATCCCGACCGCCAAGGAAGGCATCCTGGCTGAAGCCAGCCGCGAAGTGAAGGAAATCGACAAGCAGTACTCGTCGGGTCTGGTCACGTCCCAGGAACGCTACAACAACGTGGTGGACATCTGGGGCAAGGCTGGCGACAAGGTCGGCAAGGCGATGATGGAACAACTGGCCACCGAGCCGGTTGTGAACCGTCACGGCGAAGAAGTGCGCCAGGAATCGTTCAACTCGATCTACATGATGGCTGACTCGGGCGCCCGCGGTTCGGCCGCCCAGATCCGCCAGCTGGCCGGTATGCGCGGCCTGATGGCCAAGCCGGACGGCTCGATTATCGAAACGCCCATTACCGCGAACTTCCGTGAAGGTCTGAACGTGCTTCAGTACTTCATCTCGACTCACGGCGCGCGTAAGGGTCTGGCCGATACGGCACTGAAGACCGCAAACTCGGGTTACCTGACTCGTCGTCTGGTCGACGTGACGCAAGACTTGGTGATCACCGAGGACGATTGCGGTACGTCGCTGGGCTACAACATGAAGGCCCTGGTGGAAGGTGGTGAAGTCATCGAACCGCTGCGCGACCGCATCCTGGGTCGTGTTGCCGCCGTGGACATCATCAACCCGGACACGCAGGAAACGGCCATCGTTGCCGGCACCCTGCTGGACGAAGATCTGGTCGACACCATCGACCGCATCGGCGTGGACGAAGTCAAGGTCCGCACCCCGCTGACGTGCGAAACGCGTCACGGGCTGTGCGCACATTGCTACGGCCGCGATCTGGGTCGCGGTTCGCCGGTCAACCAGGGCGAAGCAGTTGGCGTTATCGCTGCCCAGTCCATCGGTGAACCGGGCACGCAGCTCACGATGCGTACGTTCCACATCGGTGGCGCGGCGTCGCGTTCGGCCCTGGCCAGCGCGGTGGAAACGAAGTCCAGCGGTCTGGTTGGCTTTGCCAGCACGATGCGCTATGTCACGAACGCCAAGGGCGAACGCGTTGCGATTTCGCGCTCCGGTGAACTGGCGATCTTCGACGACAACGGCCGCGAACGCGAACGCCACAAGATCCCGTACGGCGCGACCGTGCTGGTGGGCGATGGCGAAGCCGTGAAGGCTGGCGCACGTCTGGCGACGTGGGACCCGCTGACCCGTCCGATCGTGTCGGAATACGGTGGCGCCGTCCGCTTCGAGAACATCGAAGAAGGCGTGACCGTTGCCAAGCAGGTGGACGAAGTCACCGGCCTGTCGACGCTCGTCGTCATCACGCCGAAGACCCGTGGCGGCAAGATCGTCATGCGTCCGCAGATCAAGCTGGTCAACGAAGCTGGCGAAGACGTCAAGATCGCCGGCACCGATCACTCGGTGAACATCTCGTTCCCGGTGGGCGCGCTGATTACCGTGCGTGACGGCCAGCAGGTTGCCGTGGGTGAAGTTCTGGCGCGTATTCCGCAAGAATCGCAAAAGACCCGCGACATTACCGGCGGTCTGCCGCGTGTGGCCGAACTGTTCGAAGCCCGTTCGCCGAAGGACGCCGGCATGCTCGCCGACGTTACCGGTACGGTGTCGTTCGGTAAGGACACGAAGGGCAAGCAGCGTCTGGTCATCACCGACCTGGAAGGCGTGAGCCACGAGTTCCTGATTCCGAAGGAAAAGCAGGTTCTGGTGCACGACGGCCAAGTGGTGAACAAGGGCGAAATGATCGTGGACGGCCCGGCCGATCCCCACGACATCCTGCGCCTGCAAGGCATCGAGAAGCTGGCGACGTACATCGTCGACGAAGTGCAGGACGTTTACCGTCTGCAAGGCGTGAAGATCAACGACAAGCACATCGAAGTGATTGTTCGTCAGATGCTGCGTCGTGTGAACATCGTTGACGCTGGCGATACCGAGTTCATCCCGGGCGAGCAAGTCGAGCGCTCCGAACTGCTGAACGCCAACGATCGCATGGCTGCCGAAGACCGTATCCCGGCAACCTACGACAACGTGCTGTTGGGTATCACGAAGGCCTCGCTGTCGACCGACTCGTTCATCTCGGCCGCATCGTTCCAGGAAACCACGCGTGTCCTGACCGAAGCCGCCATCATGGGCAAGCGCGACGACCTGCGTGGTCTGAAGGAAAACGTCATCGTCGGCCGCCTCATTCCGGCGGGTACCGGCCTGGCTTACCACCACGCACGCCGCGACAAGGAAGAGCTGGAGGCGGCGGAACGCGAAGCCGCTCGCCAGCAGGCCAACCCGTTCGAAGACTCACCGGTCACGGTGGGTGCGGACGATCAGGCCCCGGCCTCCGACGCCAGCACCGACGATTCCGCCGAATAAGCGGAATCCCGGTCAGCCCCCCGCGCGCCATCCTGGCGCGGGGGCTGAAAACAAAAAGGCCGCTGATGCGAATCAGCGGCCTTTTTCTTTTTTGCACGGCTGGCATGTCGTGCAAGCCAGCGTGCGGCTACTTTCCGGCCTGCGTCCGTGCGCGTTGGAAGGCCGGTCCCCAGGACGGGTGTCCGGCTTCGTTGGGGGCTAGCTCAAAAGTAGGATCCAGCGCCAGGATGCGGGCGAAGCTGTCTTGGCACAACTGGGCGTAACGCGTGACGCAATAGCTGAATGCCTGCAACTTGTAGGCTTCGACGCGCATGGCGCGGGGTGAAGCGGCCAGGGCGTCCGAGGTGGCGACACCGCGGATGACTTCGCCGTAGCGGCCGGCGCCATAGGCGTCGCGGATTTGTTGCAATTGCGTCAGCGCCTCGGGAGTAGCGGGGGCTTGGGGGGGGGGGGG
>NZ_JBHFII010000017.1:233808-256768 GCF_057334215.1 Achromobacter maghribensis | reverse complement strand
GGACGGGAGTCCGGCGCAGCCCGCCAACATCAAGGACGCGCCGAGCAGACTGCTCAGAAAGCGAATTTTCATGGCTTGAAAGGGAAGTAGGGATATTGGACGGTACGCTATCGTGCCACAGCCTGATGCGCTCGGACATTTTCGGCAATGTCCTGGTGTTGCGGATTGGATAATATTCAGGCTAATCAACCTTTGCACACTACGCGCATGAGCGCAATTCCGATAATGCCTTCGTCCACCGGCCTCCTGACGCCGCGTGGCCCCTTTTCTGGCGCTGCGCCGCTTGCCCTGCGTCCCTTGAGTGCGATCGCCGCCAGCACGGCGGGGGGCGTGCCGGAAACGCGCATCAAGCGGCTCCTGTCGGATCTGCTGCCGTCTCTGATCGCCTTGCACGCGCAGGGTGAGATCTGTGGCGATATCTCGCTGGAAACCGTGGGCATGGACGAGGGCGCGCGCGCGCATCTGCTGCCCGAACTCGTGGTGGCGCGCTCGCGCCGTGCGAGCCGAAGCCCAACTCCCGGTTTCGCGCCGTTCGAGCTCTATTCCGACTCCAGCGAATGGCCGCGTGGCCCCTGGAGCGACGTCTACGCCTTGTGCGCGGTGATGCATGCCCTGGTGACCGGCCATCGCCCGACGCCCGCGCCGGAACGCCGCGCGATGGACACTTACGAGCCGTTGGCATCGCAAGGGCTTTCCAAGTACAGCCCCGATTTCCTGGCCGTCATCGATAGCGGCTTGGCCATGGCGCCTGCTGATCGACCGCAGACGCTGGCCGAGCTAGCTGCCTTGCTGGGCGTGGCGGCATACATCGAACCGGCGCCGGTTGAAGCCGACGCCACGGCGGGGGCCGCCTATGTGCCGCCGCCCACGGCCCATGCGGCCAAGCCGGCCAGCCGCCGCCGTCCGCTGTTGGGACTGCTGTCCGTCGTGGCGCTGATCGGCATCGGCATGTATGCGTGGGTCCACTGGGGCATGGGGACCCCACACTCTTTGATCACAAGCTCGGAACTGGTCCAGCCCAACCCGCCCGCGGTGCTCCCGGCCCCGCAAGCGAACTTGCCGCCTGTCGCGTCGACGCCGCCGCCGCCTACTGCCCAATGGCAACCTTCCGCGCCGCCAGTGCCCCAGCCGGAACAGGCGCCCGCCACGAAGGAGTCAAACGCGGTGGAACCACCCGCTCCCGCCGCTCCGACGGAAGTGCCGGACCCCACCGCTCAAGCGCCGGCTGCCGCGGCCCCGTCCGCCGATGAGGCGCCCAAGCCCAGGCCGTTGGCGGTGCCCGTGACGGTGCGCCTGGACATCCGTCCTTGGGGCGAGGTGTGGATCAACGGTATCGCGCGCGGCATCAGCCCGCCCGTCAAAGAGCTGCGGTTGATACCTGGGAAATACCAGGTGGTGCTGCGCAACGCGGACTTGCCGCCGTATCGGGGCACCCTGGAGATCAAGGCCGGCAAGCCCGGAGTGATCTCGCACACCTTTCAATAGGGGCTGAGCTACGGCGCGTCGGGCGCTGCGGGCAGGCGCAAGGTGAATACCGAGCCGACGCCCGGTTCGCTGCTGACTTCCACCGACCCGCCATGGCGTTCGGCCACCGTGCGCACGAACGCCAGGCCCAAACCCGCGCCGCCCACATCGCCGCGCGTTTCCACGCCTATCCGCGAGAACGGTTCGAACAGGCGGGCCAGATCCGCCTCGGCGATGCCTTGGCCCTGGTCGCGGACGTGCACGCGCCAGAAACCAGGCGTTTCGTCGATGCTGCATTCGATCCGTGTCTGGGCAGGGCTGTATTTGATGGCGTTGTCGATCAGATTGCACAGCGCGCGCATCAAGAGCGTCTGGTCGCCCCGCGTGTAGGCGGCGGGCAATGGCAGCCGCAGGTCCAGCGCGATGCCGCGCTTGTGGGCAGACGCCCAGAATTCGTCGACGCCGTCCTGCAGCAGGCTGCCCAGGTCCAATTCCACGGCGCTGATCGTCATGGATTCGGCCCGCGTCAGATGCACGAAGTCGTCGACAAGATGCAGGGTGCGGTTGGCCAGTGTGGCGATGCGGGTCAGCGTATCGGCGTGGCCGTCCTGCGTACCGGCCTCCTGCTTCATCTCCACCAGCGCCAGGATGGAGCTTTGCGGGGCGCGCATGTCGTGCGAGATGAAACGCAGGGTCTCTTCGCGCTGTCGCTCCGCCTGGCGGATGCGCGAAATATCGGTCAGGGTGGCGACGGTGCCGGCGAAGTTGCCTTCGGCGGTATGGATGGGCGCGCATTTCAGGATCAGGTCGCGACCGGCGTAATCGCGCACTTCCAGGTCCGCGCTCCAAGGCGATGTGGTGTCAGCGGGGCGTTGTCCGCTTAGCGCCTCCGACACGCGTTGCCGCGTGGCGTCGTCGGAAATCGTTTTTTCGAGCAGGTGCGTGGCGGGGTGGCCGACGCGCGGCGGGCGCATGCCCAGGCGCTGGAAATACATGACGGCCGCCTGGTTTCGGAACTGCATGCGGCCTTCCTGATCGAAGACCAGCGTGGCGTCGGGCATGCCGTCGAGCCCGTCGGCCAGGAAACGCCGCAAGTTCCGCACACGCGCCAGCGCACGCCCCAATTCGCCCACCCGGCTTTCCAACGAGGCGCTGGGGCCGGTGAGCTGGGCGCGGGCCTCGTTCAACACCGGCGGGTATTCTCGCTGTAGCCGGCTCAACTCGTTGTCCATGTAGCGCAGGGCCGCTTCCTGGCTGCGCCAGCTCCAGAGCGGGTAGCACAGCGCCACGCCGATCAGCGCGGCGGTCGGGGCGAACCATAGATTGGCGTGGGCCAGCAGCATCCACGAGGCTAGAAGAATGCCCGCGATCAACGCGACGCTGACCAACAGCGCGCGCTTGGGCGACAGCCGCCACAACGCCAAACATGCCAGCAGCACGGGCAGGGCGGAGAACACCGCATTCCAGGCGGCGGCCGGCCGCTGGTACGTAATACCGTCGCGCGCCGCTTGCAGCAGATTGGCGATGATCTCCACGCCCGACATGCCGGCAAGGTCATGCGAGACCGGCGTGGGGTAGGCGTCGCCCAGCCCCGTGGCCCAGGCGCCGACCAGTACATACTTGCCGCGGACCTCGTCGGGCGGCACATCGCCGCGCAGCACCGACAGGTACGAGACGGTGCGCATGTGAGCCGTGGAGCCGGCGTAGGGGATCAGGATGCTGCCGTCGGGGCCTGCCTTCTGCAGCAGTTGTTGCGCTTTATCAGCCTGGCCGCCGACCTCGAGCATGGACAGGGCGAGATGAAGGCGGCGTTCGCCGGCGAACGTGGTGGCTGGCGTCGCTTCGCGCACGACACCGTCGGAATCCACGCGGGCGTTGATGAAACCGCTGGATGCGGCGGCTTGCGCCAAGGGCGGGATGGGGGCCGCCATGGACGAGGGATTGACCAGGCGGTCCAGCACGACCGGCAGGACGGTGCGGCCGTTGCGCCGGATGCTGTCGGCCAGAAGCCGGTCGTCGTTCGGATTGACGGTGTCGCTTTCCGCGAAGATCAGATCCAGGCCGACGGCGCGGGCGCCTTGCAGGCGGTCCAGCAGCGCCGCATGGATCGCGCGTCGCCACGGCCAGCGTCCCAGCGTATCGATGCTGGCGTCGTCGATGGCGACGATCAGGATGTCGGGGTCTGCCGCGCGGCTGGTCAGCGCCGCGACACGATCGTAAAGAATCTGGTCAACCCGTCCCAGGCCATTGAGCGAGCCCAGCACGGCCGCCAGCACCGCCAGCGCTATCGTCAACCACAGTCCTGAGCGCGAGGTCCGGTCAACGGTGTCGACAGCGTCGGCCATGAAGCGCGACCTAGTATTCGGTCAATATGATGGGTTCGCCCGAGCCGCTACCTACGCCCAAGCCATAGGGCGTCATCAGCTGGTTCGCGCCTTCGAATGTTGCGACCGCGTCCTGGCCGTTCAGGCCCAGATCATCGATGGCGCGCACCGATACGTAGTACGTGCCGGCGCCGGGGGCGGTGAAACGGATCGAGTTGGTCGGGAAGGCGACCGACGACACGGGCAGCGCCCCGTCCGCATCGCGCGACACGCGCACCAGGTAGCCTTGCGCGCCGGCCACGGGGGGGAAGGCGCTGGTCCAGACCCCGCCCGATCGCTCGGGGGGAGACAGCTGCGGGGCGGCCAGCAATTCGCGCACGCCCGACACGCTGCCATCGTTGCGTACGGCGGCGCCATAGCCGCGCGCCACGGCAACCGGTTTGGCGGGTGAGGTACCGGGGGCATGCGGTTGCAAGCGCACGCTGCCCTCCAGCACTTCGCTATGCACGCCGCCGGGGCCGCTTTGCACGCGGAAACGCGTGCCGCGCACACCGGTGACGGCGACAGGCGTGCGGATTTCGAAGCGGCCTACGCCCTGGCCCGTGGGGGCGACGGTGGATTCAACGCTGCCGCGTTGCACATGGATGACGGAGTCGGTCAGTGCAGTGCCTTCGAATTGGCGCAAGCGCGCCAGTTCGACCGACCCGCCGGCGGGCAGGGTGAGCTTGGATCCGTCGGCCAATTCCAGCGTAACGAAGCCATTGGGCGCCGTCACCACGGTGCTGCCTTCGGAAAGGGTCTGGCCCTGTTGCAAGGGCTTGCCGTTCATGTTGGCCTGGCCGCTGACGTGCAGCACGCGCGCCTCGGCGGCGCGTTCCGGAATCATCGCCAGCGGGATGCGCAACTCCAGTCCGATGGGCAGCTGTTCCGGGGTGGTGACGTTGTTCAATGTCTGCAGCGGCGCCCAGTTGGCCTGTTTGCGCGTGTATCGCGTGGCCAGATCGATCAGGGTGTCGCCCTGCCGGACGCGATAGATGAAGTCATCGCCCAGCGCCCCGGCGGGCTGGGCATGGACAGGTACCGTCAACGCACAAGAAAGCAAGGCAAGCAAAGAAAGCGCGCGGCAGCGGCTCATAGCGATCAGTTCTCCAGGGGGGGCGCGCAAGGCGTCTACGACGCGCGCGCCGGGTTGTCTTCCGACGCGCCGATCAGTTCCAGCCGGTAGCCCAGGGCGTAGGAAGAGGTAAGGCGCACACCGTTCTCGGGGCGCAGCTGGAGTTTTTGCCGGATGTTGGACAAGTGCGTGTCCAGCGTGCGCGAGGTCGCGGGAATTTCCCGGTTCCAGACGCATTCCGCCAGGACGTCGCGCGACATGAGGCGGCCCTGATTGCGGAAGAACAGCAGCGCCAGATCGAATTCCTTCGGCGCCAGGCTGACCGCGACGCCGTTCAGCGAGATAACACGTGCTGCCGGCTCGACGCGGTAGTTGGCGACGTCGAACGAGTCGTTGGCGGGTTCGGCGATCTGGCTGCGGCGCAGCAACGCCGCCACTCGGGCCAGCAATTCCAGCGGTCGCAAAGGCTTGACGATGTAGTCGTCGGCGCCGGCGCGCAGCCCTTCCACCAGGTCGTCTTCGCTGGACCGGTTGGTCAGGAAGATGACGGGCACGCGCGGGCCGATATTGGCGCGCAGCCAGCGCACCACATCGTCGCCGTCGATATCCGGTAGGTGCCAGTCCAGCAGCACGAGGTCGAAGTTCTCGGTGCGCAATGCGGCCAGCAGGTCACGGCTTTGGTGATAGCTGGTGCAGGTGTATCCCGCGGCGGTCAGCACTTGCTGGATTCGCCGGGCTTGATCAAGGTCGTCTTCCAGAGACGCGATTTTCATCAAACGTGTTCTCGCGAAGGTTTGCGACGCAAGCGCGCACTGTGGCGCCCTACTGCAGAGGGTGAGCGAATGTATGTAATGGAATGATAACTCGGGCAGAGGCTGGACTGGCTACGTTGTGGAAAGAACTGTCAAACATTGCAAAGTTAACGAATCTTGACTGGAGTTGTTGCGTAACAAGACGCCACACTGTCTCAATTGCCCCACGCATCGCTGTCACATTTCAGCAATACGGAGCGATTTAGGGTTAGAGGTGGAAATTAGCTATGAATCAATTGCGCATACTTATGATGTCGCCGGACGAAGTGGCCCGTAACGCCGCCGTGTCCGCGCTGCTGCAGGCCGGGATCTCGGCCCGCGGCTGCTCGACGTCTCTTGAACTGTTCGGATTGCTCAATAGCGGTGTCTACGATGCCGTCGTCCTGGATGTCGGGACGCTGGGCGAAATCGGCTACGCCCTGGTGGCACGGCTGCATGGCTCGTCTTCCATGGGAATCGTGGTCTCCGGCCGCGGCATGTCCGTGGACACCCGCCTGCGCTGTCTGCAAAGCGGCGCCGACGCTTGTCTGACCGATCCTCAGGATCCGCGTGAACTCGCCTGCATCCTGCTGGCGTTGGCCCGCCGCCTGCCCGCCGCCCAGGAGAATCCCGTCTCGGACGATACGGTCAACGGTCAATGGGAATTGCGGGATCAGGGCTGGACGCTGGTCGCACCGTCGGGCGCGGCCATTTCGCTGTCGGCCAACGAGCGCTTGATCGTGCGGTCGCTGCTGGAAGTGGCGGGCAGGGCGGTGGGCCGGTCCGAACTGGGCGACGAGCTCCGTGTGGAAGGGGGCGGGGTGCGTGCAAGCGGGTCGCGCAGCATCGATGTGATCGTCAGCCGGCTGCGCCGCAAGGCGGAATTGGCGGGCGTCATGCTTCCCATCCGTACCGTATACGGCAGCGGTTACTTGTTCGCCGACCAGTAGCTCGGTCGGGCAGGTAAACTGCTCGGCACGCGCTCGTGTTTACATAGGACTTACCCCGAGCCATCCCGCTGCTTCGGGGCAGGATCGGCGTCGTTCAAGCCTTCGGCCTATCCGTAATTGCCGTGTACGTGGCCCCATTTTTCACGACTCGCGCCGCAATCGTTGTCTTTAGCCGCTATCTCGCCGCTATCTCGCGGGCGGCGTGCCGCACTGCGGCATTTACAAATTTCTTTGACAGTATCCCTTGATCTCAGTTATGCTAAAGGGCTTACTGCTTTATTTCGCGCGCAAAATCTGTACGCTAAAGGGTAAACAGTCCAGGGTCCGAAATCAAGGTGCGTCACGAGCCTTTTGTTTTGGGTCCATCGGTCCGACTGCCCCCGAGGCATCCAGTTTTGTGCGTTTGTCATAGTTTGTTGGCAAGCCCGCTCTTTTACGTATATGAACGTTTGAGGCGGTTTTGCGCGAACTGCCTTCTCCGAAAGACACTCTTCTGGAGACGAGTACGTAAGTACTTACCAGTGGTACGTAAAAGGGATTTCAAAGGTCATGCCTACCATTAGCCAACTCGTGCGCAAGCCGCGCGAAGTCAGCATCATCAAAAGCAAGAGCCCCGCGCTCGAAAACTGCCCGCAACGCCGCGGCGTGTGCACTCGCGTGTACACCACCACCCCCAAGAAGCCGAACTCCGCTCTGCGCAAGGTTGCCAAAGTGCGTCTGACCAACGGTTACGAAGTCATTTCGTACATCGGCGGTGAAGGCCACAACCTGCAAGAGCACTCGGTCGTTCTGGTGCGTGGCGGTCGTGTGAAGGACTTGCCCGGTGTGCGTTATCACATCGTGCGCGGTTCCCTCGACCTGCAAGGCGTCAAGGATCGTAAGCAAGCCCGCTCGAAGTACGGCGCCAAGCGCCCGAAGAAGGCTTAATAACGAGTCAGCAGTACCCCCGCGTGGCGGAAGTCCGTCACTAGGGAAGTGCGACCGCGCCCTCCGGTTTCTGGGATGGAGCGCGGCACGTAAGGGGTCGTCCCAATGGGCGGCCATGGCCGTGTAATGAAACACGGTTCAACTGAACAGACACAAGGAAGCAACAATGCCCCGTCGTCGCGAAGTACCCAAGCGCGAGATTCTGCCCGATCCCAAGTTCGGCAGCGTCGAACTCGCCAAGTTCATGAACGTCGTCATGCTGGACGGCAAGAAGGCCGTCGCCGAGCGCATCGTCTATGGCGCCCTCGAGCAAGTGCAAACCAAGACCGGCAAAGAGCCGATCGAAGTTTTCAGCCTGGCGATCAACAACATCAAGCCGATCGTCGAAGTGAAGAGCCGCCGCGTTGGCGGTGCCAACTACCAAGTGCCGGTTGAAGTGCGCCCCGTGCGCCGCCTGGCCCTGGCTATGCGTTGGCTCCGTGAAGCCGCTAAGAAGCGTGGCGAGAAATCGATGGATCTGCGTCTTGCTGGCGAACTGATCGACGCCTCCGAAGGTCGTGGCGCCGCGATGAAGAAGCGCGAAGACACGCACAAGATGGCAGAGGCCAACAAGGCCTTCAGCCATTTCCGCTGGTAATTTAAGGACTAATCCACCATGGCCCGCAAAACCCCGATCGAGCGCTATCGCAACATTGGTATCTCTGCGCACATCGATGCAGGGAAGACCACCACGACCGAACGTATCCTGTTCTATACCGGCGTCAATCACAAGATTGGCGAAGTGCATGATGGCGCAGCCACCATGGACTGGATGGAACAAGAGCAAGAGCGTGGCATCACCATTACGTCGGCAGCTACGACGGCGTTTTGGCGTGGCATGGCGAAGAACTATCCCGAACACCGCATCAACATCATCGACACCCCGGGGCACGTGGACTTCACCATCGAGGTGGAACGTTCCATGCGCGTCCTGGACGGTGCGTGCATGGTCTACTGCGCAGTGGGCGGCGTTCAGCCCCAGTCCGAAACCGTGTGGCGCCAAGCCAACAAGTACGGCGTGCCGCGTCTGGCCTTCGTCAACAAGATGGACCGCACCGGCGCAAACTTCTTCAAGGTCTATGACCAGCTGAAGAATCGCCTGCGCGCCAATCCCGTGCCGATCGTGATCCCGATCGGTGCCGAAGACACGTTCCAAGGCGTGGTCGACCTGGTCAAGATGAAGGCGATCATTTGGGACGAAGCCAGCCAAGGCATCAAGTTCGACTACCACGACATTCCGGCCGAGCTGGAAGGTCTGGCCAACGAATGGCGCGAAAAGCTGGTTGAAGCTGCCGCCGAATCGTCGGAAGAGCTGATGAACAAGTACCTGGAAACGGGTTCCTTGGACGAAGAAGAAATCAACCTGGCCATCCGCCAACGCACCATCGCTGGCGAAATCCAGCCGATGCTGTGCGGCACCGCCTTCAAGAACAAGGGCGTGCAGCGCATGCTGGATGCGGTCATCGACTACCTGCCTTCGCCCGTGGACATTCCCCCGGTCGACGGCATGGACGATGACGGCAATCCCGTCAAGCGCTCGGCTGACGATGGCGAGAAGTTCTCGGCACTGGCATTCAAGCTGATGAGCGATCCGTTCGTGGGTCAATTGACCTTCGTGCGCGTTTACTCGGGCGTCCTGAAGTCGGGCGATACGGTCTACAACCCCATCAAGGGCAAGAAGGAACGTATCGGCCGCATTCTGCAGATGCACGCGAACAACCGCGAAGAAATCAAGGAAGTGTTGGCAGGCGACATCGCCGCCGTGGTGGGTCTGAAAGACGTGACCACCGGCGAAACGCTGTGCGACATCGACTCCCACATCTTGCTCGAACGCATGATTTTCCCCGAGCCCGTGATCTCGCAGGCCGTGGAACCGAAGTCGAAGGCTGACCAGGAAAAGATGGGTCTGGCGCTGTCGCGTCTGGCTCAGGAAGATCCGTCGTTCCGCGTGCGCAGCGACGAAGAATCCGGCCAAACCATCATTTCCGGCATGGGCGAGCTTCACCTGGAAATTCTGGTCGACCGCATGAAGCGTGAGTTCGGCGTTGAAGCCAACGTCGGCAAGCCGCAAGTGGCCTACCGTGAAACCATCCGCAAGACCTGCGACGAAGTTGAAGGCAAGTTCGTCAAGCAGTCGGGCGGCCGCGGCCAGTACGGCCACGTGGTGCTGAAGGTCGAGCCGTTGCCTCCTGGCGGTGGTTTCGAATTCGTGGACGCCATCAAGGGCGGTGTGGTTCCTCGCGAATACATCCCCGCGGTGGACAAGGGCATCCAGGAAACGCTGCCTTCGGGCGTGTTGGCTGGCTACCCGATCGTCGACGTCAAGGTCACGCTGTTCTTCGGTTCGTACCACGATGTGGACTCGAACGAAAACGCGTTCAAGATGGCCGGCTCCATGGCATTCAAGGAAGGTCTGCGCAAGGCCAGCCCCGTGCTGCTGGAACCGATGATGGCCGTTGAAGTCGAAACGCCGGAAGACTACGCTGGTACCGTGATGGGCGATCTGTCCTCGCGTCGCGGCATGGTCCAAGGCATGGACGATATGGTCGGTGGCGGCAAGACCATCAAGGCTGAAGTGCCCCTGGCCGAGATGTTCGGTTACGCCACGAACCTGCGTTCGCTGACGCAAGGTCGTGCCACGTACACGATGGAATTCAAGCATTACTCCGAGGCTCCCAAGAACGTCGCTGACGAAGTCATCGCCGCTCGGGCCAAGTAAATAACCCTAGCCAGGTCCGCTCATCCGGGCGGCCTGGCAGATTCAAGTTTCCTTGAAAGTTAAAGGATAGAGATCATGGCAAAAGGCAAGTTTGAACGTACCAAGCCGCACGTGAACGTGGGTACGATTGGTCACGTTGACCACGGCAAAACGACGTTGACGGCAGCTATCACGACCGTTCTGTCGAACAAGTTCGGTGGCGAAGCCAAGGGCTACGACCAGATCGATGCGACTCCTGAAGAAAAGGCTCGCGGCATCACGATCAACACCGCCCACGTCGAGTACGAAACGGAAGCGCGTCACTACGCGCACGTTGACTGCCCGGGCCACGCTGACTATGTGAAGAACATGATCACGGGCGCCGCTCAGATGGACGGCGCGATCCTGGTCGTGTCGGCCGCTGACGGCCCGATGCCGCAAACGCGTGAACACATCCTGCTGAGCCGCCAAGTTGGCGTGCCGTACATCATCGTCTTCCTGAACAAGGCTGACATGGTTGACGACGCCGAGCTGCTCGAGCTGGTGGAAATGGAAGTTCGCGAACTTCTGTCGAAGTACGACTTCCCGGGTGATGACACCCCGATCGTCAAGGGTTCTGCCAAGCTGGCGCTGGAAGGCGACAAGGGCGAACTGGGCGAACAGGCCATCATGAACCTGGCAGCTGCGCTGGATTCGTACATTCCGACGCCTGAGCGTGCTGTTGACGGCGCGTTCCTGATGCCGGTTGAAGACGTGTTCTCGATCTCGGGTCGTGGCACGGTGGTGACGGGTCGTATCGAACGCGGCATCGTCAAGGTCGGCGAAGAAATCGAAATCGTGGGCCTGGTGCCGACGGTCAAGACGACTTGCACGGGCGTTGAAATGTTCCGCAAGCTGCTCGACCAAGGTCAAGCTGGCGACAACGTGGGCATCCTGCTGCGCGGCACCAAGCGTGAAGACGTCCAGCGTGGCCAAGTTCTGGCCAAGCCGGGCTCGATCACCCCGCACACGGACTTCACGTCCGAGGTGTACATCCTGTCCAAGGAAGAAGGCGGCCGTCACACTCCGTTCTTCCAAGGCTATCGTCCCCAGTTCTACTTCCGCACGACGGACGTGACGGGCACGATCGAGCTGCCGGCCGACAAGGAAATGGTTCTGCCGGGCGACAACGTGGCCATGACGGTCAAGCTGTTGGCTCCGATCGCCATGGAAGAAGGCCTGCGTTTCGCCATCCGTGAAGGCGGTCGTACCGTCGGCGCCGGCGTCGTCGCCAAGATCCTGAAGTAATTCGGATCAATTAAGCAGCAAACAACCAGCGAGGGCGCTTTGTCGCCTTCGCCTCTCGTTCTTTAGGAAACGCCATGAAAAACCAAAAGATCCGTATCCGCTTGAAAGCTTTCGATTACAAGCTGATCGATCAATCGGCCGCTGAAATCGTCGAC
The DNA here is from genome assembly GCF_057334215.1 of Achromobacter maghribensis. NCBI lineage: Bacteria > Pseudomonadati > Pseudomonadota > Betaproteobacteria > Burkholderiales > Alcaligenaceae > Achromobacter > Achromobacter maghribensis. Next base: position 245,019 of record NZ_JBHFII010000017.1, on the reverse strand, counting down.
ACCGCCAAGCGTACCGGCGCCGTTGTCCGCGGCCCGGTGCCGCTGCCGACGCGTATTCGTCGCTATGACGTCCTGCGTTCGCCGCACGTCAACAAGACGTCGCGCGACCAGTTCGAAATCCGTACCCATCAGCGCTTGATGGACATCGTTGATCCCACCGACAAGACCGTTGACGCGCTGATGCGTCTGGACCTGCCGGCCGGCGTCGACGTCGAAATCGCGCTGCAGTAAGGCGTATCGGGCCTGCTACCTTCGCCGGCAGGTTCGAAAAGAATGGCCGTATTCCCCCGGGAGTGCGGCCATTTTGTTTTTTGCGGCATATGGCGTTCGTCGGCGCCACACGCGCCGCCCTGTCTGCCGGCAAGGCAAGTTAGCGGGCGCTTACTGTCCCAGCAGAGGCCGGTTTCAAACGTCGCCAAGAGCGCTTGATCGCAGTGTGGCAAAACGACCGCGCCACACACGCCGGAAGTGGGCTAAGTACTTGTGCCGACTGGAAAAATCATGCTAATATGCCAAGCTTGCCATTTTGTGGCAAGACTGACTATGGGAACGGGATGGCGGGATGGGCTAAAACCCAACTGATCCCCCCAAATTACTCCCCGACCCAGGTTGAACATAGTCGTAGGGCAAAGGCCGTTACCTTTTGCCCGATTAGCCCCGACCAATCGCAGTCGGGAATGGAGAAAACGATGTCGAATTCGACACCCACGCCCGCCGCTCACCGGCTGGGGCTGGTGGGTCGCAAGGTCGGCATGACCCGCATTTTTACCGAGGAAGGTGAATCCATCCCGGTGACCGTGCTGGACGTGTCGAACAACCGCGTGACCCAAGTTAAGTCGCAGGAAACCGACGGCTACGCCGCGATCCAAGTGACTTATGGCACTCGTCGTGCCTCGCGTGTGGTTCAGCCGCAAACGGGCCACTACGCCAAAGCCGGCGTTGAAGCCGGTAGCATCCTCAAAGAATTCCGCCTTGATCCCGCTCGCGCCGCTGAATTTGCGGCCGGTTCCGTGATCGCCGTGGAATCCGTGTTCGAAGCCGGCCAACAGGTCGACGTGACGGGCACGACCATTGGTAAAGGCTTCGCCGGTACCATCAAGCGTCACCACTTCGGTTCGCAACGCGCTTCGCACGGTAACTCCCGTTCGCACCGCGTTCCCGGCTCGATTGGTCAAGCACAAGATCCGGGCCGTATTTTCCCGGGTAAGCGCATGGCTGGTCACCTGGGTGATGTCACCCGCACCGTTCAAAACCTCGACGTCGTTCGCGTTGACGTTGAGCGCGGCCTGCTGCTGGTCAAGGGCGCTGTCCCCGGCCACGCTGGCGCCGACATCGTCGTGCGCCCGGCCATCAAGGCCCCGGCCAAGAAGGGAGCGTAAGTAAATGGATCTCAAGCTCCTGAACGACCAAGGTCAGGCCGCTGCTACGTTCAGCGCGCCCGATACGATCTTCGGCCGTGACTTCAACGAAGCGCTGATTCATCAGATCGTGGTGGCTTTCCAAGCCAATGCCCGTGCCGGCAACCGCGCTCAGAAGGATCGTGCCGAAGTTAAGCACTCGACCAAGAAGCCCTGGCGCCAGAAGGGTACCGGCCGCGCACGCGCTGGTATGACTTCGTCGCCGCTGTGGCGTGGCGGTGGTCGGATTTTCCCGAACTCGCCCGAAGAGAACTTCAGCCAGAAGGTCAACAAGAAGATGTACCGCGCCGGGATCCGTTCGATCTTGTCGCAACTGGCTCGTGAAGATCGTATCGCCGTTGTCGAATCGTTCGATCTGGAATCGCCCAAGACCAAGGACGCAGCCGCAAAGCTGAAGAGCCTGGGCCTGGACTCGGTCCTGATCATCACCGACAGCGTTGATGAGAATGTTTACCTCGCCACCCGCAACCTGCCGCACGTTGCTGTTGTCGAGCCCCGTTATGCCGATCCGTTGTCGCTGGTCCACTACAAGAAAGTGCTGATCACCAAGCCGGCCATCGCTCAACTCGAGGAGATGCTGGGATGAACGCTGAACGCTTGATGCAAGTCATTCTGGCTCCGATCGTGACCGAAAAGGCCACGTTCGTCGCTGAGAAGAATCAGCAAGTCGCTTTCCGTGTCGTGGCTGACGCTACCAAGCCGGAAATCAAGGCTGCCGTCGAACTGCTCTTCAAGGTGCAGGTCGAGTCCGTGCAGGTCCTCAACCGTAAGGGCAAAGTCAAGCGCTTTGGCCGATTCGTTGGCCGTCGCCGTAATGAGCGCAAGGCTTACGTGTCGCTCAAGGACGGCCAGGAAATCGACTTTGCGGAGGTGAAGTAAATGGCCCTCGTAAAAGTTAAGCCGACTTCGGCCGGCCGCCGTGGCATGGTGAAGGTTGTTAGTCCCAACCTGCACAAGGGTGAGCCCTACGCGCCGCTGCTGGAAAAGAAGACCCGTGGTTCTGGCCGTAACAACAACGGTCACATCACGATCCGCCATCGTGGCGGCGGTCACAAGCAACACTACCGCTTGGTCGACTTCCGTCGTGACAAGGACGGTATCCCGGCGAAGGTTGAGCGTCTGGAATATGACCCCAACCGTACGGCGCACATCGCTCTGCTGTGCTACGCCGACGGCGAACGTCGTTACATCATCGCTCCGCGTGGTCTGGAAGTGGGTGCCACTGTGCTGTCGGGCATCGAAGCCCCGATCCGCGCCGGCAACACCCTGCCGATCCGCAACATCCCGGTGGGTACGACGATTCACTGCGTCGAAATGCTGCCTGGCAAGGGTGCTCAGATGGTCCGCTCGGCTGGCGCTTCCGCCGTCCTGCTGGCTCGCGAAGGCATCTACGCTCAGGTTCGTCTGCGCTCGGGTGAAGTTCGCCGTGTGCACATCGAATGCCGCGCCACCATTGGTGAAGTCGGTAACGAAGAACACAGCCTGCGCCAAATCGGCAAGGCCGGTGCAATGCGTTGGCGTGGTATCCGCCCGACGGTCCGTGGCGTTGCCATGAACCCGGTGGACCACCCGCACGGTGGCGGTGAAGGCCGTACCGGTGAAGCACGCGAACCGGTCAGCCCGTGGGGTACTCCGGCGAAGGGTTTCAAGACCCGTCGCAACAAGCGGACGAACAATATGATCGTCCAACGGCGCAAGCGCAAGTAAGAGGCGAACACTATGTCACGTTCGATCAAGAAAGGCCCGTTTGTCGATGCTCACCTGATCAAAAAGGTGGACACGGCCGTCGCGGGCAAAGACAAGAAGCCGATCAAGACCTGGTCGCGTCGTTCCACGATCCTGCCCGAGTTCATCGGTCTGACGATCGCTGTGCACAACGGCAAGCAGCATGTCCCCGTGTACATCAACGAGAACATGGTCGGTCACAAGCTGGGCGAGTTCGCGCTGACCCGTACGTTCAAGGGTCACGCCGCGGACAAGAAGGCGAAGAGGTAAGCGATGGAAACTACTGCCATTATCCGTGGGGTGCACATCTCGGCACAGAAGACCCGTCTGGTTGCGGACTTGATCCGTGGTCAGAAGGTCGGCCGTGCGCTGGAGATCCTCACCTTCTCGCCGAAGAAGGCTGCCGTCATCCTGAAGAAGGCTGTCGAGTCCGCCATCGCCAACGCCGAGCACAACGACGGCGCAGATATCGACGAACTGAAAGTCACCACGATTTTTGTGGACAAGGCTCAGTCGATGAAGCGCTTCTCCGCTCGCGCCAAGGGCCGCGGCAACCGTATCGAGAAGCAGACCTGCCATATCACGGTCAAGGTCGGAGCTTAAGGAGTCACGATGGGTCAGAAAATTCACCCCACTGGGTTCCGTCTCGCGGTCACCCGTAATTGGTCCTCGCGTTGGTTCGCCGACGACAAGGCCTTTGGCACGATGCTTGCCGAAGACATTCGCGTTCGCGAGTACCTCAAGAAGAAGCTCAAGAGCGCCTCCGTTGGTCGCGTGATCATCGAGCGTCCGGCCAAGAATGCCCGCATCACCGTCTACTCGGCTCGTCCGGGCGTGGTGATCGGCAAGCGCGGCGAAGACATCGAAAGCCTGAAGGCTGATCTGCAGCGTCTGATGGGCGTGCCCGTGCACGTCAACATCGAAGAAATCCGCAAGCCGGAAACCGATGCTCAACTGATCGCCGACTCGATCTCGCAACAGCTCGAGAAGCGCATCATGTTCCGTCGCGCAATGAAGCGCGCGATGCAGAACGCAATGCGTCTGGGTGCCCAAGGCATCAAGATCATGAGCGCCGGCCGTCTGAACGGTATCGAAATTGCTCGCACCGAGTGGTATCGCGAAGGCCGTGTGCCGCTGCACACCCTCAAGGCCAACATCGACTACGGCACCTCCGAAGCCCACACCACGTATGGCGTGATTGGCATCAAGGTCTGGGTCTACAAGGGCGACATGCTGGCTAACGGCGAATTGCCGCCGGAAACCGCTGCCCCGCGCGAAGAAGAACGTCGTCCGCGCCGCGCTCCGCGTGGTGATCGTCCGGACGGTGCTCGCACCGGTCGTCCGGGTGGTCGTGGTCGTGGTGGTCCCCGCAAGGCGGACGCTGCTCCGGCGCCTGAAGGAGAATAACCATGCTGCAACCCTCTCGCAGAAAGTATCGCAAAGAGCAGAAGGGCCGCAACACCGGTCTGGCGACCCGTGGTACCCACGTGTCGTTCGGCGAATTCGGTCTGAAGGCCACCGGCCGTGGCCGTCTGACCGCTCGCCAGATCGAAGCTGCTCGTCGTGCTATCAATCGTCACATCAAGCGTGGCGGCCGTATCTGGATTCGCATTTTCCCGGATAAGCCCATCTCGCAAAAGCCCGCCGAAGTCCGTATGGGTAACGGTAAGGGCAATCCTGAGTACTGGGTCGCTGAAATTCAGCCCGGCAAAGTGCTCTACGAAATGGAAGGTGTGAGCGAAGAGATCGCGCGTGAAGCTTTCCGCCTGGCCGCTGCCAAGCTGCCGATTTCGACCACGTTCGTCGCGCGTCATATCGGTGCTTAAGGAGTACTAACATGAAAGCTAGCGAACTCCGTTCGAAAGACGCCGCCGAGCTCGGCAAAGAGCTCGAAAGCCTGCTGAAGGCACAATTCGGTCTGCGTATGCAGAAGGCCACGCAGCAACTGGCCAACACCAGCCAGCTGCGCAACGTGCGTCGCGACATTGCGCGCGTTCGTACCTTGCTGACCGAGAAGGCAGGGAAATAAACATGAGCGAAACTCAAAACACCCAAGTGGCCAAGCGCCAGCGTACGCTGGTTGGCAAGGTCGTCAGCAACAAGATGGACAAGACTGTCGTTGTGCTCGTTGAGCGCCGCGTCAAGCACCCCATCTTCGGCAAGATCATCGTGCGCTCCGCGAAGTACAAGGCACACGACGAATCGAACCAATTCAACGAAGGCGATACGGTTGAAATCGCTGAAGGCCGTCCCATCTCGCGCTCGAAGTCGTGGCGTGTGGTGCGTCTGGTTGAAGCCGCACGTATCATCTAAGTAGTCATCGGAACGGTTCGCCGTTCTGATATAAAACGGCAAGGGCTCATCCCCTTGCCGTTTTTTTTTGTTCCGGAGGTTCAGGCCCATGCAGGTAATGGACATCATGCGCAATGCCATCAAGGCCGGTATGCTTGGCGTCGCGCTATGCGCGGCAGCCACCGCCAGTGCGCAACGTGGCGAGCCCGGCGCGGAGGTTACCGCGGCGTCACCCGTTGACGACGCGCGCGCGGGCAAGAATGTCCTGAACGCGGGGCCCGAGCCGCGCGTCAAGCTTCCCGCCGGATCACGCGATCACGCGGCCATTTTTGGCAGCGACGACGAGGGTGAGCAAGCCTTGGTGACGCAGGAACAGGCGTTGCAGGGGCAGCGCGACCAGCTGTTGTTGCTTGAGCGGTTGCTGAATCAGAAGCCGGTCGACGCGGCGACGGCGCCGCCGGCGATGATGCCGTTGAACTCGGGTTCCACGATGCAGCCCTTGGCGCCCACGCCGAGCGGATCGCAGCTTGACCGCGGCAAGATCGACGAAATGCAGCGGCGCGTCGACAGCATGCGGCGCGAAGCCGACACGCTGCGCCAGAGCGGCAAATAGCGCCGTTTCTGCGCTGGTTCAACGCCGTTTCGCGGCGACTGAAACGCAGCGTAGCGACTCTAGGCGCAGACGATGCCCCGGGGCCTGCCGGCCCCTGATATAACTCCTGCAGCGCAATCATGCGCTGACAAGTCCAACAGGAGGCGCATCTATGATCCGGTCCGCAGGCAGATGGGGCGTTGCGGGTTTGGTTGTCTGGGCATGCATGGCGTATTCGGCCTTGGCAGGTGCCCAGAACATCAACTTCAGGAATGTGGAAATCGCCCGGCCGTACCATGACAGCGTTGTGGTCGTCGGCAGCAATAGCCGGGCGAGCGCAGGGATCGAAGTCCGGGAATTGCAGAAGGCGATGGATCAGGTCAGGGACCAGGCGCGCGCACTGGACGAGTTGAAGAACCAGAATCGCGAGCTGCAGCGCAAGGTGGACGATCAGGGCAGGAAGATCGCCTTGCTGGAGCGCAACCAAAGCGACAGCAACCGAAACGGCAGCAGCAACAATGCCACCGAGCGCCAGATCGCGGCGCTTGAACGCCAGGTCAATCAGCTTAGCCGCGACCTGGACCGCTTGAGCAGCAAGGTGAAGTAAAGCGGTGGATGGCATGCGCGGCGTTGCCGCGCGTGCTGCCGTCCCGTGCGGTCAGCGCCGCCGCGCCAGTTCTCGCAGCCGTCCCGCGATGCCGGTCGGAAAGTAGTAGACCGACACCACGAACAGGATCCCCAGCCACAGCAGCCAGCGGTCCGGTTCGAACAGCAGAGCCAGCGGTGCCACGCCCGACACGGCATCGTGGATCACGTGCAGGCCATCTTGCAGATAGCTTTGCGCGAATACGAACAGGCTGGCGCCGACCACCGCGCCATACATGGTCCCCATGCCGCCGATCACGAGCATCAGCAGGATGTTCAGCATGATCTCGAACGACAGCGACGTATCCGGACCGTTGTAGCGCAGCCAAAGCGCGTACATGGCGCCGGCCAGCGTGGCGAAACCAGCGGCCAGCAAATTGGACAGGCTGCGGTACAGCACGGTGCGGTAGCCGATCGCCTCGGCGCGGAAAGGATTCTCGCGGATGGCTTGCAGTACGCGGCCGAAGGGGGAATTCACGATGCGCAGCAGCATCAGGAACAACAAGGCGCAGACCGCGGCGATCAGGTAATACGTGATGATGCGGCCGTCGACCGTGATGCCGAACAGGGGCTCCGACAGCGGGCGGAACGCGGGCCGCAACACCTGGGGAACTTTGAAATTCAGGCCGTCTTCGCCACCGGTCAGGTCCGACAGCTGCGACACCAGCGTCTGGAAGGCCGCCGCGACGGCCAGCGTGATCATTGCGTAGAAGATGGCGCGCACGCGCAGGCTGGCCAGGCCGATCAGCAAGGCGAAAGCCAGCGACACCGCCAGCGCGCCGCCCACGCCCGCGAACACGGCGGCCCAGCCGGGTTCCATCCGGATGCTGGCGATCGCCACGCCATAGGCGCCAATGCCGAAGAACATGGTGTGTGCAAAGCTCACGATGCCTGTGTAGCCCAGCAGCAGATCGTAGCTGGCGACCAGGATCACGAACACCAGGATCTTGGCAGCGACTGCCAGTGATTTGGGGCCGGGAAAGAGGAAGGGTGCGGCGGCAAGCAAGGCGACGACCGTGATCAGCACCAGTGCCAGGACGGTGCTGCGTGGCGGGTCGCCGGAGAGCAGGCGAAAAGACATGTTGGCGATTCCTAGCGATTCGTGACCGGATACACGCCTTGCGGGCGCCACAACAGAATCGCGACCATCAGCGCGATATTCGAGAACAGGGCGGCCTTGGGCAGCAGGAAACCCGTGTAGTTGGCCATCAGGCCCACCAGCAGCGCGCCGATCAGACACCCGACGGTCGAGCCCAGGCCGCCGATCATGATCACGATGAAGATCAGCACGTTTACCTGCGCGCCCAATTGCGGCACGACCGACTGCTGGTACATGCCCCACAACACACCGCCCAACCCGGCAAGCATCGATCCGGCGACGAACACGCCTACGAACAGGTGCCGGATGCGGTAGCCCAGGCTTTCCACCATCTCGCGATCTTCCACGCCGGCTCGGATCAGCAGGCCAAGCCTGGTGCGGTTCAGCAGCCACAGCATGCCGCCCAGCACCAGCACGCCCACGGCAAGCGCCACGATCCGGAATTTTTCGATGGCCGCATCGCCCAGCAGGAATGCGCCCCGCAGGGCTTCGGGCAGCGGCAGCGACAGGGTCTGTGGGCCCCAGATCATCTTGATGATCTCTTCACCGATGATCATGCCGCCCATCGTGATCAGGATCTGCTTGAGGTGCTGTCCGTACACGGGCCTCACGATCACGCGTTCGAACGCGATGCCCACGGCACCTGCCACCAGCATGCCCACGATCATGGCCGGCAACACCGCGGCCAGGTTCATCCACAGGCTGCCTGTCTGGGTCCAGTCTGCCATGCCGCCGAGCACCGTCGCCGCCATGTAGGCGCCAATAGCGATGAAGAGCCCGTGCCCGAAGTTCAGGACGTCCATCAGTCCGAACACCAGGGTCATGCCTGACGCCACGATGAAGATGATCATGCCCATTGCCAGGCCGGCCAGCGTCAGCGTGACCCAGGTTGAAAAAGAGCCGACCATCGGCAAGGCCAGGGCGGCCAGCGCCACGACCAGCAGGACAGGGCGCAAATCCACGCGGGTTCGCGGCAGCGGGGCATCGATATCCAGGGTGCTCATTGGTGGCTTCCTAACGACAGGCCCAGCAGGCGTGTCTGTAGCGAGTCGTCTTCCGCAAGCTGGCGCATGCCGCCGGCGTGCACGACGCGGCCGTTGTCCATGACCGCGACGTGGTCGCCGACCCGTTGCGCGAAGTTGAAGTTCTGTTCGACCAGCAGGATGGTGGTGGACGCCTGCTTGAGTTCGATGAAGGCATCGATCATGTCCTGCACGATGGCAGGCGCCAGCCCTTTGCTGGGCTCGTCGATCAGCAACAGCCGGCGGGGTTCGATGATGGCGCGGGCAACCGCCAGCATCTGCTTCTGGCCCCCGGAAAGCTTGCCGGCGGGGTGCAGCCAGAACTTCTTCAGGGCCGGAAAGAAGCCGAAGATCCATTCCAGTCGCGCGGTATCAAGCTGCTCGGCGCTTCGGGCCTGGCGAGCCGCCAACAGCATGTTCTCTTTGACCGACAAGTCAGCGAAAATGCCCATGTTCTCGGGCACGTAGGCCATGCCCATGCGCGCCATGTCAGGGGGCGACTTGCGTGTGTCGGGGCCGCCAATGGGCATGCCCTCGAATGTGATCTGGCCCTGCGAGGCGCGCCACAAACCCATGATCGTGCGCAGCGTCGTCGTCTTGCCGGCACCGTTGCGACCCAGTAGCATGGTCACGGCCGCAGGTGGCACGGCCAGATTCACGCCGTGCAGGATGTGATACGCGCCGATATGCGTTTGCACGTCCTTGAGTTCCAGCAGCGGGGCGGTCATGCCTTGTGCTCCGTCGGGCTCATGCCCAGATAGGCTTGCTGCACGATGGGGGAGGCGATGACGGTGGCGGGATCGCCGTCCGCCATCAGTTGGCCGTTGTGCAGCACGACGATCCGGTCGGCCAGTTCGCGCACCACATCCATCTTGTGCTCCACCAGCAGGATGGTCTTGGAGGGATCGTTCTTGATCTCGCGGATCAGCTCCAGCACCACGGGCACATCGTCCACGCTCATGCCGGCGGTGGGTTCGTCGAACATGAAGACTTGGGGTTCCAGGGCGATCAGCATCGCGATCTCCAGCTTGCGCTGATCGCCATGCGGCAGGTCGGCGGCAGGCTGGTCGCGCCTTGCGGATAGCCGCGTGCGTTCCAGCAGCGCGTCGGCGCGCGTCAATAGGCCGCGGTCGTCGTCCCAGGTGCGCCAGAAGCGGATCTGGCGCCAGCTCATGCCTTGCTGACGCGATTGCAGCGCCAACCGGACATTCTCGTGAACGGACAGTCGCGGGAACAACTGGGTCAGCTGGAACGCGCGGCCCAGACCCGCGTGCATGCGTGCCGGCGCGGGCAGCGAGGTCAGATCGCGGCCGTTCAGCCGCACCGACCCCGCGCTTGCGCGCAGCTGGCCAGAGATCAAGTTGAAGTAAGTGGTCTTGCCCGCGCCGTTCGGGCCGACGATGGCGGTCAGCGTGCCAGGCGCATAACGGCAGCTGACACCATTGACGGCCACATGCCCGCCGAAACGGATCGTGAGCGATTGGGTTTCCAACATCGCAGTGGCGCGCCTTCAGCGCTTGTTCTGGATCGGCACGGCCATCTGGTCAGGCGTGATTTCCTTGACCAGGTCCTGCACCGCCCATGGCACCGAAGGGTCGCTCTTGATCCGGAAGTGGTACATGGATTGCATGGCCTGGTGGTCTTCGGGTCGGAACGTCATCTTGCCCTTGGGCGTGTCGAAGCTCAGGCCTTCCATCGCCTTGATCAGCTTGTCCGTATCGGAATCACCCGCGGTCTTGTTCAACGCCGCCACGATGGCGATGCCGGACGACATGCCGCCCGCCGTGAAGAAGTCCGGCGGCTGACCGTAGCGCTTCTGATGTTCCGCGACCAGCCAGTCGTTGATCGGATTCTTGGGGATGCCGTAGTAGTAATAGGTGGCGCCTTCCATGCCGGCCAGCGACTTCAGCGGTGTCATCGCGGCCAGCGTGTTGCCGCCCGTCGCGATCTCGATGCCGAATCGCTTGGGATCCAGGTCGGCGATCTTGAACGGATTGCCCGCGCCCGCCCACAGGATGAAGATGATCTTGCGGCCGGGCTTGTCCTTCAGCGCATCGAACAGGCGCTGCGCGCCCGCGGTGAAGTCGGTGGCGTTGGCGGGCAGGTATTCCTCGTGCACGATCTTGGCGTTCTTCAGCGCGCCCTTGAAGGCTTTCACGCCGTCGCGGCCAAAGGCATAGTCTTGCGCGAGCATGGCGATCGAGGTACCCGCCTGGTCGAAGGCCACGGCGTTGGCGATCGCATCCTGCGACGAGTTGCGGCCCGTGCGGAAGATGTACTTATTCCACTTTTCGCCCGTGATCGAATCCGCCACGGCGGGCTCCACCAACAGGATCTTCTCGTACTCTTCGGCGATCGGCAGCATGGCCAGCGCGACGCCCGACGAGGTGGGGCCCACGGCGATATCGGCGTTGTCGG
>NZ_JBHFII010000017.1:231671-233788 GCF_057334215.1 Achromobacter maghribensis | reverse complement strand
CGGCATACGCCGACGCCAGCTGCGCGCGGGCCACGTCGGGCTTGCCCTGGTTATCCTTTTCAATCACGCGGATCTTGCGGCCGGCAACGGTCATGGTGCCCTGCGTGGCGTACTCCAGGCCCAGCATCAGCCCGTTCTGCGTCTGTTTGGCGTAGGCCTCCAGCGGGCCCGTCTTGTCGTAGACATGGGCGACGACAACGTCTTTTGCGGCGGCAGCCGAACTCATGCAAAGGGCCGCCAGCGCGGCAAGCAGAATGCGATTCATGGATGTCTCCTGTTATCAGCGGGCGTGCGCAGCCGCCGTGTGGTCATGCAGAGGGTCCGGCGTGGCGAGGAACCGGCGGATGGCGTCGATCTGCGCCGACACGTTCAGCGCGGGGGCGTGGCCGCAATCGGGAAAGTCGATGCGTTGGGCGCACGGTCCGCGTCGCGTCATCGCGTCGGCCACCTCGGGCAGCAGCAGATCGGAGTCGGCGCCGCGCAGCAGCAGCACCGGCATGCGCAGCGAGTCGTAGCCGTTCCAGCGGTCATAGTCGCCCGGGTGATGGCTGAACTGTCCGACGATGGCGGGGTCGTAATGCGCCGTGACGCGACCGTCGGGCAGGCGTCGCATCGAGGTTTCAGCCATCCGGCGCCATTGCTCGTCGCTTTGCCAGCCGTAGGGCCGGTAGGCGACGCGAAGCCAGGACTCCAGTTCGGTGACCGTGTCGAACGCGGGCGGATTGCCGGCATAAGCCAGGATGCGGTCGATGGCGGGCTGCGGCAGCTCGGGCCCGATGTCATTGACGACCAGGTGCGAGATCCGGCCGTGCAGCGTCGTGGCCGCGGCGTGCATGCCGGTGGCGCCGCCCATCGACGTGCCCACCCAGCGCAGCCGGCCAAGCGACAAGCCGTCGGCCAGCGCCCGGGCCAGGCGCGCGTAGAAGTCCAGCTGGTATTCGGCGACCGGATCGGGGCTCCATTGCGACAGGCCGCGGCCGATCGTGTCGGGGCAGATGATGCGGTAGTCGTCCGCCAGCGCCGTCGCCAGTTCGTCGAAGTCGCGCCCGGTGCGGGCCAGGCCGTGCCACATGATGACGGGGGGCGCGTCAGGCGCGCCCCATTCGGTCAGGTGCAGCTCTCGGCCTTCGCAGCGCAAATAGCGCGAAGCCGGCGTGTGGCGGGCGGCCGTTGCGGGCGCGTTTGCCATGAGTCTCCTCCCGGGTTGTCCAGGTTGTGTGCTTATCGGGCTGACTATAGACTTGCGCCAAACGCATCCACAATGCGCCGCGCGCCCCAGAGCAGGGTGAGTCAAGAAGTTGTAGACGCAAGATCAAATTGCGCTTCCCGCCGCGTACAGGAGACCGCGCCATGTCCAATACGGAATTTGCCATCTCGGCCAGCGCCGGCGCTGACCGGCGCGAGCAATGGCGCGCGGCGCTGTCGGACGCTTTCGGCCCGTTCGAGGTACACGGCGGCATGCCCACCCATTTCGCGGGGCATGTGCGCTATGCGCGCCGCGCCAGTCTGCAGTTCAACGACCTGCACTATCAGGGACAGAAGCTGGAACGCACGGCGGGCAATGTGTCGCGGCTGGACCAGGAGTTCTACACCTTCGGCTTGCCATTGGCCGGTCCCCTGGCCGTGCGGCAGCAAGGCCGGGAATTCCAGGTCGAGCCCGGCTGCGTGTACCTGATGAACCAGAGCCTGCCTTATCAGGCGACGGCGCTGGGCGCGTCGGGCTATCGCAGCCTGAGCGTGTCCTTTCCACGCAGCGCGCTGTCGCAACGGGATTCCCGCGTCGGCGCCTTCTACAAGCTGCGCGTCGACGATGGTTCACCGCGTGGCGCGATGCTGGCCAGTTACATGGAGCATTTGTTCAAGGGCATGGGCGGCTGGTCCGACACCGAGGTCACCGAACTTGGCGAACGCCTGATCGACCTGATCGTCCTGTTCCTGGTGCAATCCGAGCAAGGCCATGCGTCGGAGTCCGACAGCAGCGTGACGGTGGCGCATCGGCAACGCGTGCTGGCCTACATCCGCCAGCATCTGGCCGACCCGGCGTTGTCGCCGCAGGCCGTGGCGCAAGGGTGCGGCGTGTCGGTCGCCTACCTGCACCGCATCCTTCGCGCCGGGGG
>NZ_JBHFII010000017.1:217102-231633 GCF_057334215.1 Achromobacter maghribensis | reverse complement strand
ATCCTGCGCGCGGGCGGCCGGTCGGCCGAGTCCTTCATCTTCGATCAGCGTCTGGACAAATGCCGCGAATTGCTGCTGAGTCCACAGCACCGCCATCGCAGTATCGCCGAGCTGGCCTACCAGGTCGGGTTTTCGCACCCGTCGCATTTCAGCCGGCTGTTCAAGCGGCGCTTCGGCATGACGCCGCGGGACCTGCGGGCAAGTTCGTAGGGCACGTTGGCTTTTCCTTTGCAGCCGCCCGGTGACAAAAAAGCCCCACGGACCAAACCGTGGGGCTTTTTGATTTTGCAGGCGAGCGGTCAGATGTGCGTGATGAACTTCGTGACCAGGTAGCCGTCGAACGTTTCCAGGCCGCCTTCACTGCCGATGCCGCTGTCCTTGATGCCGCCGAACGGCGTCTCGGCCAGCGCGCTGCCGAAGTGGTTGATGTTGACCATGCCGGCCTCCAGGCCATTCGAGACCTTCGTGGCCGTCTTCAACGAGTTCGTGAACACGTACGACGACAGGCCGAAGGGCAGGCTGTTGGCGCGGCGCAGCACTTCGTCGGTGTCCTTGAAGCGGACGACCGGCGCGACGGGACCAAAAGGTTCTTCGGTCATGAGCATGGAGTCGTCGGGCAGATCCGTCACGACCGTGGGGGCGAAGAAGAAGCCCTTGCGGTCCAGCGGGCCGCCGCCGACCACGACCTTGCCGCCGTGCTTCTTGGCGTCGTCGATGAAAGCGCTCATGGCAGGTACGCGGCGTTCATGAGCCAGCGGGCCCATGTCGGTGCCGGCTTCCAGGCCGTCGCCGACCTTGATGTTCTTCAGCACGTCCGAGAAGCGGGCCAGGAATTGCTCGTAGGCGCCTTCCTGCACGTAGAAGCGGGTGGGCGACACGCAGACCTGGCCGGCGTTGCGGACCTTGAACTTGGCCAGCATTTCGGCGGCGCGCTCGACATCGGCATCATCGAACACGAGCACGGGCGAATGGCCGCCCAATTCCATCGTGACGCGCTTCATGTGCGCGCCGGCCAGGGCGGCCAGTTGCTTGCCCACCGGCACGGAGCCGGTGAACGAGACCTTGCGCACGATCGGCGAGCGGATCAGGTAGTCGGAGATCTTTGCGGGCTCGCCCCAGACGATGTTCAGGCAGCCCTTGGGCAGGCCGGCGTCGTGGAACATGCGGGCAATGGCCATGACGGCGCTGGGCGAATCTTCCGGCCCTTTCAGCACCACCGTGCAACCGGCGCCGAGCGCCGCGGCGATCTTGCGGATGGCCTGGTTGTACGGGAAGTTCCAGGGCGTGAACGCAGCGCAGACGCCGATGGGTTCGCGCACGACGAACTGGCGCACGTCCGGGTTGCGGGGCGGCACGACGCGGCCGTAGATGCGTCGGCATTCCTCGGCGTGCCAATCGGCATGCTCGGCGCAGGACGTGACTTCGCCTACGGCCTCGGCCAGCGGCTTGCCCTGGTCCAGCGTCATGTTGCGGCCGATTTCCTTGGCGCGCTCGCGCGACAGCGTGGCGACCTTGCGCAGGATGGCGGAACGGTCCATGGGCGAGGACTTCTTCCAGGATTCGAACGCGCGCTGGGCGGCGGCTAGCGCACGGTCCAGATCCGCTTCGGTGGCGTGCGGCAACTGGCCCAGCACTTCCAGCGTGGCCGGGTTGATGACGTCCTGGGTGCGCCTACCCTCGCCGGAGATGAATTCGCCGTCGATATACAGCGCCAACTGTTCATACATGCCTGTCGTTCCTTGCGAAATAGGGATGGATTGCGACCGCTGTCGCCCGCGCCAGTCTAAACCAGCTTGTTCGCGTCAGGGAGGGCCACTCCCGTGCGCGAAGCTGGGGCCAATCAGAGGCGGCGGCGCGCCGCCTTGCAAGCCTTCGCGCGCATGGCCACAATGGGGGCTCTCTGGCCGACTATCACCGAATCCATCGTGCAATCCGTCGACGCGCGTCCCGCCGCCAAGCCCAGTCTGTACTCTCGCGTGTTGTTCCGCTTCATCGATTGGCTGCGTCATCGGATCGCCCGGGCGTCGCTGGTGGGGGACCGCCCCATCTTCCAGAACGGGCAGTTCCCCTGGATCGCGGCGCTGGAGGCGCAGACGCCCGCCATCCGCGCCGAACTCACCGCACTGCTGGCGCAGCGGCAGCAACTGCCCGCTTTCCACGAGATCTCGCCCGATGTGGGCATGATCACGTCTGACGATCAATGGAAGACGTTCCTGTTCATGGGCTATGGCCTGCGTTCCGAACGCAACCTGGCCAGCTGCCCCGCAACGGCCCGCGCGCTTGAAGGGATTCCGGGCATCCGCAGCGCCTTCTTTTCCATCCTCGAGCCCGGCAAGCGGATTCCGCTGCACACTGGCCCGTACAACGGCGTCCTGCGTCTGCACCTGGGGCTGGTCGTGCCCGAGCCGGCGGACCGCTGCTGGATCGAGGTCGGGGGCGAACGCTATAGCTGGCGGGAAGGCCGCGCCGTGGTGTTCGACGACCTGTATCCTCATCAGGTGCACAACGACACGGACGGTTTGCGGGCCGTGTTGTTCGTGGACTTTGAACGGCCGTGCCGGGTTCCGGTAAAATGGTTGAATCGCCTGGTGCTCAGGGCGGCCCCGTTCACGGACGAAATCCGGCGCGGCAAGGCCAACCATGATGCCTGGGAGAAGAGCTTTTACCGCCACAAATAAGGGGCGGATAGCTCGCAACTCGCTCCCCTCATAGAGGGGGCGTGGTGTTTTGTGCGTCATTCCAACAAAGTGCTTGCGCTCAAAATTTAACCACGCTAGAATGATCAGCTTTCCCAGATTGTCGATCCAGTTAACCGAAGTTGTTTCGAAGACTAGTCGGCGTGTTGGGGGAATACCCGCAGGATTTCAACCCAGGGTCGTTGCGTTGCCAACCAGTTGTAGAGATAGGGCGAAAGCACTAGCGCTACAACACATAAAGCAGGGCGGCAGACCTGACGGGACCAAAACTGGCAGGAATTGCAGTGTTCCCTTATTGGGAAAACCGTATTTCCAGTTAAGTTGGAACAGGAAAAATCATGATCCAAATGCAGACCACGCTGGACGTGGCCGATAACACTGGTGCGCGTCATGTCATGTGCATTAAGGTGCTCGGTGGCTCCAAGCGCCGTTATGCCGGTATCGGCGACATCATCAAGGTGAGCGTCAAAGATGCGGCTCCGCGCGGACGCGTCAAGAAAGGCGAAATTTACAATGCCGTGGTGGTTCGTACCGCCAAGGGCGTGCGCCGTAAAGACGGTTCGCTGATTAAGTTCGGTGGCAATGCCGCCGTATTGCTCAACGCCAAGCTGGAGCCCATCGGCACCCGCATCTTCGGACCCGTTACGCGTGAACTGCGTACCGAGAAGTTCATGAAGATCGTGTCGTTGGCCCCGGAAGTGCTGTAAGGAGCCCTACGATGAACAACATTCGTAAAGGCGACGAAGTCATCGTCCTGACCGGCCGCGACAAGAAGCGTCGCGGTACCGTGCTGGCTCGTGTTGATGCCGACCACGTTCTGGTCGAAGGCGTCAACATTGCCAAGAAGCACGTGAAAGCCAACCCGATGGCTAACAACCCGGGCGGGATTGTCGAAAAGACCATGCCGATCCACATCTCGAATGTGGCGCTCTTCAACCCCGCAACCGGTCGTGGCGACCGCGTGGGCGTTCAAGAAGTCGAAGGTCGCAAGGTCCGCGTGTTCCGTTCCAATGGTGCCGTTGTCGGCGCCAAGGCGTAAGGGGCGATAGACATGTCTCGTTTGCAAGATTTTTACAAGAGCAAGGTCGCTGGCGACCTGCAGGCCAAGTTTGGCTACAAGAGCGTCATGGAAGTGCCGCGCATCACCAAGATCACCCTGAACATGGGTGTCTCGGAAGCCGTGTCCGATAAGAAGGTTATCGAACACGCGGTGTCGGACCTGACCAAGATCGCTGGCCAAAAGCCTGTCGTGACGAAGACCAAGAAGGCTATCGCCGGTTTCAAGATCCGCGAAAACTACCCGATTGGTTGCATGGTCACGCTGCGTGGTCAACGCATGTATGAATTCCTGGATCGCCTCGTTGCGGTCGCGCTGCCTCGCGTGCGCGACTTCCGTGGTATCTCGGGTCGTGCATTTGACGGCCGTGGCAACTACAACATCGGGGTGAAAGAGCAAATCATTTTCCCCGAAATCGAGTACGACAAGATCGACGCGCTGCGTGGGCTGAACATCAGCATCACCACCTCCGCGAAGACCGACGAAGAAGCCAAGGCGCTGTTGACGGCCTTCAGCTTCCCGTTCCGTAACTAAGGGGCTGATGACGTGGCAAAACTTTCCCTCATCAATCGCGACATCAAGCGCGCCAAGCTGGCTGACAAGTTCGCTGGCAAACGTGCTGAGTTGAAGGCGATCATCGACGACCAGTCGAAGACCGACGAAGAACGTTACCAAGCTCGGCTCAAGCTGCAACAGCTGCCGCGCAATGCCAATCCGACGCGCCAACGTAACCGTTGCGTGGTCACCGGTCGTCCGCGCGGTGTGTTCCGCAAGTTCGGCCTGACGCGTCACAAACTGCGTGAAATGGCGATGAAGGGCGAAATCCCCGGCATCACCAAGGCCAGCTGGTAGGAGATACATTATGAGCATGAGCGATCCCATCGCCGATATGCTGACCCGCATTCGCAATGCGCAGCAAGTGGACAAAGTTACGGTGAGCATGCCCTCCTCGAAGCTGAAGGCGGCTATTGCCGCTGTGCTGAAAGACGAAGGCTACATCGACAGCTTTGAAATCAAGGGCACCCAGGCCAAGCCTGAGCTCGAGATCACCCTGAAGTACTACGCTGGCCGTCCGGTTATCGAGCGCATTGAACGCGTTTCGCGCCCCGGTCTGCGTATCTACAAGGGCCGTACCAGCATTCCTCAGGTCATGAACGGCCTGGGCGTGGCTATCGTTTCGACCTCGCGCGGCGTCATGACCGACCGTAAGGCTCGCGCCAACGGCGTCGGCGGCGAAGTGCTGTGCTACGTGGCCTAAGGAGAAATTCGAATGTCACGTATCGCTAAGTATCCGGTCGAACTGCCCAAGGGTGTCGAAGCTGACATCAAGCAGGATCAGATCATTGTCAAGGGCCCGCTGGGCACCCTGACTCAAGCCCTGACTGGCGACGTCACGGTTGCGATGGACGAAGGCAAGCTCACGTTTGCCGCCGCCAACGAAACTCGTCACGCCAATGCCATGTCGGGTACCGTGCGCGCTCTGGTGGCCAATATGGTTACCGGCGTGAGCAAGGGCTTCGAGCGCAAGCTGACCCTGGTTGGCGTGGGTTACCGCGCCTCGATCCAAGGCGATGCCGTTAAGCTGCAGCTCGGTTTCTCGCACGACGTTTTGCATCAGTTGCCGGCCGGTATCAAGGCCGAATGCCCCACCCAGACGGAAATCGTCATCAAGGGCGCCAACAAGCAAGTCGTCGGTCAGATGGCCGCTGAAATCCGCTCGTACCGCGAACCCGAACCCTACAAGGGCAAGGGTGTGCGTTACTCGGACGAACGCGTCGTCATCAAAGAAACCAAGAAGAAATAACGGCGCACGCAAGGACGAATCATGGACAAAAAAGTTTCCCGTTTGCGTCGTGCGGTTCCGACCCGCCGGAAGATCAACGAGTTGCGCGTTCACCGCCTCTCGGTCTTCCGCTCGAACCAGCACATCTACGCCAACATCATTTCGCCGGAAGGCGATCGCGTTCTGGTCAGCGCCTCGACGGTGGAAGCCGAAGTGCGTGCGCAACTGGCCGGCCAAACCGGCCAGGGCGGCAACACTGCCGCTGCTACGCTGGTCGGCAAGCGCGTGGCCGAAAAGGCCAAGGCTGCCGGTATTGAACTGGTCGCTTTCGATCGCTCGGGCTTTCGTTACCATGGCCGCGTGAAAGCGCTGGCCGATGCCGCGCGTGAAGCCGGCCTGAAGTTCTAAGCGAGGATCTGTCAAATGGCTAAAGTACAAGGCAAGAACGCCGCGGAAAAAGAGAACGATGACGGCCTCCGCGAAAAGATGATCGCGGTCAACCGCGTGAGCAAAGTGGTCAAGGGTGGTCGCACCATGAGCTTTGCCGCGCTGACCGTGGTTGGCGATGGCGATGGTCGCGTCGGCATGGGTAAGGGCAAGGCGCGTGAAGTGCCGGTGTCCGTTCAGAAGGCAATGGAACAGGCCCGCCGCGGCATGTTCAAGGTTGCTCTGAAGAACGGCACGCTGCACCACACCGTGGTTGGCAAGCATGGCGCCGCTACCGTGCTGATCTCGCCGGCTGCTGAAGGTACTGGCGTTATCGCCGGCGGCCCGATGCGCGCTATTTTTGAAGTGATGGGTGTGCGTAACGTGGTTGCCAAGAGCTTGGGCTCGAGCAACCCCTACAACATGGTTCGCGCCACGTTGAACGGTCTGCGCGCTTCCCTGACCCCGGCCGATGTTGCTGCCAAGCGCGGCAAGTCGGTCGAAGAAATCCTGGGGTAAATCATGGCTCAGAAGCAGATCAAAGTGACCCTCGTGCGCTCGGTGATCGGTACCAAGCAATCGCACCGTGATACGGTTCGCGGTTTGGGCTTGGGTCGCATCAACAGCAGCCGCGTGCTGGTCGATACGCCCGAGGTGCGTGGGATGATCCGTAAGGTGGATTATCTCGTTTCCGTCTCGGAAGCCTAAGGAATCACCATGTCGGATATGCAACTTAATTCGCTGAAGCCCGCTGAGGGCAGCAAGCACGCCAAGCGCCGCGTCGGCCGTGGCATCGGTTCGGGTCTGGGTAAAACCGCCGGCCGTGGTCACAAGGGTCAGAAGTCGCGCTCGGGCGGTTTCCATAAGGTTGGCTTCGAAGGCGGTCAAATGCCGCTGCAGCGTCGTCTGCCCAAGCGTGGTTTCACCCCGCTCGGTCAACACCTGTATGCCGAAGTTCGTCTGTCGGACCTGCAAGCCCTGCCCATCGACGAAGTCGACGTGCAAGTGCTGAAGGCGGCTGGCGTGATTGGCCAGGCGGTTCGTTACGCCAAGGTCATCAAGTCGGGTGAACTCTCGCGCAAGGTCGTGCTCAAGGGCATTACCGCGACGGCCGGTGCTCGCACCGCCATCGAAGCCGCGGGCGGCTCGCTTGCTTGATCACGAGGTGACGAGTGGCTAACGCGCAGGCATTGGGCAAAACCGGAGCACGGTACGGTGATTTGAAGCGCCGTCTTGTGTTCCTGGTGCTCGCCCTGGTGGTTTACCGTTTGGGTACACACATCCCCGTACCGGGTATTAATCCGGATGCGCTGGCGGACTTGTTCCGTCAGAACCAGGGCGGGATCCTGGGCCTGTTCAACATGTTCTCGGGTGGGGCGCTCTCGCGTTTCTCGATTTTTGCCCTGGGGATCATGCCGTACATTTCGGCATCCATCATCATGCAGTTGATGTCGGTGGTGGTGCCGTCGCTGGAAGCGCTCAAGAAAGAGGGCGAATCCGGTCGTCGGAAGATTACCCAGTACACCCGCTACGGCACTGTCGTGCTGGCGCTGGTGCAAGCAGTGGGCATTTCGGTAGCGTTGGAGTCCCAACAGGGACTGGTGATCGATCCGGGTATGCTGTTTCGCTTCACGACCGTTGTGACTCTGGTCACTGGCACCATGTTCGTCATGTGGCTGGGTGAGCAGATTACGGAACGCGGTCTGGGCAACGGGATTTCCATCCTGATCTTCGCAGGTATCGTTGCGGGTCTTCCCGCGGCGCTGGCTGCACTGTTGGACCTGGTACGCACCAACGCGATGTCCGTGCTTTCGGCACTGTTCATTGTGGCTTTGGTGGTGTTGGTTACCGCTTTTGTGGTGTTCGTGGAACGCGGACAGCGCAAGATCACGGTGAACTACGCCAAGCGTCAGGTCGGCAATAAGGTCTACGGTGGTCAAAGCTCGCATTTGCCGCTGAAGCTGAACATGGCAGGGGTGATTCCGCCGATCTTCGCGTCGTCGATCATTCTGTTCCCGGCCACGATCACGAGCTGGTTCTCCAGCAGTGAGAACATGCGCTGGCTTAGCGACCTGGCTGCGGCCCTGTCGCCTCGTCAACCGCTCTACATCACGCTGTATTCCGTCGCGATTATTTTCTTCTGCTTTTTCTACACGGCTCTGGTGTTCAACAGCCGCGAAACGGCGGACAACTTGAAGAAGAGTGGTGCGTTTGTTCCGGGCATCCGTCCGGGCGAACAAACAGCGCGCTACATCGACAAGATCCTGATGCGTCTGACGCTCGCAGGTGCCTTGTACATCACTTTGGTGTGCCTGTTGCCTGAATTCTTGGTGATGCGCTGGAACGTTCCTTTCTACTTCGGTGGTACGTCTCTGTTGATTATTGTGGTGGTGACGATGGATTTCATGGCACAGGTTCAAGCCTACATGATGTCGCACCAATACGACTCGTTGCTCAAGAAGGCCAACTTCAAGGGCGCGGGTTTGCCGATGCGGTAAGCAAAAGAATGTCCAAGGACGACGTCATTCAGATGCAAGGCGAGGTTCTTGAGAACCTCCCGAACGCGACATTTCGCGTCAAGCTCGAAAACGGCCACGTGGTGTTGGGCCATATTTCCGGCAAGATGCGTATGCATTACATCCGGATCCTGCCGGGTGACAAGGTCACAGTGGAGCTCACGCCCTATGATCTGACGCGAGCCAGGATAGTTTTCCGCTCCAAATGAGCGGAACCGGATTACGGAAAATTAGGAGTCAACCATGAAAGTAATGGCATCGGTTAAGCGGATCTGCCGCAACTGCAAAGTTATCAAACGTCACGGCGTGGTGCGTGTTATCTGCACCGACCCGCGTCACAAGCAGCGTCAAGGCTAACTCGGGTTAGCGACTACGCAACAGATTTATTCAAGGAATAGTCATGGCCCGTATTGCTGGCATTAACATCCCGCCGCAACAGCACGCCGAGATCGGACTGACCGCCATTTTTGGCATTGGTCGTACGCGCGCTCGCAAAATCTGCGAAGCGGCAAACGTACCCTTTGACAAAAAGGTCAAGGATCTGAACGACGCTGAATTGGAACGCGTCCGCGAACATGTTGGTTTGTTCACGGTTGAAGGCGACCTGCGTCGTGAAGTACAGCTCTCGATCAAGCGTTTGATCGACCTGGGAACCTACCGCGGTATGCGTCACAAGCGCGGTTTGCCCGTGCGCGGCCAGCGCACTCGCACCAACGCACGGACCCGCAAGGGCCCGCGTCGTGCAGCTGCGTCCCTGAAGAAATAATCGAGGAACTGGATTATGGCGAAAGCTTCCACCAGCGGCGCATCGCGCGTGCGCAAAAAGGTTAAGAAGAACGTCTCGGACGGCATCGCGCACGTTCACGCTTCGTTCAACAACACCATCATCACCATCACCGATCGTCAGGGCAACGCTTTGTCGTGGGCCACGTCGGGCGGTGCTGGTTTCAAGGGTTCGCGTAAGTCGACCCCGTTCGCCGCGCAGGTCGCTGCTGAAACGGCTGGCCGCGTCGCGCTGGAGTACGGCATCAAGACTCTGGAAGTGCGTATCAAGGGCCCCGGCCCCGGTCGCGAATCGTCTGTCCGTGCGCTGAACGCGCTGGGCATCAAGATTTCGTCCATCGCCGACATCACGCCCGTTCCGCACAACGGCTGCCGTCCGCCGAAGCGTCGTCGTATCTAAAGGGAATCCACATGGCACGTTATATTGGACCCAAATGCAAACTCTCGCGTCGCGAGGGTACTGACCTGTTCCTGAAGAGCGCCCGTCGCTCGCTGGATTCCAAGTGCAAGCTGGATTCCAAGCCTGGCCAACACGGCCGCACTTCGGGTGCCCGCACTTCCGACTACGGCCTGCAGCTGCGCGAAAAGCAAAAGCTGAAGCGCATGTACGGCGTGCTGGAAAAGCAATTCCGCAAGTACTTCGCTGAAGCAGAGCGTCGCCGTGGCAACACGGGCGAAACCCTGATCCAGCTGCTGGAATCGCGCCTGGACAACGTCGTCTACCGCATGGGCTTCGGCTCGACGCGCGCCGAAGCTCGCCAGCTGGTGAGCCACCGCGCCATCGAACTGAACGGCCACACGGCTGACATCGCTTCGATGCTGGTCAAGGCTGGCGACGTCGTTTCGATCCGTGAAAAGGCCAAGACGCAAGGCCGTATCAAGGAATCGCTCGACCTGGCCACCAGCATCGGCATCCCCCAATGGGTGGAAGTCGATTCGACCAAGCTGACCGGTACGTTCAAGTCGGTCCCCGATCGCGCTGACGTCGCTCGCGACATCAACGAATCGATGGTCGTCGAACTGTACTCGCGTTAATCAGGTCTCTGCCGGCGCCTCCTTCGCAGGTGTGCCGGCACGAAGCTGGTCTCGCGACCCGTTTGCACGTCCCGCAGCAGCCCGCTTTCCGCCTTTTGGTGGGGCGGGCTTTGCGGTAAGTATCGGCCGGCGTTTCGGCGTCGTCCGAGTTTCATGTTTCACCCTGTCCATCAGCCTTATCGGTGTAACGAGCCGAGGGTATTGAAAAGGAACACAGTAAATGTCCACTCAAGGTTTCCTGAAGCCGCGCTCCATTGAAGTCGAACCGGTCGGCACGCACCATGCCAAGATCGTGATGGAGCCGTTCGAGCGTGGCTACGGTCACACGCTGGGCAACGCCCTGCGCCGCATCCTGCTGTCTTCGATGACCGGCTACGCGCCGACCGAAGTCCAGATGACGGGCGTGGTGCACGAATACTCGACCATCCCGGGCGTTCGCGAAGATGTCGTCGACATCCTGCTGAACCTGAAGGGCGTGGTCTTCAAGCTGCACAATCGCGACGAAGTGACGCTGGTTCTGCGCAAGTCCGGCGCGGGCACCGTGCTGGCCAGCGACATCGAGCTGCCGCATGACGTCGAGATCATCAACCCCGGCCATGCCATCTGCAACCTGACGGACGCAGGCAAGCTGGAAATGCAGATCAAGGTTGAGAAGGGCCGCGGCTACGTGCCGGGCAACGTGCGCGCGCTGTCGGAAGACCGCACCCACACCATCGGCCGCATCGTGCTGGACGCTTCGTTCAGCCCGGTCCGCCGCGTGAGCTACGCGGTTGAAAGCGCCCGCGTGGAACAGCGCACCGACCTGGACAAGCTGGTTCTGGACATCGAAACCAACGGCGTGATCTCGCCCGAGGAAGCGGTGCGCCAGTCGGCTCGCATCCTGATGGACCAGATCTCGGTCTTCGCCGCTCTGGAAGGCGCTGGCGATTCGTACGAAGCCCCGGTCCGCGGCACGCCGCAGATCGATCCGGTGCTGTTGCGCCCGGTCGACGACCTGGAACTGACCGTGCGTTCGGCCAACTGCCTGAAGGCCGAAAACATCTACTACATCGGCGACCTGATCCAGCGTACCGAAAACGAGCTGCTCAAGACCCCGAACCTGGGTCGCAAGTCGCTCAACGAAATCAAGGAAGTTCTGGCTGCACGTGGCTTGACCTTGGGCATGAAGCTCGAGAACTGGCCGCCCCTGGGCCTGGAGCGTCCCTAAGTTTTAACGGGTGGCACCCCGGCAACGGGGCGCCACCTGCAACGCCCGGCAACCCCGTCGGGCGGTTTGCGAAATCGTCGTAAAATGCACCGTTTTCTACCGGACCGCGGCCTGATTGCAGGTTGATAGAAGAGCCGGCAACCCGATGGCGAATGCCATCTTTAGATTCAAAGGAAACTTATCATGCGTCACGGTAATGGCTTGCGTAAGCTCAACCGCACCAGCAGTCACCGTCTTGCCATGTTCCGCAACATGGCCGTTTCGTTGATCACCCACGAAGCCATCAAGACCACGCTGCCGAAGGCGAAAGAATTGCGCCGCGTCATCGAACCCCTGATCACGCTGGGCAAAGAGCCCACGCTGGCGAACAAGCGTCTGGCATTTGCCCGTCTGCGCGATCGCGATGCGGTGGTGAAGCTGTTTGCCGAAATCGGCCCGCGCTACGCGGCCCGTAACGGCGGCTACACCCGCGTGCTGAAGATGGGCTTCCGTCAAGGCGACAACGCTCCCATGGCTTTCATGGAACTGGTTGACCGTCCGGAAGTTGATGAAGCCGCTGCGGACAGCGCCGAGTAATCCTCGGTAGCTCGATAAGCGACAAGGGCGGGTCTTCGGACCCGCCCTTGTTTTATTTGCGCGCCCGCCACGCGATTGGCGTCACGAGGCGTGCAATTCCCCCCGCAACTGCGCGGCGGTAGCCGCCAGCGCCTCCTGAGGCGCTTGGGGCGGCATTTTGAACGTAAGGTCTTGCTGCTCGATGTACTGCGTCGACGTCACGTCCTGCGTGTGATGCATCGGAATGACGTGGGCGTGGGTGTGCGCGACGTGGATGCCGGTAAAGGCGAAGGCCACGCGTTCGACCGCATACAGACGCTTCATGTGGCGTCCGAGCTTCTGCCCAAGGTTCAGGATATGGCCGGCGAGGTCGGCGGGCATGTCCTCGAAGTAGGGATAGTGTTGCTTCGGGATGATGAGGACGTGGCCCGGACGCACCGGCTGGATGTCCAGGAAGGCCAGCAGGCGCTCATCTTCGTGGATGACGTGGGCGGGGATCTCGTGCCGGGCGATGCGGCAGAACAGGCAGTTGTCGGACATGCGGGCCTCGATGGAAACGGATGGCTTGGCGGCGACGGCGGGCCTGCGGGGCCGGGCAGCTGCCGCAATACCGATAAAATACCCTGAGTTACATCCCACACGGGTATCCCAAGGAGGCTCCATGTTGCGCGATGACGACGTCGTGCTGGTCATCAGCAATGCGCCCGATCTGCTGCTTGCGAAGCGCATCGCCCACGTGCTGGTGGAAGACGGATTGGCGGCTTGCGTGAACCTTGGCGCGCCGGGCCTGTCCATCTACCTGTGGAACGGAGAAGTCGAAGGGGCGGAAGAAGTCCCCATCCACATCAAGACCACCTACGC
The DNA here is from genome assembly GCF_057334215.1 of Achromobacter maghribensis. NCBI lineage: Bacteria > Pseudomonadati > Pseudomonadota > Betaproteobacteria > Burkholderiales > Alcaligenaceae > Achromobacter > Achromobacter maghribensis. The sequence continues at coordinate 218,714 of NZ_JBHFII010000017.1, read as the reverse complement.
GCGCCACCAGGCAGTGGTTCAGGCCCTGGCGCAAATGCATCCCTACGATGTGCCCGAGATCATCGTGCTGCCCGTCATTGGCGGCGCGGCGCCTTATCTGGATTGGGTGCGCGAACAGACGGCCGTTACGCAGAACAAGAGAGACTGATGTTGTCACTTGCCGGTATCGTCGGCGCGCCGCGGCGCCCGATTCACGCCACCCGCGCTACCCGCGCGGCCCATGCCCTGTTCAGGCAATGCCTGATGTTCCTGGCGATGGCGCTGTTGCTGATGGGGTGGCAGGCGGCGGCGCGTGCCGAAGCCGACTTCCTGGAACCCGAAAAGGCCTTTGTGTTCAGCGCGCAGATGACGGCGCCCGACACGCTGGAACTGCGCTACAAGGTCGCGCCCGGCTACTACATGTACCGCGAGCGCTTCGGCATCACGATCAGCCCCATCGGCGCGACGACGCTTGGCGAAGCGGTCTATCCCAAGGGCGAGGTCAAGTACGACCCCACCTTCGAGAAAGACATGGAGGTCTTTCACAAGGACGTCGTGATCCGCGTGCCGGTCGGCGCCGGCGGGCAGCCCTTTACGTTGACGTTGACCGGCCAGGGCTGCGCGGACGCCGGCCTGTGCTATCCGCCCATGGACAGCAGCGTGAAGTTGACGCCGGTGGCGGGCGGCTACGCACTGGCGGGCGGGGCCTTGGCGCAGCCGTCTTCGGGCACGGCTTCGGCGGCCTCGTCGGGCGGCTTGAGCGCGTTGTTCGACGCGGGCGACACCGGGCTGGCGGATGCGCTGGGCGGGCTGGGCTGGGCCAAGACCGCAGGCGTGTTCCTGGTGCTGGGCCTGTTGCTGGCGTTCACGCCTTGCGTCCTGCCGATGATTCCCATCTTGTCTTCGATCGTCCTGGGTGGCGCGGCGCAGTCGCGGCCGACGCGCGGCCGCGGCCTGGCGCTGGCGGCAACCTACGTGCTGGGCATGTCGGTGGTCTACACCGCGCTGGGCGTGGCCGCGGGCCTGAGCGGCGCGGGGCTGGCTGCCTGGCTGCAGACCCCCTGGATCCTGACCCTGTTCGCCATTCTGCTGGCCGTGCTGGCGCTGGCCATGTTCGACGCCTTCACCTTCCAGATGCCGTCGGGCATCCAGGCGAAACTGGCCGAGCGGTCGTCCCGTATTCCGGGCGGGCGCTACACGGGCGCGCTGGTGATGGGCGCGCTGTCCGCGCTGATCGTCGGGCCCTGCGTGGCCGCGCCGCTGGCGGGCGCACTGTTGTATATCTCGCAAACGGGCGATGTGGTTCTGGGCGGCTCGGCGCTGTTCGCCATGGCCTGGGGCATGGGCGTGCCGCTGCTGATCGTGGGCGCTTCGTCCGGCGCGCTGTTGCCCAAGGCGGGCCCCTGGATGGACGGCGTGAAGCGCCTGTTCGGCATGTTGTTGCTGGCCACCGCGTGGTGGATGTTGATTCCCGTGGTGCCCACCTGGGTGCAGATGACGGGCTGGGCCTTCCTGGCGGTGGTCTCCGCCGTGATGCTGCGGGCGTTCGACGCCCTGCCGGCGGGCGCGGGCGCGGCGCGCATGTTCGGCAAGGGCCTGGGCCTGTTGCTGGCGCTGGCCGCCGCCGCATGGC
>NZ_JBHFII010000017.1:216545-217058 GCF_057334215.1 Achromobacter maghribensis | reverse complement strand
CCGCCGCATGGCTGATCGGCGCGGCCAGCGGCGGACGTGATGTACTGCAACCGCTGTCGCATCTGGCGTCGCGCGGCGGTGCGCCGGCGGGCACGGCGGCCACAAGCGGCGAAGTCCATTTCACCCGCGTGCGCAACAACGCCGAGCTGGACGCGCTGCTGGCGCAAAGCCGCCAGCCGGTCATGCTGGATTTCTACGCCGATTGGTGCGTGTCGTGCCGCGAAATGGAGCGCTTCACCTTCACGGATCCCGGCGTGGCGCAACGCATGTCGGGCATGTTGCTGGTGCAGGCCGACGTGACCGCGAACAATGCCGACGACCGCGCGCTGCTCAAGCGGTTTCGCTTGTTCGGCCCGCCGGGCATCATGTTCTTCGAGCCGGGCGGCAAGGAATTGCCGGACGCCCGCGTGGTGGGTTTCCAGGACGCCAAGCGCTTCACGGAATCGCTGGACAAGGTGCTGGTGCGCTGACGCCCGGGCGTATACCATGGCTGCTGCGCCGCGTGGGCGGCGC
>NZ_JBHFII010000017.1:206383-216512 GCF_057334215.1 Achromobacter maghribensis | reverse complement strand
GCCCCACTCCACTCCCTTCAGGCCGGCGCCCGTGACGTCCCCGACAGTTGATGCAAGCCAAGACCGGAACGGTCTTATCTATATTCAATTGATGTTCGTCATGGCCACATGGGGCCTGAACATCGTCTCCATCAAGTACCTGACGCAGCACATGGACATCCAGGCGCTAGCCGCCGTTCGGATCGTCGTCGCGTTCATCACCGTCACCCTCATCATCAAGGCTCGCCGCGGCCGCATCCCCAAGCTGGGCCGCGTGGAGCTGGGGTGGGCGGCGCTGGCGGGTTTCCTGGTGGTGTATGCGCACCAGATCGCGCTGGTGTCCGGGCTGCGGTTTTCGTCGGCGGCCAACGGCACGCTGATCATGGCGACGAGCCCCTTGCTGTCGGCGCTGCTGGCGGCCATTTTCTACCGTGAAAAACTGACGTTGGTGCGCATCTCCGGCGCCATGCTGGGCTTGTTGGGCGTGGGCATGGTGGTTGCGGGCAGCGGCGCGCAATTCGGTCTGACGGGCTGGGGCGACGCCGTCGTGTTCGTGGCCGTGCTGGTGTTCGTGTTCGGCGGCCTGGTCATCCAGCGCATGTCGCGCACCATGGATCCGCTGGGCATGCTCTGGTACATGTACCTGGCGGGGGGAGTGATGCTGGTGGCGCATGCGGCGCTGACGCCCGCGTCGTATCAGGCCGACACGTGGCAGATGACGTGGTGGCCTTGGCTGGTTCTGATGTTCTCGGCGGTGATTGCCTCGGGCGTCAGCAACATCATCTGGAACGCCGGCATCGCGCGTCTGGGGATCAGCCGCGCGGCCCTGTTCGTCAACTGGCTGCCGATTTTCGGGCTGTTGTTCGCGTCCCTGTTCCTGGACGAGCACGTCACGCTGACGCATGTCGTGGGGCTGGCTTGCGTGCTTGGCGGAACCTGGCTGGGACTGCGCCGCGTGGCGCCAGCCGCACCGCGAAGCGGACGCGCGCGCTAAGCCGTCACAGGCTCGGCGCGCTGGCCGGAGACGCCCGGCCAGCAACGCGTGGCGCGATCAGCGTTGGGCTTTCAGCAGCTTGGCCGCCTCGATCGCGAAGTACGTCAGGATGCCGTCGGCGCCTGCGCGCTTGAACGCCAGCAGCGCTTCCATCATGACCTTGTCGTGGTCCAGCCAGCCATTGGCGGCGGCGGCCTTGATCATCGCGTATTCACCGCTGACCTGGTAGGCGAAGGTCGGCACGCGGAACGTATCCTTGACGCGGCGCAGCACGTCCAGATACGGCATGCCGGGCTTGACCATGACCATGTCGGCGCCTTCTTGCAGATCGGCCGCCACTTCGCGCAATGCTTCGTCCAGGTTGCCCGGGTCCATCTGGTAAGCCATTTTGTTGGACTTGCCCAGATTGGTGGCCGAGCCCACGGCGTCGCGGAACGGGCCGTAGAACGCGCTGGCGTACTTGGCGGAATACGCCATGATTTGCGTGTGGACGTGGCCGTTGGCTTCCAGCGCACGGCGCACGGCGCCGATGCGGCCGTCCATCATGTCGCTGGGTGCGACCATGTCGACGCCGGCGGTGGCTTGCGTCAGCGCCTGCTTGACCAGGATTTCGACCGTCGGCTCGTTGATCACGTAGCCGTTGTCGTCGATGACGCCGTCCTGGCCGTGGCTGGTGTAGGGATCCAGCGCCACGTCGCACAAGATGCCGAGTTCCGGAAAACGCTTTTTCAATTCAGCGACCACACGCGGAATCAGGCCGCGCGGATTGGTCGCTTCGATGCCGTCGGGCGTCTTGAGCGACGCGTCGATGACGGGGAACAGCGCCAGCACCGGGATGCCCAGCTTCACGCATTCTTCGGCCACGGGCAGCAGGGTGTCCAGCGAATAGCGGACCACGCCGGGCAGCGACGCCACGGCTTGCTGCAAGCCGGTGCCTTCGGCGACGAAGACGGGGTAGATCAGGTCATTGACCGTCAGCGCGTTCTCGCGCACCAGGCGGCGGGTGAAGTCGTCGCGACGCAGGCGGCGGGGGCGGGAAACCGGAAACTCGGGGGTGATGATCTGCGGGTTCATGGTACGACCTTGGGGGAAATCCAATTTTCGATGTGGGCGCCGGCCTCTTCCAGACCGATGCGCTCGGGCGCCGAGAAAGGAATGGTGTGCAGGGCGCCGATGTCGGCCAGGTCTTTGCGGACCGAGAAGACGGTGCGCATGCGCTGGCCGTAAGGCAGCTTGTCCGCCTTGGTCAGCAGCGCCAGCACGGGACGTCCGGTGGGGGCGATGAAGTTAGCCAGGCGGCGGTCGAGTTCGGTGACGCCGCGGCGGATGTCGATCAGCAGCACGATGCCGGCAAGCGACTCGCGGTCGCGCAGGTAGCCGCCAAGGATGTCGGCCCATTTTTCTTTTTCGTTGCGGGCAACCGAGGCGTAGCCGTAGCCGGGCAAGTCGACGAGAAAACCGATGTGGCCTTCCGGATCCAGCGGGTCGGGCAAGCCGAACATGTTGATCAAGCGCGTGCGGCCCGGCGTCTTGCTGGAAAACGCAAGACGACGCTGGTTGCACAGCACGTTGATGGCCGTGGATTTGCCGGCGTTCGAGCGGCCGACAAAGCAGACCTCGGGAGCGCCGGCGGCCGGCAACTGGTCGAGGCGAGCTGCGGAGGTAAGGAAGGAGGCGCGATGTAGGAGGGACACGGATGGGCTTTGGATACGGTTGGTTTCGAGCCCTATTGTATAATCCGGCGTTTGCAACAGTGGTCCCCGTGCGCGGAGCCGTCTTTTTTGCTTACTCTTTGGGTTGCCGGTGGCTGCCTGGAAGGCAGAATGGGCAAACCAGGTTCGAGACGGTTCTCCAAGGTGTGCGGGGCAGGCGTGGGCGCCTTTTTGCGCCTTGATCGATGCGATCGTCGAGGTCTTCATGAAGCGTGTGCTGTCCCGGATGTTGGTTGCGAGCGGGCTGTTGCTCGGCGCCTCCGCCTTAACTTCACCCAGTTTCGCCGCTGACGGCGCTGCGGGCCCGGCCAAGCCAGATGCCGCCAAGGGCGGGCAGCTGTTTGACCAGGGCGATGCCTCAAGAGGCATTATCGCCTGTGCGTCCTGTCATGGCGCGGCGGGCAACAGCACCATCCCGGTGAACCCCAACCTGGCCGCGCAACCTCACGAATACCTGGCCAAACAGTTGGCCGACTTCCAGGTCAAGCAAGGCGCCAAGCTGCCCGTGCGCAATGGCGCTGGCGGCAATCCGACCCCGATGACGGCCATGGCGCAGAATCTGACGCCGGCCGACATGCAGAACATTGCGCTGTATCTGGCGCAGCAGCCGCTGAAAGAGCCGGCCACGGCCGGCCAGGAAAAGCTGGTTGATCTGGGTCAAAAGATCTGGCGCGGCGGATTGCCCGAGCGCAATGTGCCCGCATGCGCGGCATGCCACTCTGCCAATGGCGCGGGCTTGCCCGGCCAATACCCCCGCTTGTCGGGGCAGTTCCCCATGTACATCGAAGAGCAGCTCAAGCTGTTCCGCAGCGGCGACCGCAAGAACGACATCATGTTCGCCATCGCGGACCGGATGTCGGACGCCGATATCAAGGCGGTGTCGGACTACGCGGCTGGCCTGCGGTAGGCGTAAGCCTGCAACGCGCGCGGCTGGTCCGCGTTCATGCAACTTGGGCATGACGGAACCTCTTTCCGCCATGCGCTGTCTATGAGGGGGGTAGCCGATTGCGCGGCCCCCCTTTTTTCATGAATTCAACACGAACCCATACTCGCCCCTCTTTGCGCAGCCTGCCCCGCGATTTCTTCGAACTGCTCGGTTCGATGCGTTTCGCCGTCAGCCTGCTGATGTTCATCTGCGTGGCGAGCCTGGTCGGGACCGTGTTGCAGCAGAACCGCTCGTCGAACAACTACATCGACCAGTTCGGCCCGTTCTGGTTCGAAGTGTTCGACAAGTTCTCGATCTGGCATGTTTACAACAGCTGGTGGTTCCTGCTGATCATGGGCTTCCTGGTCGTGTCGACCTCGGTCTGCCTGATCCGCAACGCGCCCAAGATGCTGCGCGACGCGCGCTCGTTCCGCGAGCACGTGCGAGCCAGCAGCCTGCGAGGTTTTCCGCACCGCGTCGAAACCGAAGCCCCCACCGATGTGCCGCAGACGGCGGCCGGCTTGACGTCCATGCTGGAACGCATGGGCTACGCCGTGCGCCAGCGGACGGACAACGACGGCGTGATGCTGGCGGCCAAGAAGGGCAGCGCCAATCGGCTGGGCTACGTGTTCGCGCACGCGGCGATGGTCATCATTTGCATTGGCGGCCTGCTGGACAGCGAGCTGCCTGTGCGTTTGCAGGTCATGCTGGGTGGCAAGAAGCCCATCGTCGAGAACATGCTGATCTCGGAAGTGCCGGAAAGCGGCCGTCTGTCGGTGGACAACCCGAGCTTTCGCGCCAGCGTCCTGGTGCCCGAGGGGGGCCAGGCCAGCACTGCGGTCGTGATGGTGGGCGACGGCGCCCTGGTGCAGCCCATGCCTTTCACGCTGAAGCTCAAGAAGTTCATCGTTGACTACTACTCCACCGGCATGCCCAGCCGGTTCGTCAGCGAAGTTGAAGTGACTGACCCCGACACCGGCAAGACGTTCGATTCCACCATTGAAGTCAATGAACCCCTGCGCTTCAAGGGCATGACCGTCTATCAATCCAGTTTTGACGACGGCGGCAGCACGGTGGTGTTGAAAGGCTACCCGCTGGTAGGTTCCGATAGCAAGGCATTCGCCGTTGACGGCACGGTGGGCAAGACCGCCGAAGTAACCGCTCACACCGCGAACGGGCCGCGCAGCATGGGCGTCGAAATCACGGCCATGCGTCCGATCAACGTGGAAGACCTGACGCGCGGCGATCCGAAGGGCGACAACCGGAGCTTCGCCGAGCATGTGGCGTCGGTGTCCGGCAGCGCGGCGGGCAAGAAGAACGAAAACCTGCGCAACGTGGGGCCCAGCGTCGAGTACAAGCTGATCGACGACGCAGGACAGGCGCACGAATTCCAGAACTACATGCTGCCCATGGAATTGGACGGCGCCAGCGTATTCCTGGCCGGTGTGCGCAACAATGCGTCCGAGCCGTTCCGTTACCTGCGCATCCCCGCGGACGACGACAGTTCGATTGCAGAATTCATGCGCTTGCGCGCAACGCTGGCCGACCCGGCGGCGCGCCAGGAGGCGGCCCGTCGCTTCGCCGAGCGCAACAGCCCGTCGGGCGCGGACCGCCAGCCCTTGCAGACGGCCGCGGAACGCGCGCTGGAGACCTTTTCATCGGGCGGGCTGCAAGCCGTTGCCGCCTTCCTGCAGGCCAACACGCCCGCCGCCGACCTGGAGCGGGCCGCCGACGTGGTGATCCGTCTGATCGGCGCCAGCATGAACGAATTGCGCGCCATCGAACGGGAGCGCGCCGGCTTGCCCGCCGTGGCGTCCGAAGGCCCTGAAGGCGAGCGCGCGGCCGTGTGGTCGCGTCTGGCCGTGGCGGCGCTGTCAGACCTGACCGTGTATCCGGCACCCGTGTTCCTGTCGCTGGCCGACTTCAACCACGTGCAGGCCAGCGTGTTCCAGGTCAGCCGCACGCCGGGTAAAAATACCGTCTATCTGGGCAGCCTGCTGCTGGTCCTGGGGGTGTTCTCGATGTTCTATATTCGGGATCGCCGCATCTGGATCTGGGTCAAGCCGAATGAAGGCGGAAGCAGCGTCATGGCGGCCATGACGTCCCAGAAGCGTACACTCGACTTCAATCAGGAGTTCGAACGCTTCAAGCAGGCGCTGCTGCGCCCGAAGAGGTCTTAAGGTTTATTTATGTCGACTACGACCACTACCCATCCCTCGTCGCCGGACACGCTCTGGCAAGACAGTCTGTCAGAGACCGGCGATCGTCGCGCCCGGCGCGGCAAGCCGGACTGGACCGACGTCGTCTTCTTTCTGTTGCTGTCGGTGGGCGCGGCTTTCGCGCTGACCCGCCACGGCAACGCGATGGACTATTACGAGAAGATCATCCTGTGCGGCACCGTGCCGGCGCTGACATGGTTGGGCTGGCTTTGGCGGCCGCTGCGCCACCTGATGATCGCCTGTGCCATCGCGGCCGGGCTGGCCCTGATGCTATATGGCAATGACCTGGCTCGCGCCGAGCAGGTGTTTTTCCTGAAGTACCTGTTCTCGTCCCAGTCCGCCATTCTGTGGATGTGCGCGCTGTTCGCGTTGGCGATGGTTTGCTACTGGATCGGCGTGGTCAGTCCCACCGCCGCGTGGCTGGGCACGGCGCTGACCTGGGGCGCCGTCTTCGCCGGGGTCACGGGATTGCTGGTGCGCTGGCGCGAAGGCCATCTGATGGGGCCGGACCTGGGCCACATCCCGGTCAGCAACCTGTATGAAGTCTTCGTGCTGTTTTCGCTGATCACGGCGCTGTTCTACCTGTATTACGAACGCAAGTACGCGACCCGCGCGCTGGGCGGCTTCGTGCTGCTGGTGGTGACGTCGGCCGTGGTCTTTTTGCTGTGGTATTCGTTCACGCGTGACGCGGGGCAGATCCAGCCGCTGGTGCCGGCTTTGAAGAGCTGGTGGATGAAGCTGCACGTGCCGGCCAACTTCATCGGCTACGGCACGTTCTCGCTGGCGGCGATGGTGGGCTTTGCGTATCTGATCAAGCAGCACGGGCAGACCACGTCGTGGGCCAAGCTGGCGCCACTGTTCGTCCTGGGCGTGCTGCTGTGCGCCGAGCCGATGGTGTTCCGCACCGACGGCCTGTCGGCGACCTGGATGCTGTATTTCGGCATTGGCGCCGTGATCGTGGGGGCCATCCTGCTGGGCCGCCGCCGCATTGCCGCGGCGCTGCCGTCGCTGGAAGTGCTGGACGACATCATGTATCGCGCCATTGCGGTCGGGTTCGCTTTCTTCACGGTCGCGACCATCCTGGGCGCGCTGTGGGCGGCCGACGCCTGGGGCGCGTATTGGCAGTGGGACCCCAAGGAGACCTGGGCGCTTATCGTCTGGCTGAACTACGCGGCCTGGCTGCACATGCGCTTGATCAAGGGCCTGCGCGGCACCATGGCGGCCTACTGGGCGCTGATGGGGTTGCTGATCACGGGCTTTGCCTTCCTGGGCGTGAACATGTTCCTGTCCGGCCTGCATTCCTACGGCGAACTGTAGCCCGGCGCAGCAGGGTCACGCCGCCAGCGCGAACATCGATTTCTGCGGCGTGGCCACCTTGACGCCCGGCGTGTTGATGGTGTTCTGCACCGTCAGGCTGCTTACGCGGACGAGCGGGGCGGCACGCACCAGGACGGTGAACGCCCCGGTCATGTAACGCGCCTGGCCCATGAACGTCTGGGATATCACGCCGCCGCCCACGCCCGCGGTATCGCCCAAGGTGACGGGAATGGGCGTGACCATGTTGTGCATCGGCGCGCAGCTTAACCATACGTTCCAGACCACGGGGATACCCATGGACGACGTCGACACGTCGATATGCGGCACGGGCGGCACCGGGGTCTTGCAGACGTCGGGGAATCCAAGGCCGACACTGGGCAACTGGCAGAGTACTTGCATGTTTTCCACTCCTGGTGCGATGGCGGCGTAGCGGTGCCACGCCGAGGTCAAAGGGGTGCGCGTGCCGCCGACCACAGTTCGGCTTCCAGCAAGGGCGCATCGTTTTCGATAATGCCGTGGCGCTGCGTCCAACGTGCGCCGCGTGTCAGCGCGCGGTGCATGCGCGTGCGCAGGAAGGTGGCGTCGCGCAGGTCCGCCAGGCTCAGGTCGGCCAGGGAAAAATCAGCGTCGGCAAGATGGGCACCGCGAAAGTCGGTGCCGGCGCAACGCGCGCGCTGGAAGATGCACAGCGCCAGGCTGGCGCCCTGGAAGGTCGCGTCATCCAGGGTTGCCTCGGCCCAGATGGCGCCGTCGAAACGGCCGCCCTGCAAGTTGGCGCCGCATAGGTCGGCCAGCGGAAAAAGCGCCTGGGGGGCGCAAGCACCGGCAAAGCGCGCACCCCGCAGCGACGATCCCTTGAATCCGGCCTGGCGCAGGTCGGCATTGCGGAAGTCCGCCGCGTCCAGCTGGCAATCCGTGAAATGACACAACGGGTAGGCTCGTTCGGAAAAATTCTGTTCCGACAGGTCGCATTCGATGAACATCGTGCTGGCGGCGTTGACGCCCGCTAACGTGACGCGGCGCAGGTCCAACTGATGGAACAGGGTGTCGCTGAGTTGGGCGTGGGACAGGTCGGCGCCTGCCATGTCACCGCGCGAGAATACCGAACGCTGCACCCGGACGGACTGCAGCGAGGCGCTTGCAAGCGAGGTGGCGGTAAAGGTCGACTCATGGAAATCGGCGTGGTCGAGCCTGGCGCCGGCCAGGTCGCATTCCGTGAAGCTGGCGCCATGGAACCGGGCGCCGTCGAGCAGGGAGCCCGGCGCCTGGCAGTGGATCAGGCGCGCCATGTCCAGATTGGCGCCGCGGGCATCCCAGCCGGTCATGACACAGTGAATGAACTGGCCGTCCTGTAATTGGCAGCCTTGCATCGTCGCGCCGCTGAAGTCCACATGATCAAAGAAGCCGCCGGCCAGATCCAGGCCCGAGAGATCGGCGCCCGCAAGCTTCAGGTGCTGGATCGGTTCGCCATGGCGCACGCGGTCCATCAAGGCGTCGCGGTTCATGCGGGGTGCTCCGGCTGCCGGGCGGGCCAGCGCTTCGCGCCTTGCGTATAGGCATGGTCCAGCCCGGTGCTGTCGTCCATCAGCGTCTGCGCGACATCGGCCCGGAAGAAATTCGCGCCGCCGAGGTCGGCGCGCAGAAAGACGGCCTTGCCCAGCAGGCTGTTGATCAGGTTGGCGTTGCGCAGCCGGGCGCCGGTGAAATCCGCGCGCACGAAGTACGTGTCGGGGGCGGTCAGGCCGCTGAGGTCGGCGTCTTGCAGGTGGCATTCCGAGAAATCGCTGGCGCTCAGCCTGGCGCCGCGCAGGTCGGCGCCGGTCAGCGTTGCGCCGCGCGCGCTGCCATGCTTGAACTGCATGCCGCGCAGGCAGGCGCCCGCCAGCTCGACGCGGCCTGCGAAGGCGCAGCCGTCCAGCGTGGCGTTTTCCATGTTGAAGCCGCCGGAGAAGGCGACATCCATGAAGCTCACGCGCACGAGCGCCGCACCTGAGAAATCGGTGTCCGCCAGGGCGCCTTGCATGAACACGCATTGATCCAGCCGCGCGTCGCGAAAGCGGCAGGCGTCGAGCGTGGCGCTCATGGCCGCCCATTGATCGAACCGCGCCCGGCCGAGGTCGCAACGCAGCAGCCGCGCCTGGTGCAGACGCCCCTGGCGCCATGCGCTATCGACAAAGCAGCAGTCTTCGCAGTGCGCATGGTCCCAGATGGTGTCGACGATCTGGCTCTCGGTGAAGTCGGTCTGCCGGCAGTGCGTGCGGCCCAGGTTGGCGCGTGTCAGGTTGACGCGGCGCATGCCGGCCCGGGTCAGGTCGGCGCCCGTCAGCACGGCATCGGTGAGGTCACTGCCGTCCAGCCGCGCGTCGACGAGCGTCGCGCCTGCCAGGATCGCGCGTTGAAAGTTGACGCCCGAAAGATCCATGCCCGACAGGTCCGCGCCGGTAAGGTTCATGTCGCGGCAGTCGCGGTTGTCTTTCAGGCGCGTGTCCAGTTTTCGGCGGGTGCGCTGCGCGCGTAGCGGCGGCATCGGCGGGGGCGGCGCGAAATGGTGCGCGGATTGCTGATAGGCCTGATGAACCTGCGGACCGAGCGTTTCGTCAAGCGGCGGTGTTCCGTCGTCTTCGGCCGTTGCGCGCCGGGCCTGTGCATGCGGGCTGGCGTCGAATTCGGCCAGATGCCGCTTGATCTTGCGGGGATCGAAACCGGCGGGCAGCTTGCCGTCGTCTTCCTGCCGGCGCAGCGCGTCCATGTCCACGCCGGCCACTTCGGCCATCACGGGCAGGTTGGGATCGGCCAGCGCGCGTGCCGCGGTTCCGCTGGACAGCCGCTTGGCCTCTTCCAGCTCTTGCTGCATGCGCAGAATCGTCTGCGGCAGGTCGGCAAGGTTGGGCGCGGTGGGGGGCGGTTCAAGCGGCACCATGTAGCGGTCCGGATCGAGGCCCTGCGCCAGCAGCGACTCGCGTTCGCGCGCGTGGGGGCGCGC
>NZ_JBHFII010000017.1:183205-206323 GCF_057334215.1 Achromobacter maghribensis | reverse complement strand
GGGCGCGGGGCGCCGCGCGGCGCCGGCATGCAGATTCAGGTGGGAGGGACGCGTGGCCGACGCCTGCGCATCGTGTTCCAGGGTTCCGCCACAGAGGTCCTCCGGCACGAGCTGCGAATCCAGCAGGGCGTAAACCGCGCCCAGTTCGGGGTCCAGGCGTTGCCGCACCACGCTTTGGTAATAGGCCGCCTCTTTCGGCTGCCCGGCGTGTTCCAGCGCAGGCATGATGTGGCGAATGTCGGCTGCGTCATCTTCGCGCACGGGCAGGACGCCGTGCCAGATCAGCACCACTTTCGTATGGTCGGGAAAAAACCAGGCGGTGGACAGGCGCAGGTCGACGTCTTCGAGCGCGCTGCCGTCGGCCTGGCGGCTGACGAAGCAGCGCGCGCGCCAATCGGGCAGCCGTCCGCGCAACACCGGCTGTTCAGGATGCATGTTCCACAGCTCGTAGTCCGTGCCGCTGGCAAGCGCCGTGTTCGCAGGCCCCCATTGATCGGGCTGGGCCGCGTTGAAGAAGCGCCAGTCCATGTCGGGCGCGAACCCGGGGAAGTCATGCTCCAGCCATTCCTGGCCGTACTCACGGCCCATGTGCGCCGCCCGTTGCGGCCACTCCAGGGGCAACGCGGTAAAGCCCGCCGGGGCGACCCGTTGCCCGGGGGCGCTGATCCGCTGTAGCGGGTGCTCGATGTTCGGCAGATGCCGCACGCGCGCACCGTTGATCTCTTCGTCTTGCGCACCGATGCCCAACGGGTTTTCGGCGACGTCAGGCCCGCCATAGGCGCGGCTCCAGTCCAGCCGCATGCGCTGGAATGGCTGCGGCGCGGTGGCCTTGCCATCGACCCAGTAGCGGTCGCCGAAGACCAGCAGCGACTTGTCTATCGCACCGACTTTCAGGCGCACGCCACAGGCGCCCGGATGCTTGGAATCATGCGGATAGGCGTGGCCCGACACCAGCACCTCCGGATACTGTTTCGGCGTGGCCAGGTCCAGCGCGCCGATGCCCTCGGCGGCCGTCAGCTTCCAGAGGTCCTGGTCGGTCAGCAAGGTAGCCGGCGCTTGCGCGATGTCGACCAGCGCGAACACCGACACGCCCAGCAGATCGCGGCGCTGCCAGCGGTAGGGCCGGGTGAGTATGCCCAGGCGGAAAGGCTTGATGGTCTTCATGGATTATCCGGTGGGCTGATCCAGGGCGATTTCGTGCGTGGCGGCGTCCACGCGCACCCGCACGGTCTTGCCCACGCCGAAGTCGGCCAGATGCAATGGCGACAACGGTACGTCGAGCGTGCGGGTCAGCGCCGGGGTGGCGGCGGTGGCGGCCACGTCGAGGTCCAGTTCGATGACGAAATACAAGGTGTCGCCGATGCGGCTGCGCGTGTCGCGCGCGGCGGTGACGCGGGCCGTGCTGGCCACGCCGCCGATGCGCACGGCTTGCAGCCGTTGCGTATCCTTGCGTGCGGCCTCGCGGCGCCTGTGGCCGCGCCACAGCATGACGCCCGCCTGCACGGCGGACAGGAGCAAGCCCAGCCCTACCCACTTCGCCCAATCCGGCCAGGCAGTCATGAACTCCGACATGGCGGCTTCAGATGATGGTCCAGAGGCCGACCATCGACGCGCCAAGCCCGACCTTCTTCGCCTCCACGGCATCGAAGGAATAGCCGGCACCCGTGGTGCGGTAAGAGAGCATTTGCCCGATGTTGCTGATCATGGCGTAGTTGGTGAATGAGGTGTTCAGCATGACCGTCGTGCGGAACAACGCCACGCGGTGCAGGCCGAACTCCGCCTTGGCCACCGCCAGGCCGATGGAGAACGGGGTGGCCTGCAGCCAGCTCTCTTTGGATAGATCCTTGACGTTGGCCGCGTCCATCACGACGTCCGCCGGCGTCTTCAGCGTGATGTTGCCGTCGGCCTTGATCATCACCGTGGCGCCTTCCGATTCCATGTGCATCTTGCCCTTGGACTTGAGGTCCATCGTGGCGGTTTCCGATTGCACGAGCATCGCGGTCTTGGCCTTCACGTCCATATTGGCATCGGTGGATAGCAGTTCGACCTTGCCCTTGGCCTTTTCGGTCAGCGTGCCCGTCTTGACGTGATGCAGCGAGTCGCCTTCATCGACATACACCTGCTGGCCGGTCTTCAGCGTTTCCTTGAACAGCCCCGTGACTTCACGTTCCTCGCCTTTCGCGGCAACGGTCGTCTTCAAGCCGTTGTCGAACTTCTCTTCCATCAGGCCGTCTTTGACGTTGACGGTGCGCGAAGCCTTGACGGTGTATTCCTCGTGCCCTTTGACGAAAACATCGCGGCGCTTGCCGACTTCAAGGTTGTCGGTGCCGGTGATCTTGATGTCGCGAAAACCGCCGATCTTGGTGGTGTCGTTCTCGCCGATGGTGGTGTTGCGGTTCAGGTCCGTCGAGTGGATCTCGTTGGCCTCGACCTCGGTGCAGAGCTCGCGCTCGGCGTGCAGCCAGATGCGTTCGCTGCCGCTCTTGTCGTCGAACATCAGCGCGTTCGCGGTGGCGGGCGTGCCGCTCTTGGAGCGGCTGAGAAAGCCGCTTTGCGTCGCGTTGTCGGGCAGGTCCCAGGGCGGCAGGTTGTTGGCATTGAAGACCCGACCGATCACGATGGGACGGTCGGGCTGGCCGCCGATGAAGTCCACGATCACTTCGTCGCGCACGCGTGGCAGCTGGATGCCGCCGAAGCCGCCGCCCGCCCAGGGACTGGATACGCGGACCCAGCACGAACTGTTTTCGTCCTTCTTGCCGTAGCGGTCCCAGTGGAACTGCACTTTCACGCGGCCCATCTTGTCCGTCCAGATTTCTTCGCCTTGCTTGCCGACGACTGTCGCGGTCTGAGGGCCGTGCGTGCGGGGGATCGGCGTGATGCGTGGCGCGCGGAACTGCGTGCTGGAGGGCACCACGACGAACTCCAGGTCGAAGTCGCCAGGGTCGATCTGGCCGCTGGCGTAGCCCGATTCACGGATTCGGTAGTAAGTGCTGACGACGAGATACTCGCGGTTCTCGGCCTGCCGCGGATGGTTGCGTAGCGTGAACAGATGGCCGGGAGAGAGCCCGCGAGCGTTGGAGGCGCCCGCGCTTTGCTCTTGCCTGCATTGCAGGTCTTGCAAGCGGACGCGTGTGTAGTGTTCGGCGTCGTCGGGGTTGGTGTAGCCGCCCTGCCATTCGTACATTTCCAGGTCGCCGTGGTCGTAGGCGCCGGGATTGTTGCGCCGCGCCTCCAGGCTGGCGGCGGGCGTCAGGGGGTGATAGTCGGTGGTGGCGAACGCGCCGGGCGTGATCTGTTCGGCGACTTCCCACTTGTGGATGTAGTCTTCGCGCGGGACGGTGACACGGTCCGGCCCGTAATAGGGGATCTGCTCGTAGTCTGGAACGGGCTCGTGCTGCGTGATGTCGTCCGTGAGGACCAGCGTGTGTTTGCCGTTGTCGTGCTTGAACCAGAAATAGATGCCTTCGTGCTCCATCAACCGGCAGATGAAGGCGTAGTCGGTCTCTTGGTATTGCACGCAGTATTCCCAGCTGCGGTAGCTTTCCGTCAGCTTGAACTCCACCGGATAGGAGTAGTCCTTGAGGACTTCGCGGATGACGTCGGGAACGCTCTTGTTCTGGAAGATCTTGTTGTCCGAGGTCTGCGTCAGGTACCAGAGCCACGGGCGCACCGTGGCGCGGTAAATGGTGTAGCGCGACGTATTGTTTTCCCGGCCGATCAGCATGCAGCGCGTGATGTGTCCGCTGAGATAGCGCGGCGTGGACGAAGCGGTTTCGATTTCAAGCGTCAGCGGTTTGCCCAGCAGCGATTTCATGTCCAGCGAATAGGATTCCGAGACCAGCTCGACCTCCAGTTCGAATAGCTGCGAAAGGCTCTCGGCGCCATGCACGCTACGGAATTTCAGCTGCTCCGGCGGCAAGGGCGTATGCGCCGTGACGACACGTTCGCTTGGCACGTTGCGGTCCATCTCATCGTCTCCTTATGAGAATTCACCTGATGCTGCGCTTGCTGTTCTGGATGCTTGCGGAGGCGCAAAGCGCGCGCGCCGCTATGACTGCAACGGGATGGCCGACCCAGCAATGGGGCCGCTCGCAAAGGGCTGGCGTGGCCGTGAGGGCCGCGCCGGAGCCGGGGGACGTCTGTCTCTGATTCTGCCTGCGCGCCGGTCTGCCGCCAGCGTGAGCGCCGATTGTAGGCACCGCCTGAAGCGGCCGAGAAGCGCTATCACATGCTTTTGTGTTTTTTACGGTTCGGTAACAACGCTTGCGTCTGCACGCCGCCCGCGTAAGGAGTATGTCAAAACATCAGCGTAGCTGGGTCACAAGTGTTCAATTGTTTAGGGGGTTGTTAGCTGCCTGTAAGAAAAATCTGAAGTTGTTAGTTGTTCGTTGCATGCCGAAAGACGTGCCTAGAATTCACCCTTCCGTGAAGCAGCGCGGAGCGTAGTGGTTGTATCCAGGCAGCATCCCCAGGCATTTAAGCAATGACTATGGACTTCGCCGATATCCTCAATACACTCGATTCACGTCTGCCCTGCGGGGACGACCTCGAATACGACGCTGACTTCCTGCAGTTGCAGCAAGCCGCGGCCGGCCGGGACGAACAACAGTTCGGCTCGACCATCATCGCCGCGCAGCCGCCCGACTGGCGCGAGGTCGAGCGCCTGGCCCGCGCGCTGCTTGAACGCACGCGGGACCTTCGCGTGATCGGCCTGCTGACCTGCGCATGGACCGAGATACGTGGCCTGCCGGGCTACGCGGATGGGTTGGCGTTGGCCGTCGATACGCTGGAACGCTATTGGGAGCCCGTGCACCCGCGGCTGGACAGCGTGGGCGAAGACGATCCGATGCCGCGCATGAACGCCTTGGCGGCGTTCGGCGACATGCTGGGTTGCGCGCGCAGCGTGCGATCGGCGAGCCTGGTCAATGGCGTGCACGGCCAACTATCTTTGCGCGATACCGAGGCGCTGCTTGATGGCAGCCGCCAGGACGCCGACTGCTATCCCGGCGGGCGTCCCCGGGTGGTCGCGCGCCTGCGCGAAGCATGGACGCAACGCGAGGCCGACGTGCTGGCGCTGGCGTCCGCCGCGGACGCGCTGCGCCGCGTGCAGACACTGGTGACCGACAAGCTCGGTGTCGCCTGGACCCCCGACTACACCGCCATCCTGCGCACCTTGGACGTCGTGCTGGATGCCGCGCGCGACACGCCGAATGCGGCACCCGAAACGTCTGACGCCCCGCCCGAAAATGCCGCGGCACCTGCAGCGGAGACGCCGGCCAGCCAGGCCGCGCCGGCCGCTGGCATGCGCTGGCAGGATGCCCGGATCCAGTCGCGCGACGAGGCCATGGCCATGCTGGGCAAGGTCTGCGCGTACTTCGAGGCCAACGAGCCCGGGCACCCGGCGCCGTATCTCATCCGCCGCGCGCAGCAGCTCATCCCCTTGAGCTTTCACGACATCATCAGGAACCTGGCTCCCCAAGGACTCGAGCAATTCGAGGCATGGCTGCCGCGGGATGCGGGGAGCCGGCCGGAATCGTAGGCGGGCCAGCCCCGGACACCAACAAGAGGAGACAACACCATGGCGACCAGCCTGAAAGGAAGCGGTCAGAAGTTCATAGCCAGAAACCGCGCGCCGCGCGTGCAGATCGAGTACGACGTGGAGATCTACGGCGCGGAGCGCAAGATCCAGCTGCCGTTCGTGATGGGCGTGCTGGCGGATCTGGCCGGCAAGTCCGAAACGCCGCAGCCGGACGTGGGCGAACGCAAGTTCATGGACATCGATATCGATAATTTCGATGAACGCATGCGTTCGATTCAGCCCCGCGCGGCGTTTCAGGTGGCCAACACGCTGACGGGTGAAGGCAATCTGAATGTGGACATCACGTTCGAGAGCATCGACGACTTCTCGCCAGCCACGGTCGCCAAAAAGGTCGGGGCGTTGAATGAACTGCTGACCGCGCGGACCCAGCTGGCCAATCTGCTGACCTACATGGACGGCAAGACGGGCGCCGAGGAATTGATTGGCAACGTGCTGAAGAACCCTGCGTTGATGAATGCGCTGGCGGCCGCGCCGAAGCCCGACGCCGCGCCCGCCGCCGACCCCGCCAGCGCGGACCCGGCCGCGTAGTTTCCGTTCGAACCGCTTTTCGGAGAATGCCATGACCGCAGTGGCCAAACGCGCGGACGCGCGTGCTGTCGAGACCCTGGAGGCGGACGGCCTGTCCGCGCTTCTGAAGAAAGAGTTCAAACCCAAGACCGAGCAGGCACGAGAGGCGGTGGAGCACGCCGTGCGCACGTTGGCCCATCAGGCGCTGGAAAATAGTGGGGTAGGACTGTCGTCGGACGCCTATCGCACTATCCAGGCGATCATCGCCGAGATTGACCGCAAGCTGTCCGAACAGATCAACGGCGTGATGCATCATCCCGACTTCCAGCAGCTGGAAGGCGCTTGGCGCGGCTTGCATTACCTCGTCACCAATACCGAAACGGACGAGCTGTTGAAGATCCGCGTGATGAGCCTGTCGAAATCGGAACTGGGGCGCACCCTTAAACGCCACAAGGGCGTGGGCTGGGACCAGAGCCCCATCTTCAAGCGCGTGTACGAGGAAGAGTATGGCCAGTTCGGTGGCGAGCCGATCGGCTGCCTGGTGGGCGACTATCACTTCGATCACAGTCCGCCAGACGTGGAGTTGCTGGGCGAAATCGCCAAGATCTCGTCCGCCGCGCATTGCCCGTTTATCGCGGGCGCGTCGCCCAATGTGATGCAGATGGATTCCTGGCAGGAGCTGGCCAATCCGCGCGACCTGACCAAGATCTTCACCAACACCGAGTATGCCGCGTGGCGCAGCCTGCGCGAGTCCGAGGATTCGCGCTACATCGGGTTGGCGATGCCGCGTTTCCTGGCCCGCCTGCCCTATGGCGCGCGCACCAATCCGGTCGACGAGTTCGACTTTGAAGAAGATACCGACGGCGCGAACCACGACCGCTACACCTGGGCGAATTCCGCCTATGCAATGGCCGCCAACGTTAACCGTTCGTTCAAGCTGTACGGATGGTGCACGTCCATCCGCGGCGTGGAATCGGGCGGCGCGGTGGAGAACCTGCCGTGCCACAGCTTTCCCAGCGATGACGGCGGCGTCGACATGAAGTGCCCGACCGAGATCGCCATCAGCGATCGGCGCGAAGCCGAACTTGCCAAGAACGGCTTCATGCCCCTGGTGCATCGCAAGAACTCCGACTTCGCGGCCTTCATCGGCGCGCAGTCCCTGCAGAAGCCGCATGAATACTACGAGGCCGACGCGTCCGCCAACGCCAAGCTGGCCGCGCGCCTGCCGTACCTGTTCGCATGCTGCCGTTTCGCGCACTACCTGAAGTGCATCGTGCGCGACAAGATCGGCTCGTTCCGTGAACGTGACGACATGGAGCGGTGGCTGAACGACTGGATCATGAATTACGTGGACGGCGACCCGGTGAACTCGTCCCAGGAAACCAAGGCGCGCAAGCCGTTGGCGGCGGCCGAGGTGCAGGTGCAGGAGATCGAAGACAACCCGGGCTATTACTCCGCCAAGTTTTTCCTGCGGCCGCACTATCAGCTTGAGGGGCTGACGGTGTCGCTGCGGTTGGTGTCCAAGCTGCCTTCGCTTAAGCAGAACGAAGGCTGAGTGTCAGACAAGACGGGCGCAGCCGCGCTCGATAACTCCAGGAGACAGATGTGGCTGTGGATATGTTCATGAAAATCGATGGGGCCAACGGCGAATCCAAAGACGCCAACCATAAGGACTGGACCGACATCGTGTCCTTCTCGTGGGGCGCGACGCAACCAGGCAATCTGGCCAGCGGCGGCGGCCTGGGCGCGGGCAAAGCCAGCTTCAATGACCTGCACGTGGTGGCGCGTATCGACAAGGCGGCGCCTGCGGTGATGAAGCATTGCGCCAGCGGCAAGCACCTGAGCAAGATCGAGCTGTCCATGTGCAAGGCGGGTGGGGAGCAGGTCGAATATTCGAAGATCACGCTGGAAGACGTGCTGGTGTCGTCGGTGCAGATATCGGGTGATCGCAGCGCCGAAGGCGTGGTGGTGAACTTCGCGTTCCAGGCGGCCAAGGTCAAGCAGCAATACTGGGAGCAGACCGAAAAGGGCGGCAAGGGCGCCGAAAGCCTGGTGGCCTGGGATATCAAGCAGAACAAGGAAGTCGGCTAGGGCGGACCCTCCATGTCTATAGCTGCCGTTCCTTTCGGCGCGATCAGCCTGTCTGGCCAGTTGGACGATGTGCAGGCGCAAATCCGCCGCCGGCCGGCCGACGCGGATCTGCGCGCGCAACTGTTCCAATTGCTGGCGGTGCAGGGCGATTGGGCGCGCGCCGCTGAACAACTGGGCCTCTGTGGCGAGCTGAGCGCGCAGGCGCGCCCCACGGTGGCGCTGTACGCCAGCGCCATCGCGGCCGAACGCGAGCGCGAAGCCGTGCTTGCCGGCGACGGCGAGCCCGTCTTGTTGAGCGACTCCGGCGACTGGATGCGGGCGCTGGTATCGGCGCTGCGCCTGGACGGCCGGGGAGCCGCCGACGAGGCTGCGGCGTTGCGCGGCCAGGCCTTGCAGGATGCCGCGGCGGGTGCGGGGACCGTGCAAGGCGTCATGCACGATGCGCCGCTGCCATTTCAGTGGATCTGTGACGGCGACAGCCGCCTGGGGCCGGTCTTCGAATTCCTGGGAGGGGGGCGGTACGCCTGGCTGCCCTTCACGGCGCTTAAGCGCGTACGCCTGCTGGCGCCGGAAGGCGTGTGCGACATGGTGTGGGCCCGCGCCGAGATCGAGCTGGCGGACGGCCAGGTGCTGCAGGGCCTGGTGCCGGCGCGCTACCCGCCCGTGCCCGGCGCGCGCATGGTTGACCTGCCCGACACGGTCAAGCTTGCGCGGGTGACCGAGTGGCGTGCGCTGCGCGGCGATACCTATGCCGGCGTGGGCCAGAAAATGTGGATGACGGACGCGGGTGAATTCGCGCTGCTAGACATTCGCAGCCTGGAGCTGGCCTGATGGGCCACGCGGATGACGCCGCCGGATGGGCGCCGCTGCCGCGCAGTCAGCGCGCGGCTCGGGACCGCCTGCAGCCGTCGTTGCTGGACCGTTTGATGGACAACGATCCGGCCCGTCGCACGGAGCCGCGCGACAACGCCATGCTGACGCATGAGCAGCTGCGCGCGGCTGTGCTGCGGGACCTGCGCTGGTTGCTCAATACGGTGAACCTGCAGACGTCCCAGGACTTGTCGGCGCATCGTCCCGTTGCGGCATCGACGGTGAATTTCGGCGTGCGCGCCATGGCGGGAAAGCGCATGTCGGAGATCGACTGGATCGACGTGGAAGAGTCGATCCGCAATGCGATTTCGGCGTTTGAGCCGCGCATTCTGGCGGCTTCGGTCGAGGTCCGCTGCGTGACCGACACCGGCACGCTTGAACACCACAACGTGTTGAGCCTGGAGATTCGGGGCATGTTGTGGTGCGTGCCGCATCCCCTTGAGTTCCTGTTCCGCACGGACATCGACCTGGAAAGCGGGCATATGGATCTGCGCGACTTGGGTGGTGTCTGATGGACGCCCGTCTGCTGGACTACTACAACCGCGAGCTGGTGTACCTGCGGGAGCTGGGCGCGGAATTCGCGCAGGCCTATCCCAAGGTGGCCGGGCGCCTGGGCATGAACGCGACGGAGGTCGCGGACCCGTATGTCGAGCGGCTGCTCGAAGGCTTCAGTTTCCTGACCGCGCGTATCCAGATGAAGATGGACGCGGAGTTTCCGCGTTTCTCGCAACGTTTGCTGGAGGTGGTGTATCCCAACTACCTGGCGTCCACGCCGTCGATGGCGATCGTGCAGTTTTCCCCAAGCATGAACGAGGGCACGCTGGCGGGCGGCTTCGAATTGCCGCGTGGCACGTTATTGCGCGGACGCGTGCCGCGTGGCGAACAGACGCCCTGCGAGTTCACCACCGGGCATGCTGTGCGCCTGTGGCCCTTGCAGGTGATTCAGGCTGAATTTACGGCTGCGCCGCAGGATCTGCCGCTGGCGCGGCTGGGCCTGGCGGGGCGGGCCGGGCGCGTGTTGAGCGCCCTGCGCATCCGGATCGAGGTCGGGGGCGGGCAACGCCTGGAAGATCTGGACCTTGATCAACTGGTGTTTCATCTGAACGGGCTGGACCTGCAGATGCAACGCTTGCTGGAAGTGCTGATGGGGCACACGGTGGCGGTGCTGGGCCATGACACGTCACGGCCGGTGGCGTGGGTCAACAAGCTGCCGGCCAGCGCGGTGCGCCACGAAGGTTTTGCCGATGACCAGGCCCTGTTGCCCGGGGATGCGCGTGTGTTCCAGGGCTATCGCTTGCTGCAGGAGTATTTTGCCTTCGCGCAGCGTTACCTGTTCTTCAGCGTGAACGGTTTGAAAGCGGGCTTGCGCAGTGCGGCCCAACCCCAGGGCGCGCCGCGCGAGACGCGCGCCTTCGACCTGACGTTTCTGTTCTCCATTGCCGCGCCGGAACTGGAGGGGGCAATTTCGGCCGCCAATCTGGCGCTGCATTGCGTGCCGGTGATCAACCTGTTCCCCAAACGCGCGGACCGCGTGGCGGTGACGCCGCGCACGTCGGAATATCACGTGGTGGTTGATCGCAGCCGTCCGCTGGACTACGAGGTCTTCGGCGTGACGCGCGTTACGGGTCATGCGTCGGCCCAGCAACAGGAGCAGGAGTTCCGGCCGTTCTATGGATCGCTAGGCAGCGATCCCGACGATTATGGCGCGTACTTTTCCGTGCGCCGCGAGCCGCGGCTGATCTCCGACACGGCGCAACGCAATGGCACTCGCACCGGCTACACGGGCAGCGAAGTGTTCCTGTCGCTGGTGGACCGGCAGGAAGCGCCATTCTCGGGTCAATTGCGCCACCTGTCGCTTGAGACGCTGTGCACCAACCGGGACATGTCGATGCTGTTGCCCTTGGGTACCGACACCGACATGACGCTGCGGGTATCGGCGCCGGTTCGCGCGGTGAAGGTGCTGCATGGGCCGACACGCCCTTGCGCGGCATTGGCCGAGAATGCCGCCACCTGGCATCTGATCAGCCACCTGGGCCTGAATTATCTGAGCCTGACGGATCTGGATACGGAGCAGGGCGCCCAGACGCTGCGCGAGATGCTGCACGTTTACGGCAACCTGGCAGACCCCGCCGTGCGCAAGCACATTTCCGGGTTGCGGCATGTGAGCGCCAAGCCTGTCTATCACCGGCTGCCGGTGCCGGGTCCCATCGTGCACGGACGCGGCGTGCGCATTTCGCTGCAAGTGGACGAGGGGGCCTTTTCCGGCATCAGCCCGTATTTGTTCGGCGCCGTGCTTGAGCAGTTTTTCGCGCGCCATGTCTCGATCAACATGATGTCGGAGCTGGTCCTGTCGACCCTGCAGCGCGGCGAAGTCGCCCGCTTCAAGCCCCGCATGGGTCGCCGGCCCGCGGTCTAGGCCCGCTGATCCGCCACGAACAGGAGCGCAAGATGAAATCCGCCGCAAGCTTGAACCGCATCGCCTATGACCCCGTCCATCTGCTGGGCGAGGTGTTGCGCTGCGAACCCGATGGCAGCTACGTCGTCGCGTGCGACGGCCGCGCGTGGAACACGCAGCGCGCCGCCAGTTGCCTGTTGGCGCCGCAACCGGGCGACGAAGTGCTGATAAGCGGACCGGACCCGTCGCGGGTGTACCTCATCGCGGTCACCGTGCAGGCGGCGCCGGCGCACACCACGCTTGAGGCGCCGGGCGATCTGGTGCTGCGGTCGAACGGCGGAAACGTTCGGGTGGAAAGCGCGGGCGACGTGACGTTGCAAGGCCAGGGCGCGGTGCGTATCCGCACGCCCGAATACGCGGTCGAGGCCGACGAAGCACGCCATGCGTGCAAGCGCGTGCGCCTGGTGGCCGAACAGTTGCACGCCACCGTGGGCGAGACCCGGCTCGTCGGCCGGAACTACGAAGCGGTGCTGGACCGCATGACGCTTATGGCGCGCTTGTCGATGCGCAGCGTGAGCGAGGTGGAGCAGGTGCGTGCGGGCTCGATCGATTACCAGGCCGAGCAGAGCGCGCGGCTGCATGCGTCGTACACGTTGGTGACGGGTTCCGACCTGGTCAAGGTGGACGCCAAGCAGATCCACATGGGGTGACGCGGTGGACGTCGCGCAACCCGTCGCCGATCCGATTCCCCCAGGCGCCACCGACGTGAACGAGGTGGTGGCGCAGTGGTGGCGCGCCCTTGAGCGCGAGCCCTACGCGCACGATCTCTTTCACGCCCTGCGCTGGATCGACGCGCATGCTGGCGCGCGCAAGCCGCTGGGACGCGAGACCGTGGCGCGCTACGAGCCTGTGCGCATGCGGCAGGAACCGTCGATGGCCTTCGCGCCGTCCACCGTGGCGTACGCCCAGGCCGGCCGCAACGGCCCCCCGGCGGAGATGGCCATATACGGGTTCGGGTTGTTCGGGCCCAACGGCCCCTTGCCCTTGCACCTGACCGAGCACGCGCATGAACGCATGGCGCACTACGGGGATCGCACCCTGTCCGCGTTCGCCGACGTGTTCCATCACCGGCTCATCTTGCTGTTCTACCGGGCCTGGGCGGATGCGCAAAGCACCGTCAGCCTGGACCGCAAGGAAGAGCGCTTCACGCGGTACGTGGCCAGCCTGCTGCATCTGGGCGAGCCATCGATGCGGCGGCGCGATGCCGTGCTGGACCATGCCAAGTACTTCATGGCGGGGCATCTGGTGCGCCAGACGCGCAACCCCGAAGGCCTTAAGCACATCCTGCAGTGGTTTTTCGGGCTGCCCGTGCGCATCTGCGAATTCGTGCCGCAGTGGATCCGCCTGGAGCCCGAGCAGCGGCTGGGCCTGGGCGGCATGGCGGGGCTGGGGCGCGACACGGTGCTGGGCGTCGCCGTGCGCGACGCGCAGCACAAGTTCCGGATCGAACTCGGGCCGCTGACGCTGGAGGACTACACGAGCTTCCTGCCGGGCGGTCTGCGCGCCCGGCAATTGACGCATTGGGTCCGGCACTACGTCGGCGTGGAGCTGGCCTGGGACGTGCGGCCCGTGCTGCGCGCCGAAGATGCGAGGGGCCTGGCCCTGGGCGCCGCGCAGCCGCTGGGGCTGTCTGCGTGGCTGGGCAAGCGACGGCCGGCGCAGGGGGACGCGGGCGATTTGTTGCTGGACTATGAACGCCGGGGGCAAACGCCGGCACGTGGCCGCTCGCCGGCTCAACCTTCCAGGAATGCGCGCGCTTGAACGCGCCATGACGCCATGTCGGATATCGGCCGCATCGAACTCTTCGGAAAGCTCAATCCCGCGCTCTACCAGGCGCTGGAAGGCGCCACGGCGTTCTGCAAGCTGCGGGGCAATCCTTATGTGGAGCTGGTGCACTGGATGCATCAGATCCTGCAGTGCCAGGACAGCGATCTGCATCGCATCGCGCGCGGCTTCGACCTGGACCTGGCGCAATTGCAAGCCGACCTGACGGCCGAGCTGGACCGGCTGCCCGCCGGCGCGGGATCGGTATCCGACCTGTCCGAGCACATCGACCACGCGGTTGAACGGGCGTGGGTACTGGGATCCTTGCGCTATGGCGCGGCCCGCATCCGTAGCGGTCATCTGCTGGCCGGGCTGGTCACCACCTATGCGCTGCGCCACGTGCTGCTGGGCATGTCGCCGCAGTTCTCGCGCATCGAGCCCGACAAGCTGCTGACGCAGATGGGCGAGATGACGCAGGGTTCGCCGGAGTCGGCCACCGATGCGGCGGCTGGCGATGCGCAAGCCGTCGCGACGGCGCAGGGGGGAAATCTTGCGGCGCTGGAACGGTTTGCGGTGGACCTGACCGCCAAGGCACGCGCTGGCGCGATCGACCCCGTGTCCGGACGCGACGAAGAGATTCGCCAGATCGTCGATGTGCTGATGCGGCGCCGGCAAAACAATCCGCTGCTGGCCGGAGAGGCCGGCGTGGGCAAGACCGCCGTGGTGGAAGGGCTGGCCCTGCGCCTGGCGGCGGGTGATGTGCCGCCGCCCTTGCGCGACGTGTCGCTGTATCTGCTGGACATCGGCCTGCTGCAAGCCGGCGCCGGCGTGAAGGGCGAGTTCGAGCAGCGGTTGCGCGGCGTGATCGATGAGGTCCAAGCCAGCGAACGGCCCATCGTGCTGTTCATCGACGAGATTCATACGCTGGTGGGCGCGGGCGGCGCGGCGGGCACGGGCGACGCCGCCAACCTGCTTAAACCGGCGCTGGCGCGCGGCCAGTTGCGCACGATCGGCGCGACCACCTGGTCGGAATACAAAAAGCACATCGAGAAAGATCCGGCGCTAAGCCGCCGCTTTCAGGTCGTGCAGGTGCACGAGCCGGACGAAGCGCGCGCATTCGGCATGCTGCGCGGGCTGGCCGAGACCTTGCAGACGCATCATGGCGTGCTGTTGCTGGACGAGGCAATCACGGCCGCGGTGAGCTTGTCGCACCGCTATATCCCCGCCCGGCAGCTGCCCGACAAGGCGGTCGCGTTGCTGGATACGGCTTGCGCCCGGGTGGCCATCAGCCAGCACGCCGTGCCGCCGGCGCTGGAGGATGCGCGGCGGCGCATCCAGGCGCTGGAAACTGCGCAGCGCATCGCCCGGCGCGAGCTTCATCTTGGCGCCGGCGATGCCCAGCGGCTTGAGCGCCTGGTGGCGGAATACGCGGACGCGACGCAAGCGGAACAGGCGTTGGCGGCACGCTGGGAGACCGAGCGCGCATTGGCGGCGAAGGTGTTTGCATTGCGCCAGGCGCTGGACCAGGGGCCGGCGTCCGAACAGGCGGCCGCGCGGCAGGCGCTGGCGCGGGAAACGTTGGCACTGAGCCAGCGCGAGGCGCCGATGATCCACGTCTCGGTCGATGCGGCGGCGGTGGCTGCCGTGGTGGCCGACTGGACCGGCATCCCCGTGGGCCGCATGGTGCGCGACGAGGCGCAAGCCGTGCTTGCGCTGGCGGATACGCTGGAGAAGCGCGTGATCGGTCAGCGGGACGGACTTGAGGCGGTGGCGCGCCGCATCCAGACATCGCGGGCGCGGCTGACCGACCCGGATAAGCCGGTGGGCGTGTTCCTTCTGTGCGGCCCCAGCGGCGTCGGCAAGACCGAGACCGCGCTGGCCTTGGCTGAAGCCTTGTACGGCGGCGAGCAGAACCTGATCACCATCAACATGAGCGAGTTCCAGGAGCCGCACACGGTTTCGACATTGAAGGGCGCGCCGCCCGGCTACGTGGGTTATGGCGAAGGCGGCGTGCTGACCGAGGCCGTGCGCAGGCGGCCCTATAGCGTGGTGCTGCTGGACGAAGTGGAGAAGGCGCACGCCGACGTGCACGAGATTTTCTTCCAGGTGTTCGACAAGGGCTGGATGGAGGACGGCGAAGGGCGCTACATCGATTTCCGTCATGCCGTGATCATCCTGACCTCGAACGTCGGCACGGACCGCATCGCCGCTCTCTGCCGCGACCCCGCGCTGATGCCTGACGCCGAAGGGTTGGCGGCCGCGTTGCGTGAACCGTTGCTACAGGCTTTCCCGGCGGCGCTGCTGGGTCGGCTGGTCGCGGTGCCTTACCTGCCACTGTCGGACGCCATGCTGGCGCGCATCGTCGAGTTGCAATTCGAGCGGGTGCGCCGACGGCTGCAGGCGCATCACGGCGTCGAGCTGGACGTGGCGGCCGATGCGACGGCGTTGGTGGTGGCGCGTTGCACCGAAGTCGAGTCGGGGGCGCGCATGGTGGACGCCATTCTTACCAATACGGTGTTGCCGCAGATCAGCCGCGAATTGCTGGGCGCGTCGATGCAGGACCGCAGGCTGCGCCGGGTGCGCTTGTCGGCGGACGCCGGGGAGTTCCGTTATGACTACGCGTGAACCGCTAGCCGTCCTTGCCGTCGGTCGTCTTCTTCACCGGCGCGGGGCGCATGTAGCTGCCGACTTCGCGCAGATGGTCGGACGCGCTGTGGGGGGCCGTGCTTTCGCGTGGCGGGCTCAAGGCATCGTCGACGGCGTGGGTGCGATGTTCGGCCAGCGGATCGTGACCCGGCAGCGTGGACGGCGTGCTGTCGGCGAAAACGCTGGGCGGGCCCTCGCCGGGGGTGTCGAACAGCGCCAGCGGATCGGTGACGGGGCGCGACACCGCGGCATCGCCGTGTGGCAGATGCCGCAAGGGGTCGGCGGGGTTGCGCGCTTGCGCGGACTCCAGGTCGAAGGGATGGGTGGATACGTCCGGCGCGCTGCCGACCGGCAAGGTGCCGGGCCCGATCAGGTCGCTGAAGATGTCGTCGTCGATTACCGCGGCGGGCAACGCCGCATCCATGGCGGGCGTGGGGGCTTCAGCCCGCAGCCGGTAGGCGCCGATCTGGACTTCGTCGCCCGGATTCAGCGGCACCTCTTGATCTTGCGCCACGGGACGGCCGTTGACGCTGACCGCGCTCATGCTGCTGAGGTTCACGAGGAAACCGGCGGCATCGGCGCTGCCAAGGCGGATGGCCGCCTGCACGCGGCAGATCTCGCGTGCCGGGTCGGGCAGGGCAAGGTGGTTGTCGATACTGCGTCCCACCGTGCCGCCGGGCGCCGTGAAGTCGGCATGGAAGGGTTCGAAGGCCGGATCGCCGGCATGTTGGAACGCGGTGAGCTTCATGCCTGTCTCCTTGGCGCCGGCGGCGCGTCAGTGGACCTGGGCGGCCTTGGCCGACCGGAAGGCGGGCCCCCACTGGGGATGCCCGGTTTCATTGGGCGCAAGTTCGAACGAGGGTTGCAATTGCAGGATACGGGCGAAGCTGTCTTCGCACAGCTGCCGATAGCCGATGACGCAGTAGCTGAAGGCTTGAAGCTTCAGTGCTTCTACGCGCATGGGCGTGGGGGCGGTAGCCAAGGCATCGGACGTGGCGACGGTGCGCGCCACGGCGCCGAACTGGCTGGCGGCGTATTCGTCGCGGACTTGCTGCAAGGCGTCCGCGGCTTGCGGCGACGGGGCCGACGTACAGGCCGCGAGAGCCGCGAAGAGGAACACAAAGCTGATACGGACGGGCTGTTTCATGGCGCGGGCGTGTCGGTCGAAAAGAGGAAGACAGGACTATTCCGCCGATGATAGCGGCCCCGCGCGGCAGGGTTGCGTCGCGGCGTAACAGACGTGTGTGTTTTTATTTCCGAGGTCTTATGAATGCTCTCCTTCACCGAAGGGCCTTCGCGGCGTATCGCGTCCGCAGGCCATTGCGCCGTGCCGCGCTGATCGCCGCAGGCCTGGCGGCCGGTGCGTTGATCACAGGGTGTTCGTCGACGGCCAAGCGTGTGCCGGCGCCTTACGCCATTGAATTGCGGGCGGACCCGAAAGTGAACGTGAACGCCAGCGGCAGGCCCTCGCCGGTGCAAGTGACCATCTATGAATTGAAGTCGGCCAGCACGTTCGAATCGCGCGATTTCTTCACCTTGCAGGCCGATGCGCATGCGGCGCTGGGCGCCGAGCTGCTTAATACCGAACAGGTGATCCTGCGGCCCGGCGAGACCAAGGTGCTGCATTACCCCGGCAACCCGGAGGCGCGCGTGGTGGGCGTGGTGGCGGCCTATCGGGACCTCGAGCAAAGCAAATGGCGCCTGCTGGTGCCGCTACCCGAACCCCAGGACACCAATATCTACAAGGTCTGGCAGTTTTCGCCGAACGAGGAGACGGTGAAGGTCGCGGTCACGCGCGCCGGGCTGGAGGAAGTGGACCGCGATCGTTCGTGGTGGCCCTTTTAGAAACACAATAAGAGAACCGGACCATGGTGAGCAAAGACAAAGTGATCTGGTCGGAGGGAATGTTCCTGCGGCCCCAGCATTTCCAGCAGCTTGAACGCCATCTGTTGCATGTGGCGCAGCAGCGCGCGGCCGCGGCGCAAGGATTCTTCTGGGGCTTCAGCCATCTGTCGCTGGACCGCGACGCGCTGGCGATCGGCAAGCTGGTGCTGACGCAAGCGCAGGGCGTCATGCCCGACGGTACGCCCTTCGACTTCTCGGAACCGGATGCCGCGCCCGCCGCGCTTGAGGTGCCGCCACAGACACGCGGCACGCGAGTGCTGTTGGCGATGCCGCGCGCGCGGCCGGGCGCCACCGACGTGATCTACGAAGGCGAAGAGGACACCTTGGCGCGTTATCTGGTGCACGAGGCCGATGTGGAAGACACCGGCTCGATGGGGCTGGAGCCGGCCTTGCTGCAACTGGGCCGCCTGCGGCTGCGCCTGATGCTGGAAAACGAGTTGACCGACGACTGGCTGGGTCTGGGCGTGGCGCGCGTGATGGAGCGCCGCCAGGACAACCGCGTGGTGCTGGACGACGAGTACGTGGCGCCCTGGCTGGCGGCGGGTGAACATCCCGTGCTGCGCGGGCTGGTGAACGAGCTGTACGGCCTGCTGGGCGCCCGCAGCGAGGCGTTGGCCGAGCGCCTGTCGCAACCCGGCCGGGGAGGCGTCTCCGAAGTCTCTGACTTCATGCTCCTGGAAACCGTCAACCGCTACATCGGCGCGCTCTGGCATGCGCGGCAAAGCGCCGCGCTGCACCCGGAGCGGTTGTTTCACGACTGGCTGATGCTGGCCTGCGACCTGGCCACCTTCACGTCCGCGACACGCCGTCCCGAGGTGCTGCCCGAGTATTCCCACGACGACCTGCAGGCCAGCTTCGCGCCCTTGATGATCGAGCTGCGCCGTTCGCTGTCGGCCGTGCTGGAACAGCGTGCTTTGCAGATTCCGCTGCAGGACAGGGGCCAGGGTGTGCGGGTGGCGCAGATCACGGACGCCGACCTGCTGCGGACCGCCGGCTTCGTGTTGGCGGTGCATGCGGACCTGGGCACGGACACCGTGCGTGCGCGCTTTCCCGCGCAGGTCAAGATCGGCCCCGTCGAGCGCATTCGCGACCTGGTGCATTTGCAGCTGCCGGGCGTGACGGTGCGTGCGCTGCCGGTGGCGCCACGGCAGATTCCCTACAGCGCCGGGCACGTGTATTTCGAATTGGATAAAAGCGGCGAATTCTGGAAACAGCTAGAACGCACCGGCGCGCTTGCGCTGCATCTGGCCGGTGACTTTCCCGGGCTGACGATGGAGTTCTGGGCATTGCGCGATTGAGCGCGGAGAGAGCTATGCACGCATCGGACCACACGATGTCCGCACCGCCGGGCGGGCTGGGCGATAGCGCCGCCCAAGGCGCCGGCCGGTTGCGGCCCCATGACTATGTCATCAGCGGGACCAACCCGCTGGTGGCGGCAGCCAACCCGCTGCTGGACCTGATCCCGCAGATCCGCGCCACCGCGGCGCATCCGTCGGCGGCGATGCTGCGCGAGCACTTGCTGGACGAGATCCGCCAGTTCGAGTTGCGCGCGCAGCAGGCGGGTATTTCGAATGAGACGATTCTTGGCGCGCGCTACTGCCTGTGCACTGCGCTGGATGAGGCCGCGGCGCTGACGCCGTGGGGCGGAGGCGGCGTGTGGTCGGCGCACAGCCTGCTGGTTACCTTCCATAACGAGACTTGGGGCGGCGAGAAGTTCTTCCAGCTGTTGGCCAAGCTATCGCAGAATCCCGCGCAGCATCTGGACTTGCTGGAGCTGCTGTACTACTGCCTGCTGCTGGGTTTTGAAGGCCGCTACCGCGTGATGGACAATGGCCGTTCGCAGCTGGAAACGCTGCGTCAGCGACTGTTGCGCATCCTTCGCGGCGCGCGCGGCGAATACGCGCTGGCCTTGTCTCCGCACTGGCGCGACGCGCCGGCGCAGACGCCCTTGCGCCGCCTGCCGGTGCCTTTGTGGGTGTTTGGCGCGCTGGCCGCCGTGTTTGCGTTGGCCCTGTACTGGGGGCTGGGTTGGCGGCTGGGCAGCGAGTCCGATAGCGTGTTCGCGTCGATCAGCCAGCTCAAACCGCCCGCCGTGCAGATCGCGCCGGCGGTCGCCAAGCGGCCCGCGCCGGCGCCTCGGCTGGCGGTGTTCCTGGCGCCCGAGATCCGCGACCAACTGGTAAGCGTGCGCGACGAAGTCGACCGCAGCGTGGTGGTGCTGCGCGGCGACGGCGTGTTCGAGTCCGGCGCCAGTTCCGTGCGCGACCCCTATCTGCCGGTGCTGTCGCGCGTGGCGGATGCGCTGCGCCAGACGCAGGGCGCCATCCTGGTGCGCGGCTATTCCGACAATACGCCGATGCGCAGCGCGCGCTTTCCATCCAACTGGCATCTTTCGCAGGCGCGCGCCGACGCCGTCAAAGACATGTTGGAGCAACGCCTGGGGCAACCGGGGCGGGTGCGGGCGGAAGGCCGCGGAGACGCCGATCCGGTGGCGCCCAACGATACGGCCGCAGGCCGCGCGCTGAACCGGCGGGTGGAAATCACCGTACTGGTGCCGCCCGTGCCGCACGAGAATGACGGACAGGGGGGGCAACAATGATCTACAGGCTGTTCGGATGGTTCTTCAGCCGGCGCGTGTGGAACTTCCTGGGGCTTGTGGCCCTGGCGCTGCTGATCTGGATCGCGGGGCCGCTTATCGCGGTGGGCAGCGTGCGCCCGCTGGAAAGCGAGGCGGTGCGCATTATCGTGATCGTGGCGATATTCGCGATATGGCTGCTGCGCCTCTTGTGGCGCAAGTGGCGGGAAGGGCGCTTGAATGCGCAGTTGCTGGGTCAGCTGCGGCCGCGGCCACGCGCCGAGAAGGCCGTGGAAGAGACGGCAGAGAACGATGAGATACGCCAGTTGGAGGCGCGATTCGACGAGGCGGTAGAGTTGTTGCGCAAGACGCGCTTCGAAAGCCGCGGCAAGCGCCGCCCGCTGGACCGCTTTTCCAAGCAATACCTGTATCAGCTGCCCTGGTACGTCATCATCGGCGCGCCGGGGTCGGGCAAGACCACGGCGTTGGTGAACTCGGGCCTGAATTTCCCGTTGGCCGAGCGCTATGGAAAGGTGGCGTTGCGTGGCGTGGGTGGCACCCGCAATTGCGACTGGTGGTTCACCGACGATGCGGTGCTGCTGGATACGGCGGGGCGCTACACCACCCACGAAAGCGACCCGACGGGCGACGAGCAGGAATGGCGCGGCTTTCTGGGCTTGCTGACCAAGTACCGTGGGCGGCAGCCGATCAACGGCGCAATGCTGACGGTCAGCGTTGAAGACCTGCTGTCGGCGTCCGATGCGGAACGGGCGCAACATGCGGCGGTGCTGCGGCGGCGCCTGCAGGAACTGCGCGAGCAGTTGGGCATTGCGTTTCCCGTCTATGTGCTGGTGACCAAGACCGACCTGCTGTCCGGCTTTGAAGAGTATTTCGCTTCCTTCAGCCGTGACGAGCTGGCGCAGGTATGGGGCTTTACGTTGCCCTACGCGCGTGCGCAGGAGCCCGGCTTTGATCTGTACGAGGCCTTTCACGAAGAGTACGCGCTGCTGCAACGGCGCCTGGATGACGCGCTGCCGGAAGTGGTGGCCGCCGAGGAAGACCCGTCGCGCCGCGCGCTTGCCTACATGCTGCCGCAGCAATTCGCCGGGCTTCAAGCCATCTTGGGCCATTTCCTGAGCGACGTGTTCGCCACGTCGAAGTTCGAGGCGCGGGTGATTCCGCGTGGCGTGTATTTCACCAGCGGCACCCAGGGCGGCGAAACATTCGACCAGGTAACCGGCCACCTCAAGCGCTATCTGCGTATCGAAGGGGCGGCTGCGCCAGCGTCTGGCGTGCCGGGCGAGGCCGAGGGCCGCAGCTACTTCCTGAAGAACCTGCTGCGGGACGTCATCTTCCGCGAAGCGGGGCTGGCGGGACGCAACCTTCGTTGGGAACGCCGCTACCGGCAATTGCATTGGGCGGGCTACGGGCTGGTCACCGCGATGTTCGTTGCGCTGATCGCAGGCTGGGCGCTGAGCTACCGCAACAACTCGGCCTATGTGGAGGAAGTGGCGCGGCGCGTTCCCGCCGTGGAGAAATTGACGCGCGACATCAAGATCACGCGCACGGGCGATTTGCTGGGCCTGATGCCTTTCCTGGACAGCCTGTGGTACTTGCCGCGGCATGAAGATTTCGACATCGACCAACCGCCGCTTGGCTACCGCTTCGGCCTGTATCAGGGCCAGAAGCTACAGGCGGCCGCGCAAGGCGTCTACGACAACACGCTGGATCAGGTGCTGTTGCCGCAAGTGGCGCGGCGTGTCGAGGCGGCGTTGCGGGACGCGTCGGCCAGCGATCTTGAATATTCGTACGAAGCGCTGCGCGCCTATCTGATGCTGTACGAGGCCGACCGCTACGACTCGGAATTCATGCATGCGTGGCTGTTGTCCGACATGCAGGCGACCTTGCCGGACGGCTATACGCGCCGTCAGTACGAACAGTTGTCGCTGCATCTGCGCAACCTGACGCAGGGCCGCGTGCTGGCGTCGCCGTTCCCGAAGGACGATGCGCTGGTGGCGCAAGCACGCGAGAAGCTGGCGCGCTACACGCTGGCGCAAAGGGCCTACAGCAGACTGCGCCGCACGTTGGCCAATACCCATGGTGCGCCCGAGAACACGGTGGTGACGTTGGGCGGCGCGCAGGCCAGCGCCGTGTTCGTGCGCAAGAGCGGCAAGCCGCTCAGCCAGGGCATCCCCTCGCTGTACAGCTATCGGGGTTATTGGGAGGTGTTCAACAAGCGGGTCGCAAGCGTGGCGGAGGTGCTGCGGTCGGACGATGCCTGGATCCTGAATATTCCTGCGCCCGGCCCGCTGGATCAGGCGGCGCAGCGCCAGCTGGTGGCCGGTATCAAGCGCCTTTACATGAACGACTACGTGGCGCAGTGGGACGGCTATCTGAATGACCTGCAACTGGCGCCCAGCAAGTCCTTGCTGCAGAACATCCAGATGGCGCGAACCTTGTCGGCGCCGGAATCGCCGCTGGTGCAACTGGTGCGCGGCGTCGCGCGCGAGACCGCGTTGCTGCGCGAATCGGGCAAGGACGATCGATCGCTGGTGGACCAGGCGCGCGACCGCGTGAGCAGCACGCGCGAAGCCCTGGAGCAGATGTTCGGCCCGACCGGGCCGGACGCGGCCACGCGATCCGACGCGTCGGATGAAAAACTGGAACGCATCGTGGACCAGTACTTCGAGCCGTGGGGGGGGGGGG
>NZ_JBHFII010000017.1:112198-183149 GCF_057334215.1 Achromobacter maghribensis | reverse complement strand
GGCCGAAGGCGGCGCCACGGGGGCCGCGCCGCCCATCGCCGCGACCACGGGCCTGATCAACGAGCTCTACACGTATCTGACGGCGGCGGATGCGGCGCTGCGCAGCGGCAGTCCGGCGCCCAGTTCGGATTCGGTGACGAAGCTGCGCGCCGAAGCCGGGCGGCTGCCCGGACCCTTGCGCGACGTGCTCAATTCGCTGTCCGTGAACGCATCGGGAGAAGTGTCCGATGTGGCAAGGGCGCGCATGGGTGAAACCGTGTCGGCCACCATCGGCGTGTTCTGCGGCCAGTCGGTGGCGGGGCGCTATCCGTTTTCCAGCCGGTCCACGCGGGACGTGGCACCTAACGACATGGCGCGCCTGTTCGCGCCCAACGGCATGATGGATGACTTCTTCCAGAAGAATCTTGCGACCCAGATCGACGTCTCGGGACAGCGGTGGCGCTTCAAGCCCGGCGTCGATGGACGGTCGGGCGGCAACTCCGCCACGCTGGACGCGTTCCAGCGCGCGGGCGTCATCCGGGATGTCTATTTCATGGCAGGCAACCCGATGCCGTCCTATCGCGTCGCCATCCGGCCTGTCGAGATGGACGCAGGCATTACGCAGTTCGTGATGGATGTGGATGGCCAGTCGGTGCGCTACGCGCACGGGCCGCAGGTGGCCACCACGGTGCAATGGCCGGGGCCACGAGGAAGCAATCAGGTGCGCATTGAATTGACGCCGCAAGTGGGCGCGGCAGGCATGACGACGTCGGGCCCGTGGGCGCTGAACCGCATGCTGGACCGCGCGCAGCTGCAACGCGGCCCTTCGCCGGAGATCACCTTGGCCACCTTCGATCTGGGCGGCCGCAAGGTGGTGCTGGAGATTACCGCCAGCAGCGTTAAAAGCCCCTTTCATCTAGCCGAGATGCAGGGCTTTGCCTGCCCCGGCGCGTCGTGACCAGGACAGGACATGGAGCTAGGCTTGGAGTTCGGGCAGGTAGGCTGGTACGGCAAGATCCCGGCCGCAGGCGATTTCGTGCATCGGCGCTTGCCGCGTGAATTGATCGCCTGGTGGGACCGCTGGCTGCAATTCGGGCTGGTCGCGCTCAAGCAGGCGCCTGACGCCGCGGCAGCGCGCAGTTTCGCCTCGGCGCCGATCTGGAATTTCGCGATTCCGGCCGGGCCCGGGGCGGGCGTGGCGCAATTGGGCTGCATTACGCCCAGCCGCGACCGGGTGGGGCGTGGCTATCCCCTCTGCGTGGTCGTGGCATTGCCGCCCGCGCAGTATCACAGCAGCATCCTGGACGGCGCCAGCGACTATTACCGCCAGGTGGGCGCCAGCATGCTGGCCGCGGTACGCCATGGTTGCGCGCCCGAACAGTTCGACCGCAGCCTGCAGCAGGTGCGCATGCCTTCCGCTGCGCCACGCCAGGCCGTCGCGCCAGCGGGCAACGACATCATGGACATCCTGCGTGCCGGGCGCGAGCCGGATTCCGCGCCCGTGGCGCGCCGTGCCCTGGGCGCGTGGCCCGACCTGCCGTTTTGTTTCAATCCCAGTTCGCACACCAGCTATTGGTGGACCAATCAGGCGGACGGCGCGGCGCTGCAGACCTACGTCCATGGCGGCGCATTGAATGCCACCTTGTTCGCCCGATTGTTCTCGTCGCTGCCCACGTGGCGGC
Source organism: Achromobacter maghribensis (assembly GCF_057334215.1). Taxonomy (NCBI): domain Bacteria; kingdom Pseudomonadati; phylum Pseudomonadota; class Betaproteobacteria; order Burkholderiales; family Alcaligenaceae; genus Achromobacter; species Achromobacter maghribensis. The sequence goes on along the minus strand of NZ_JBHFII010000017.1, from coordinate 181,488 downwards.
CCTGACCCTTTTCGACCCCGGAGGACCGCACATGTCCAGACCTTCTGCAGTGCCGCCGGACACGGAGATGGCCGACATCCTTGCCGCCCGGGGCGAACCGGGTCTGGACGCGCTGATCCGCATGCCGCCCGGCCCGGCACGACAAGCCGCGATCACCCGGATCGTCGCCAGCCTGGCCGTGCCGCTGGCGGCCTTGCACGAGGCCGGTCAGGTGCACGGCGGCATTTGCCCGGCGGCCGTCGTCCATGGCCCGTCGGGAGAGCCCCTTCTGGCGACGCCGCCGGTGGCTCCGACGCCCGACGCGGAAGACGCGCCCCGGCAAGCCGGCTATGCGGCGTTCGAGCAATACACGGATGACCCGGCCTATCCCTGCGGCCCCTGGACCGACGTGCACGGACTGGCGGCGCTGGCCTATTTCCTGGCGACCGGCAGCGCGCCGCCCAACGCGCTGGCACGTCGTGTGCGCGACGATTACGTGCCGCTGGGGGATTGGGGCGGGGACGCCTACGGCAAGGCGTTTTGCGACGCGATCGACAGCGGCCTGGCCATGCCCATGCATGCCCGGCCCGCGACCGTGACGTCGTTTGCCGCGTCGATGGGGGCATTGCCGCCGGCGCAGAGCACGGCCACGCTCATGCCCACGCCTGAGCTTGAGCCTGAGTTTGAGCCCACGCCCGCACCCGCACCCACGCCCACGCCCACGGACGAACCCGCCTTCATCCCTCTCGCGGCGTCGCCGACGGACGGGCGTCCTGCCGATGACGACGCACTGGCGCGTTCAACGGCTGGTGTGTTGACACAGGCGCCGCCGGAAATCCCGGATCGCCGCAGGCGCATGTTGCCGTTGATGCTGGTGGTGCTTGCCCTGCTGCTGGCCGGTGGAGGTTATGCCTGGGTCCGAATGACGACGCCTCCCGTGCAATTGGCCGGTACGCCGCAGACATCGTCCCCGGCTCCCGCACGGGCGCCGGAGGGGCCTCCCAGCGCGCCTCCTGTCGGACCCGAAGCGTCGCCGCAGGCCTTGCCTCAGACAGCGCCTCAGACAGCGCCTCAAACGACGCCTCAATCGACGCCTCCTGTCGCTGCGGCGCCTGCGCCGGCGACCGTCCCACCCGTCGCCGAGCCGATCGCTGAAGCCCGTCGTGAAGCCAGTCCTGAACCCGCTCCCGAATCCGCCTCCGAATCCGCCTCCGAAGCCAGTCCGCCGGGCGCTGGGCCGGCCGCTGCAGCCGGCACCTCCGATTTGCCCCCGCCACCGGTTGCGGAGCCGCCGGCGCCGCCCAAAGCTGCGCCCGTGGTCGTCCGCGTGGCGGTGCGTCCGTGGGGCGAGGTGCTGATCAATGGCCGGTCACGCGGGGTAAGCCCGCCGTTGCGGGAGATTTCGCTGGCGCCGGGCCGTTACCAGGTGACGGTGCGCAACGCGTCGGCGGGAGACCACAGCATGACGCTGACCGTCGCGCCGAACCGGCCCGCCATCATTACGCACGAGTTCAAGTGATCGATTGGAAAGGCGCGCATGGCCCGCCGGATGCAAGCCCCGTCCGGCGCGGCCGACGCCCGCTCAAGGCAGCGTGGACTCGCCCTTGAGCAGGTCGTCCAGGGTTTCCCGCTGGCGCACCACGTAGTACTTGTCGCCATCGACCATGACTTCGGCCGGGCGGACGCGCGCGTTGTAGTTGCTGGCCATGGCCATGGCATAGGCGCCGGCCGATTCCACCGCCAGCACGTCGCCCTGCTGAATCGCCAGGGGGCGTTGCCGGGCCAGCCAGTCGGCGCTTTCGCATACCGGACCGACGATGTCGTAGACGGTAGGCTCGTCCGCGCGTGGCCGCAGGGCCCGCACGCCGTGGAACGCGTCGTACAGCGCCGGGCGCAGCAGGTCGTTCATCGCCGCATCGACGATGGCGAAATTGCGCGCGTCGGCATGTTTCAGGTACTGGACCGTGGTCAGCAGCACGCCAGCGTTACCGACCAGCGAGCGGCCCGGTTCAAGCACCAGGTGCAGATGCCCCTGGCCGCGTGCGTTCAGCCGTTCGAAGACGCGGTCAAGCAGGACCCGGGGCGACGGCGGTGTTTCGTCCGCGTAACGGATGCCCAGGCCGCCGCCCAGATCCAGGTGCGCGATCCGGATGCCTTCCCGGCCAAGCGTGTCGATCAGGTCCAGCAGCTTTTCCAGCGCATCGAAATAGGGGCTGATGTCGGTCAGCTGCGAGCCGATATGGCAATCGACGCCGACGATGTCCAGGCCCGGCAAGGATTGCGCCGTGCGGTAGGCGTCCAGCGCCGCATCGATGGCGATGCCGAACTTGTTTTCTTTCAGGCCGGTGGAGATATAGGGGTGGGTCTGCGCGTCGACGTCGGGGTTGACCCGTAGCGACACCGGCGCCCGCAGGCCCATGTCTTCGGCCACTTCCGACAGCCGGTGCAATTCCGCCACGGATTCGATGTTGAAACACTTTACTTGGGCGACGAGCGCGTCGCGCATCTCCCAGGCCTGCTTTCCCACGCCCGAAAACACGATCCTGGACGGGTCGGCGCCTGCGGCCAACGCGCGCTTGAGTTCGCCGCCGGACACGATGTCGAAGCCGGCGCCCAGCCGCGCGAATTCCTTCAGCACCGCCAGGTTGGAATTGGCCTTCATGCCGTAGCAGACCAGCACCGGGCGCTGCCCGACCGCGCTGCGGTAGGTTTCCCAGGCCGCTTTCAGCGCGGCGCGTGAATAAACGTACAGCGGTGTGCCTAGCCCATGCGCCAGATGGTCCAGCGGCACGTCCTCGGCGTACAGTACGTTATTGCGGTACTGGAAGTAGGGATGGCCGGCCAGGTCTGGCTGCGCGGGATAGGCGGGCGTCATGGGATCGTCGGCGCCGGTGGAATCTGCTGCGTGGGCTGCGTCGGCGTGCGCGATGGCGGCTTGCCGTCAGGCGTCGGCATATACAAAGGCCCCTTGTATCCGCAGGCCGCAACCATGCCGGAGGCCAAGAGCGTGGCTACAATGCGAAGAGCCATGCGGCTGAATGCCAATTGGAACACTGGGAACTCCGTAATTCTTGCAGGCTCGATTATGACCGAAACCGAATTTCTTGCGTTGATCGACCAGGTGCTGGACAGCATCGAAAGCCAGGCCGATGACTGGGCGGCTTCGCTCGACGTTGACGTCGAAGCCAGCCGCAGCGGTAATGTGCTGACGATGGTGTTCGAGGACAATACTCACGTCGTGGTGAACAGCCAGGCCGCCATGCAGGAGCTATGGGTGGCCGCGCGCAGCGGCGGCTTCCACTACCGCTACGACGGCCAGCATTGGAACGATACCCGAGGCGGCCCGCAATTGCCTGACGCCTTGTCCCAAATCTGCTCCGCCGCGGCGGGCGTCCCCGTGACGCTGAAACTGTAAACCCGAACGCCCCGATAAAAAAAGGCCGGCCTATCAAGGCCGGCCATTTTTTTAGAACGGGATCTTCTGCGACCAGGGCGCGGTGTTTTGCGTTCCGACGCCTGGCGCAACCTTGATCTTCGTGTCTTCGTTGCTGCTGCCCAGGCCGTGCAGGAACTCACCCAGCGTGTCGGCTTCCGCCAGCCCCAGGCGGGCCACCGCTTGCCCGGGCGGGAATTCCGAGAAGTAGAACTCGCCGTTCTCGACGATGATGCCGTCGGGCCGGGCGCGCGGCTTTTCTTCCGGCACGCCCTTCAGCACGTCCTGCATGTAGTCGACCCAGATCGGCATGGCGACGCCGCCGCCGGTCTCGCGTGAACCCAGCGACTTGGGCTGGTCGAAGCCCAGCCACGAGGTCGCCACCAGGTTCGGCGTGTAGCCCGAGAACCAGGCGTCCACGGATTCGTTGGTGGTGCCCGTCTTGCCGGCGATGTCGTTGCGCTTGAGCAGGGCCCGGGCGCGTGCCGCGGTGCCGTAGGTAGCCACGCCACGCAGGATGTCGTCCATGATCCAGGCGGTGCGCGGATCGATGGCGCGAGCGGCCGCGTCGCCAGCCACGACGGGCTTGGATTGCATGATGACCTTGCCGTTGCTGTCGGTGACACGGTCGATCAGGTAGGGCGTGACGCGGTAGCCGCCGTTGGCGAACACCGAGAACGCGCCGGCCAGTTGCAGGGGCGTGACCGACCCCGCGCCCAGCGCCAGCGGCAGCACGGCCGGCTGACGGGCCTTGTCGAACCCGAAGCGGGTCAGGTAGTCCTGCGCGTACTGCGGGCCGATGGCTTGCAGGATGCGGATCGACACCATGTTCTTGGACTTGTACAGGCCCTGGCGCAGGGTCAGCATGGGCTCGTACTGGTTACCGTAGTTCTTGGGGTTCCAGGCCTTGGACCCGGTCTGCGCGGCGGTCAGTTCGAACGGCTGGTCGGAAATCTGCGTGGCCGGCGTCAGCCCGCGTTCCAGCGAGGCCGCGTAGATGAAGGGCTTGATGTTCGAACCCGGCTGGCGCCACGCCTGCGTCACGCGGTTGAAGTTGCCGCGATAGAAGTCGAAACCGCCCACCATGGCGCGGATGGCGCCGTCCTGCGGGGCCAGCGCTACGAAGGCCGCCTGCACCGACGGAAGGTTGATGATTTCCCAGTTGTCGCCGAACTTGCGGATGTACACGACGGAACCGCGCTTGATGCGCTGTTCGGGCTTGGCCTTGTCGTTCAGCGCACGGGCCACCACGCCCAGCACCTTCTTGTCGGTGACGGTAATGATTTCGCGCGAGCTGCGCGCCAGCTTCACCTCGGTCGGGCTGGCCGACAGCACCAGCGCGGTCAGCAGGTCGCCGCTGTCGCTGAACTTGTCGAACACGCCGTCCAGGAATTCGTCCAGCGCGGCCGGATTGTTCTCGGTGCCCGGGGGCAGGTCCAACTGCTCTTCGGGGCCGGGGTAGGGTGCGCGGCGCGTGTATTCCAGCACGCCTTCGCGCACGGCGCGGTAGGCCGCTTCCTGGTCTTTGGACTGCACGGTGGTGTAGATGTTGATACCGCGCGAATAGACGTTGTCCTGGTACACGTTGTACAGCAGCTGGCGGGCCAGTTCGGCCACGTACTCGCCGTGGATGGAATAGCCGCCAGCCGGCGTGCCTTCCGCCGATTTCATGACGATCGGCTGCGCCATCGCCTGCTTGTATTCGGGCTCGGTCAGGTAGCCCAGCGATTGCATGCGGCCCAGCACGTAGCGCTGGCGCAATTCGGCGCGGGGGCGGTTCGAAATCGGGTTGAAGCGCGACGGGGCCTTCGGGATGCCGGCCAGCATGGCGGCTTCGGCCGGGGTCACTTCCGACAACGGCTTGCCGAAGTAGGCGCGCGACGCGGCGGCGAAACCGTAGGCGCGGTGACCCAGGTAGATCTGGTTCATGTAGAGCTCGAGGATCTGGTCCTTGGTGAGCTCGGATTCGATTTTGAACGTCAGCAGCAGCTCGTAGAACTTGCGCGAATAGGTCTTTTCCGACGACAGGTAGAAGTTGCGCGCAACCTGCATCGTGATCGTGCTGGCGCCCTGCGTCTTCGACATGTTGATCAGGTTGGTCAGGCCGGCACGCGCCACGCCCATCCAGTCGATCCCGCCGTGCTGGTAGAAGCGGTCGTCTTCGGCCGCCAGCACCGCGGACTTCATGACGTCCGGGATTTCATTGAAGCGCAGCACGTTGCGGCGTTCTTCGCCGAATTCGCCGATCAGGACGCGGTCCGCCGTGTAGACGCGCAGCGGCACCCGTGGGCGATAGTCCGTCATGGCATTCAGGTCCGGCAGGTTTGGCCAGGCCAGCGCCAACGCCATCCCGGCCAGCAGTACGCCGCACAGGAACAGGCCGGCACAGAAGATGCCGGCCTTCACGAAGAATCGCAGTATCGGGGAGCCGCTCTTGGCGGGCTTGTCTTTCTTGGAGGAATTCTGGGGCTTGCTCATCGCGGCGATTTTACGGGACTCTCCGGGCCCGGCTTAGCGCGGGGGATCGGTTTCTGTAACAAGATAGTTCAATGTGGTGCGCGGGCAACTGGCGGCAGATGTGATAATGCCGTCATGAACTTTTCCGCCAACTCATGTCCGGAGGCTGATCCGGACCCAGCGCCCTCCGACGAGGGGCTTGAAAATCTGCCTTGCACCGTCGAGTGCACAGGCAAGACCGTGTCGTTGCCGCACGACCTGCCCGTCTTCCTGGTCGGGATGATGGGAGCGGGCAAAACGACCATCGGCCGGAGCCTGGCGCGTGCGTTGGGACGCGAGTTTATGGATCTGGATCATGAGCTCGAGGCGCGTTGCGGCGTGCGGGTGCCGGTAATCTTTGAAATCGAGGGCGAAACCGGTTTTCGTCGCCGTGAATCCGCCGCCTTGGAAGAGTGTACCCAACGGCGCAACATTATTCTTGCCACCGGCGGCGGCGCGATCCTGGCGGCGGAAAACCGCCAGCGCCTGCACGAACGCGGAATCGTCGTCTACCTGCGGGCCAGCGTGGACGAATTGTTCCGCAGGACCTGCCGCGACCGCAACCGCCCCTTGCTGGCCACCGCCGACCCTCGCGGCACCCTGCGGGACCTCATGACCCTGCGGGAGCCCCTTTACAAGGAAGTCGCCGATCTGGTGGTGGAAACCGGCTCGACGCCCATCCACACCCTGGTCAAGGCGCTGCTGCCGCAATTACAAGCCTTTGAGAAGCGTATATGAACGTTGTTGACGTCGACACCCCGGGCGGAAGCTATCCGATCCATATCGGCCCCGGCCGCATCGATGCCCTGGACCAATGCATTCCCGCCGACGCCACCGCGATCGCGGTCGTCACCAACCCCACCGTGGCGGCGCTGTACGGCGAACGCGCCGAGGCGGCGCTTGCCCGCACCGGCAAGCGGGTGCTGCGCATCGAACTGCCCGACGGCGAGGTCTACAAGGACTGGCAATCGCTGAACCTGATATTCGACGCCCTGCTGACCCATCGCCTGGACCGCCGCTGCGTGCTGGTGGCGCTGGGTGGCGGCGTGATCGGCGACATGACGGGCTTCGCTGCCGCCGTGTACATGCGCGGCGTGCGCTTCCTGCAAGTGCCCACGACCCTGCTGGCCCAGGTGGATTCGTCGGTGGGCGGCAAGACCGCCGTCAACCATCCGCTGGGCAAGAACATGATCGGCGCGTTCTACCAGCCGGTGGCGGTGGAAATCGACACGGATGTGCTGAACACGCTGCCGGCGCGCGAAGTGTCCGCCGGCCTGGCTGAAGTGATCAAGTACGGCCTGATCCTCGACCCGGCCTTCTGGACCTGGTGCGAAGACAACGTGCAGCAGCTGCGCGCCCTGGACCCGCAGGCCATCGCCTACGCCATCCGCCGTTCCTGCGAACTGAAGGCGCAGGTGGTGGGCAAGGACGAACGCGAGTCCGGCCTGCGCGCCATCCTGAACCTGGGCCATACCTTTGGCCATGCCATCGAATCCGGCCTGGGTTATGGCGCGTGGCTGCATGGCGAAGCCGTGGGCTGCGGCATGGTGCAGGCGGCGGAATTGTCGGCGGACGTGGCCGGCTTCGACCGCGCCGACGTCGGCCGCGTGCGCGCGCTGGTGGCGGCCATCGGTTGCCCGGTGGTGGCCCCCGACCTGGGCGCCGACCGCTGGCTGGACCTGATGCAGGTGGACAAGAAGACCGAGGGCGGTTCGATCCGCTACGTGCTCATGCCGCGCATCGGCGAAGCCTTCATGCAGGCTGCCCCGGACGACGCGGTGCGCGCCGTCCTGGCCCGCACCACCCAATAACGGCGACCGGAGACGGTGTTGCAGATGAAAGAACTGGCTTCCTACGCATCCGACCCGTCTCAATCGCGCGGCCGGACCTATGCCGAGCCGCCGCCCGAGAATCGGACGGAATTTCAGCGCGATCGCGACCGCATCGTGCATTCGGGCGCTTTCCGGCGCCTGGAATACAAGACGCAGGTCTTCGTGAACCACGAAGGCGACCTGTTCCGGACCCGCCTGACCCACAGCCTGGAAGTGGCGCAGATTGCGCGCACGCTGGCTCGCAGCCTGGGGCTGTCCGAAGACCTGACCGAAGCTATCTCGCTGGCGCACGACCTTGGCCACACCCCGTTCGGCCACGCCGGCCAGGACGAGCTGAACGCGTGCATGCGAGAACTGGCGCCCGAGGCCGGCGGCTTCGAGCACAATCTGCAAAGCCTGCGCGTGGTCGACGAGCTTGAAGAACGCTATGCGGACTTCAATGGGTTGAATCTCTGCTTTGAAACCCGGGAAGGCATCCTGAAGCACTGCTCGGCCGCGCATGCGCGCCAGCTGGGCGATGTGGGCGAACGCTTCCTGAACCGCACGCAGCCATCGCTGGAAGCGCAACTGGCCAACCTGGCGGACGAGGTGGCCTACAACAACCACGACATCGACGACGGCCTGCGCTCCGGGCTGATCACGCTGGAACAGCTGCAAGAAGTCTCGATCTTCGAACGCCACCACGCCTGCGTGCTGGACCGCTATCCGGGCCTGGCCTCGCGCCGCGCGGTGGCCGAGACCATCCGCCGCATGATCAATACGCTGATCGTGGACCTGACGCAGACGTCGCTGGCGCGCATCCGCGACGCCGCGCCGGCCAGCGTCGACGATGTGCGCCACGCACCGCCGCTAGCGGGGTTTTCCGACGACATCCGCCGCGAGGCCGATGCGCTGAAGAAGTTCCTGTTCGAAAACCTGTACCGGCACTATCGGGTGCTGCGCATGACCACCAAGGCGCGCCGCATCGTGCGCGAACTGTTCGCGGCCTTTCTGGAAGACCCGCGCCTGCTTCCGCCGGATTACCGCCGCCCGGCCTTCAATGACCAGGCCCGTGCCATCTCCGATTACATCGCCGGCATGACCGACCGCTACGCCATCCGCGAACACAAGCGCCTGTTCCAGATGGCGTAGGCCGGGCAGGGCGCGCGTCAGGGCGCCAGATAGCGCTGGGTCAGCAAGACCCAGTACGCCGCGCCCACGGGCAGGCTGTGATCGTTGAAATCGTAGCCCGGGTTGTGGACCATGCAGGCGCCATGCCCACTGTTGAAGCCGTCCGCCGAGCCGTCGCCGTTGCCAACCAGCAGGTAAGAACCGGGCACGTCTTCCAGCATGAAGGCGAAGTCTTCGCTGCCCGTCAGCGGCCGCGTCTGCGGATCCACGTTGTCGGCGCCGACAAGCTCTACCGCCACCCGCCGCGCGAAATCGGTTTCCGCCTGGGTGTTCACCAGCACCGGATAGCCGCGGCCGTAGTCGATCGTTGCCTGCACCTGGTAGCTGGCAGCCTGGTTGTGGACCAGCTCGGTGATGCGCGCCTGCAGCGTATCGCGCACGTCGCGGTCCAGCGCGCGCACGCTGAGCTTCAGCGTGGCGGTCTGCGGGATGACATTGTTGGCGCGGCCGGCGTTGAATGCGCCGACGGTGATCACCGCCATGTGCAGCGGATCGATATTGCGGGCGACGATGCTCTGCAACCCCATCACGATCGCCGCGCCGGCGACGACGGGATCGGCGGCGCGATGCGGCACGGCGCCGTGGCCGCCCACGCCTTCCAGCACGATGGTGACGTTGTCGGACGAGGCCATGGTGGGGCCGTCGCGCAGCAGCAGGCGGCCTTGCGGGTGGCCGGGCATGTTGTGCATGGCGAAGATGGCGTCGCAGGGATACTTCGCGAACAGCCCGTCTTCCATCATGCGCTTGGCGCCGCCCAGGCCTTCCTCCGCAGGCTGGAAGATCAGGTTCAGCGTGCCGTCGAAATCGCCGTGCCGAGCCAGGTGGTGGGCCGCCGCCAGCAGCATCGCCGTGTGACCGTCGTGGCCGCACGCATGCATGACGCCTTCGTTGCCGCTGGCGTGCGGCAGGCCGGTGGCCTCCTGGATGGGCAGCGCGTCCATATCGGCGCGCAGCCCCAGGCGCTTGCCGCCGTTGCCGCGTCGCAATTGCCCCACGACGCCTGTGCCGCCCAAGCCGCGTTCCACGTCATAGCCCCATTGCGTCAGGCATTGCGCCACCAGGTCGCTGGTGCGAAATTCCTGGAAGCCAAGCTCGGGATGGCGATGGATGTCCCGCCGGATCGCGATGAACTCGTCGGCCTGGGCGGTGAGGGTCTGCAGGATCGGATGCATGGCGGGTCGTTCCTTGTTGTTAAGTGCCGCGGTCATGGTTTATCGGTCAGTTCCACGCGGCGCGAGATCTCGCGAAAGCGGCTGGTTTCGGCGCGGTACATCGCTTCCGCGGCGTCCGCGCTCATCGGTTCCGACACCTTGATGTTCTGGAATTCCAGCCCGCGTTTCACGGCGGGGTCCTGCATGGCGTTGTTAAGCGCCGCGTGCAGGCGCAGGACGACGTCTTCGGGGGTGTCGCGCTTTACGAAATAGCCGGTCCACGTGGTGAAGTTAAAGCCCTTTAACTGTTCGCCTTCATTCACCGATGGCACTGCGGTCAGGGAAGGAAGTGGGCTGCGCTGCGGGTCCAGCGTGGCCAGCAGCTTGACGCGGCCCTGTTCGGCCAAGGCCATCTGCTGCTGTGACAGCGGCAGGATGGCCAGATCGACCTGGCCGCCGCCGATGTCCTGCATCAGCGGCGCGCCGCCTTTGTAAGGCACGTGGACCATGGTGACGCCCAGGGTGCGGGCCAGGTGTTCGCCCAGCACGTGGTAAAGGGAGCCGACGCCCACGCTGCCGAAAGTCAGGGGCTGCGACGCCGAGCGCGAGCGCGCCAACGCGGCCAGTTCGTCGGCGCTGTTGGCCGGCAGGTCGCTGCGCGCCACGATCACCAGTGGCGCCAGGCCGATCATCTGCACCAGCCGGAAGTCTTCGCTCTTGAGTTTGACCGCAGGGTTGGCCAGGGGCGACAGGATCAGTTCATTGGGCGACCCCTGGAAGAGGTAGTAGCCGTCGGACTTGGCCGCCAGGACCTTCTGCGCACCCAGCGCGCCGCTGACGCCGCCCAGATTCTCGACCAGCACGGGCTGGCCCAGCGTCTTCGATACCGGGGGCGCCACCAGGCGGGCAATGGCATCGGACGTGCCGCCGGCCGGGTAGGGCACCATCATCATGACGGGCCGGCTGGGATAGTCCGCCGCCTGGGCCCCCTGGGCCAGCAGCGCCGCGCCCAACGCCAAGGCGCGCGCCGCCGGGCGCAGGTAATCGGAAAGCATGCTCACGAGTTTCCCCTTGTGATGTGATTGTGATCCGCATGCTAGGGACAGGCCTCGCTAGTTGTCTAACGAATTGTTATTCTGGAAGCTAGAAAAAAAACTCATACCAAGGCATGAACCTCAAGCAGCTCGAACACTTGTTGGCCGTGGCCGAAGCGGGCTCATTCAGCCGCGCGGCCGATCACCTGCATCTGACGCAATCGGCGCTGAGCCGCAGCGTGCGCCTGCTGGAGGAAGACCTGGGCGGCTTGCTGCTGGACCGCATGGGAAAGCGCACCGAGCTGACCCCGTTGGGCCTGACCGTGGCCGGCCGGGCCCGGCGCATCCTGTTCGAATCCGCTGAACTGCGCCGCAGCGCCGAGCTTCTGACTCACGGGGACCAGGGGACGATCAGCATCGGCCTGGGCTCGGGGCCCGGCGCGATGCTGATGACGCCGCTGCTGACGCATGTCGCGCAGCGCCATCCCCAATTGCACCTGGAGCTTATGCGCGGGCCGCTAGAGGCGCATCTGGCGCTGCTGCGCGAGCGGCGCCTGGATGCGCTGGTGGTGGATACCCGGGGCATCGCTCCCGCGGCGGATCTGCGTATCGAACCTGTCTCGCAGATGCGTGCGGGCTTCATCTGCCGCCGTGCGCATCCTTTGGCCCGCCAAGCGCGGCCGCCTCGTTTCGCCGAGATCGCGGCCTATCCGCTGGCATCCACTTTTCTTGCCGCCGACACCGAGCGGATCCTGATCGAGCATTTCGGCATCGAACCGGATCCGCGTGTGTCGGTGCGCCTGCGTTGCGACGAGATCGGCAGCCTGCTTGAGGCGGTGCGCGTCTCCGACGCGGTGTTTTTGGGGATCGTGGGCGCTGCCCGCGTCGGTATCGCGGCCGGCGAGCTGATGGAACTACCTAGCGATCCGCCACTGCGCAGTCACGCGCTGTTCGCGCTGGTGACCCTGACTGGTCGGACCGAAGCGCCCGCGATGGCGCTGCTGCGCGCGTTCATGGCTCAGCGGCTGCACGATTGATGGCGTGAATGCCGCGTTAGCGATGCTTGCGGTAGGGCTCGTCTTCGGGAACGAACGTGGCTTCCGCGCGCGCGTCGCGCATCCATTCCTGCATGGCCGGCAGCGCCAGCACCGCGTCCATGTAGTCGCGCACGGGGCCGGCGGCCGCGATGCCGTAAGTGGTGAAGCGCGACACGACCGGCGCGAAGAAGGCATCCGCAATGGAGAAGGCGCCGAACAGGAACGGGCCGCCCTGGCCGAACTCGGCCCGTGTATCGTGCCAGATGGCTTGCAGCCGAGAGATGTCCTGCTTGGCGGCTTCGGGCAGGTCGATGCCGGGCAGATGCGCTTCGATGTTCATCGGCATGGCCTGTCGCATCGCGGAAAAACCGCTGTGCATCTGCGCCGCCAGCGAACGGGCGCGGGCACGCGCCTTCGCGTCTTCAGGCCATAGCCGCGCTTCGGGGCGCTGTTCGGCCACGTATTCGCAGATGGCCAGCGAATCCCAGACGGCGAAATCTCCGTCCAGCAGCACCGGCACCAGGCCGGCGGGCGACACCGCGCCCACCTGGCGCGTGAACGCTTCGGTGAAGAATCCCAGCTTTTGCTCAGTGAAGGCAACCCCCGTGGCGCGCAGCGCGATCCACGGACGCAAGGACCACGACGAGTAGTTCTTGTTGGCGATGATCAAGGTGTACATGCCGTATTTCTTCCTTACGCAGGGGTGTTGCGGGTGTTGGATTCAAGGGGCGGGTCATCTTCCTGCGTTGCGGCGCAGTAGCTTGCCCAGGTACTGACCGGTGTGGCTGGCTTCTGCCGCCGCGACGTCTTCTGGGGTGCCTTGCGCCACCACGTAGCCGCCGCCGTCGCCGCCTTCCGGACCCATGTCGATCAACCAGTCGGCCGTCTTGATGACGTCCAGGTTGTGTTCGATGATGAGCACGGTGTTGCCGCTGTCCACCAGTTGGTTCAGCACTTGCAACAGTAGCTCGATATCGCGGAAATGCAAGCCGGTGGTGGGCTCGTCCAGGATGTACAGCGTGCGTCCGGTGCTGCGCCGCGACAGCTCCAGCGACAGCTTCACGCGCTGCGCTTCGCCACCCGACAGCGTGGTCGCGCTTTGGCCCAGACGAATATAAGACAGACCGACGTCGATCAGCGTGTGCAGCTTGCGGGAAATGGCCGGCACGGAGTCGAAATACTCCAGCGCCTGCTCGACCGTCAGGTCCAGCACTTCGCTGATGTTGCGGCCGCGGTACCGGATCTCGAGCGTTTCGCGGTTGTAGCGCTTGCCGTGGCAGACGTCGCAAGGCACGTACATGTCAGGCAGAAAGTGCATTTCGACCTTGACCACGCCGTCGCCCTGGCAGGCTTCGCAGCGCCCGCCCTTGACGTTGAAGCTGAATCGGCCGGGGTCGTAGCCGCGCGTGCGCGCTTCCGGCACGCCGGCGAACAGTTCGCGGATGGGCGTGAACAGGCCCGTGTACGTGGCAGGATTGCTGCGCGGCGTGCGGCCGATGGGGCTTTGGTCCACGCTGATGATCTTGTCGAAGTTCTCCAGCCCCTGCATGGACACGTAGGGGGCGGGCTCGCTTTGCGCATGGTGCAGCTGGCGCGATACCGCGACCGCCAGCGTGTCGTTGACGAGCGTGGACTTGCCGGATCCCGACACGCCCGTCACGCAGACCAGCCGTCCGGCCGGAATGCGCAGTTCCACGTCTTTCAGGTTGTTGCCGCTGGCGCCGGTCAGGGTCAGCCAGGGCAGTTCGTCGTTGACCGGCCGGCGCGGCGGGATCGCGATCTCGCGCGCGCCGCTCAGGTACTGGCCCGTCAGCGAATTCGGGTCGCGCTGCACGGTGTCGGGATCGCCTTGCGACACGACTTCGCCGCCGTGTTCGCCCGCGCCGGGCCCCATGTCCACGACCCAGTCGGCCATACGGATCATGTCTTCGTCATGCTCGACGACGATGACGCTGTTGCCCAGGTCGCGCAAGTGCTGCAGGGTGCCGATCAGGCGGTCGTTGTCGCGCTGGTGCAGGCCGATGGAGGGCTCGTCCAGCACGTACATCACGCCGGTCAGCCCCGAGCCGATCTGGCTGGCCAGCCGGATGCGCTGCGCTTCGCCGCCCGAGATCGTGTCGGCGCTGCGGTCCAGCGACAGGTAGTTCAGGCCGACGTTGTTCAGGAAACTGAGCCGCGCTTCGATTTCACGGACGATGCGCTGCGCGATCTCTTGCTTGGCGCCGGTCAGGTTCAGGTCGCGGAACCAGGCCAGGCAGGCGGACAGCGGCATGGCTTCGACTTCATAGATGGCCTGGCCATGGCGTTCGCCGCCGCGCGGATCGTGGCCGATCAGCACATTGCGCGCTTCGGGGCGCAGGCGCGAACCGGCGCAGTCCGGGCAGGTCTTGATATTGCGGTACTTGCCCAGTTCTTCGCGCACCGTGGCCGAATCCGTTTCGCGCCAGCGGCGCTCCAGGTTCGGGATGACGCCTTCGAACGTGTGACGCTTGACCGTGCTGCGGCCTTTCTCGTTCAGGTACAGGAACGAGATTTCTTCTTCGCCGGAGCCGTACAGGACCTTGTCGCGAAGCGCTTCGGGCAGCTCTTCGAAAGGGGCCTCGATGTCGAATTCGTAGTGCGCCGCCAGGCTTGCCAGCAGCGAATGCGTGAACGCATTGCGGCGGTCCCAGCCGCGGATCGCGCCTGCGGCCAGGCTGAGTTCCGGGAAGGCGACGACGCGCTTGGGGTCGAAGAAGCCCACCTGGCCGATGCCGTCGCAACTGGGGCAGGCGCCCATCGGGTTGTTGAAGCTGAACAGCCGCGGCTCCAGTTCCGGCAAGCTGTGGCTGCACACCGGGCAGGCGTAGCGGCTGGAGAAGACCTGTTCGCGTTCGCTGTCCATGTCCAGCGCCAGCGCGCGGCCGTCGGCCAGTTGCAGGGCGGTTTCAAAGCTCTCCGCCAGGCGCTGCTTGCTTTCGGGCTTGATGCGCAGCCGGTCGATGACGACGTCGATATCGTGCTTCTCGGTTTTCTTCAACGGCGCCATGCCGTCGATCTCCACCAGTTGCCCGTCGATGCGCAGCCGCACGTAGCCTTGCGCTTGCAGGCTGGCGCATTCGTCCTCGAAGCTGCCTTTCTTGCCGCGCGCGATGGGCGCCAGCACGGCCAAGCGCGTCTCGGGCGTCCAGCCCAGCACGGCGTCGACCATCTGGCTGACGCTTTGCGCTTGCAGCGGCAAGCCATGGTCCGGGCAGTAGGGCGTGCCCACGCGTGCGTACAGCAGGCGCAGGTAGTCGTGAATCTCGGTGATGGTGCCGACCGTGGAGCGCGGATTATGCCCCGCAGCCTTCTGCTCGATCGAGATGGCCGGCGACAGGCCTTCGATCAGGTCCACGTCCGGCTTGTCCATCAGCTGGAGAAATTGGCGGGCATACGCGGACAGGCTTTCCACGTAACGTCGCTGGCCCTCCGCATACAGCGTATCGAACGCCAGCGACGACTTGCCCGAACCGGACAGGCCGGTCACGACCACCAGTTTGTGGCGAGGCAGGTCCAGCGAGACGTTCTTAAGATTGTGGGTGCGTGCACCCCGGATGCGTATTGTCACGTCGGTCGGGCGTCCATAGGCTCTTTTAAGCGGTTTCAAAGGCCAACTTGGTACTATAGCGCGCCGAATCCCCCCGTGTTCAGGGTAGTCCGTCAAGTTGCACTGAACCGGGTCCGGCGCGGCACCGCTAGATCAGACCGTGAGCGTGTGACATTCACGCGCGCCCGCCCTTGTCATTGTTGAAATTTCCGCATGCCGGCAGATACCAGACTGAAATTGACCCCTTCCGAGCGCCGCGCCAGCATCGCGCTGGCCGGCCTGTTCGCCGCGCGGATGCTGGGGCTGTTCCTGCTGCTGCCGGTGTTCGCCGTGGCGGCCGCCGGGTTGCCGGGCGGCAACGACCCCGCCCGGGTGGGCCTGGCGCTGGGCATGTACGGGCTGACCCAGGCGTTCATGCAGATCCCATTCGGACTGGCCTCCGACCGCTGGGGCCGGCGCCCGGTCGTGCTTTTCGGCCTGTTGCTGTTCGTGGCGGGCAGCATCGTGTGCGCCCAGGCGACGGACGTCTACTGGATCACCATCGGTCGCGCCATCCAGGGGGCGGGCGCCATTTCCGCCGCCGTTACCGCCTGGCTGGCCGACGCTACCCGCGACGAGGTGCGCACGCGCGCCATGGCCATGGTGGGCGGGTCGATCGGCCTGTCGTTTGCCGTGTCGCTCGTCCTGTCTCCCGTGCTGGTGGGCTGGTGGGGCCTGTCGGGCCTGTTCTGGACCATCGCCTGTCTGGGCGTCGTCTGCCTGGCCGTCGCGCGCTTTGTCGTGCCGGTGGTGCCGCGCACGCAGGCGCGCACCATGCAGGGGGCCAACGCGCGTGAAGTCCTGACCCACCGCGATCTGCTGCGCCTGAATTTTGGCGTGTTCGTCCTGCATTTGATCCAGGTGTCGCTGTTCGTCGTGGTGCCGGCCCTGCTGGCCAAAGTTGGCGGCCTGGACGCGCGCGAACTCTGGAAGGTCTATCTGCCCGTCATCCTGGTGTCGTTCGTGCTGATGGTGCCCGTGGTTTTCGTCGCCGAAAAGCGCCGCGCCCACCGGGGCGCCTTGCGCGCGGCCGTGGCGGGCCTGGTGGTGGTGTGCGCCTTGTTGCCGGCGGCCAGTCACGGTTTCTACACGCTGGCCATCGCGCTGACGGGATTCTTCGTGGCCTTCAACGTACTGGAAGCGCTGCAACCGTCGCTGGTGTCGCGCGTGGCCCCGCAGGCCTACAAGGGCCTGGCGCTTGGTTTCTACAACACCGCCCAGGCGGCCGGCCTGTTCGCAGGCGGCGCGCTGGGGGGATGGTTGGCGTCGCACTCGGGCGCAAGCGCCGTCTTCATCGGCGCGGCCGTGCTGTCCGCGGTCTGGCTGGCCGTGACGTGGGCACTTCGGCCCCTGGCCTGAGTCTTCGCGGGGGATGCGTCCCCGACTGCCCGGAACCGTCGCTGATTGTGCCGTCTTCGCCTGCCAACGGCCCCGAATTCGTTTTCCAGGCCGGGCGGATTTGTCACCAATGGCGTTTGGCGCGGCGGGCGCTTTTCGTCGATAATACGTACCAAATTAGGGCTTCACCCGGCGTCGCCGGTCATCATTGCGATGACCGGCGTGTTTCATGAAGCCGGTCTTCAACATCGCTTTTTATGTTGTTGCCGGCGCGCTCGCGGCAACGCACAGGCGCAGGCTGTCAACAACAGAGGGACAACGGCATGGCATCGGTTAACAAAGTCATTCTCGTGGGCAATCTGGGGCGCGACCCGGAAGTCCGCTACAGCCCCGACGGGGCGGCAATCTGCAACATGTCGATTGCCACCACTTCGTCCTGGAAGGACAAGGCCAGCGGCGAAAAGCGCGAAGAAACCGAATGGCACCGCGTCGTCATGTACAACCGCCTGGCTGAAATCGCCGGCGAATATCTGAAGAAGGGCCGCTCGGTCTACATCGAGGGCCGCCTGAAGACGCGCAAGTGGCAAGACAAGGACACCGGCGCTGACCGCTACAGCACCGAAGTGGTGGCTGACCAGATGCAAATGCTGGGCGGCCGCGAAGACGGCGGCGGCGGTGGCGCAAGCTTCGGCGGTGGTGGTGGCTACGACGACGCACCGTCGCGTCCGCAGCAGCAACGCGCTCCGGCGCAACGCCCGGCGCCCCAACAGCGCCCGGCTCCCGCAGCGGCTCCGGCCAGCAGCGGCGCCAACCTGGCAGATATGGACGACGATATTCCGTTCTAAGCAAGCATTCAAAGAAACGGCCGCCAGAGTTGCATCGGCAACGCGGCCGTTCTGCCTCTTCCCCCGCAAAAGAACACTTCGATGCCAAGCCCGCGTGGTTCCGACGCGGCCAGCATCCAGGGCTGTCGCCCACATGTTCCAGATTGACCGCGCCGGATCGCGACTTCCGATCGCGACGTGTCCATATGAAGACACACACGCGGCTCGGGTAGTACCATTCCAATTACAAAAAATATCTAGTTGTGTACAACTCTCCCGGTACGCACTATGAAGTACGTCAGCGCGCGGAAACGTTTGCGTATCGTTATGTTGCAGCAAATTTATATCGTTGCGATTCCGGCGTGCTGGGCGTGTCTTTCCATGCTTTCTGTTTAACCAAATAATCTAAACGTTACTTGCCGGCTGGTTATCTCACTGCTACGCTTTTCTCGATTAAACGAGTGTTGCGGAAAAGTGACAGCACCAAGCCTGTCACCAAAGGGGCAGGGGCGTCGCCAAGCAAAGGATATTTATGCAGGATGAGAATTACTCCCGGAAGGGCGATGGTGCCGCGGCCTCGGCAGTGAAGTCTGAAGATATATTCCCGATGGACTTTATTGGAAATATGTTCCGTAACTGGAAGATATTGTGCCTTGCGGCGTTGTTGGGAGGCGTCTGTGCAATAGGCGCCTATTTTTATGCAACCCCGAAATGGCAAGCTCGGCTCCTCGTTCAGGTTGGTAAAGTGTCCGCAAGCGCGGAGCGCGACAGCACGCTTATCGAAGGAGTCAGCCAGACTGCATATCGGATTCGAAGCAAGGAATTCGTTGATGCAGTAATTAAATCAACGGGGTATGCCGATGTGGACGCTGGCGAGGGTGAGCCGCCGGAAGTCAGACTGTTCCGTAGTTCATTAAGGCCGAACGACATCGCGGGGACCGATTTTCTGAAGGTGGAATTTCTCGGTTATTCGCGTGAGCAGTTGAAGAAGTATGCGGACGCCTTGACGCAACAGCTTTATGCCGCGCATAACCGGGTTCCCGAGGTGCTGAAGGCAGAATTGAAGTCGGCTCAGGAAAAAAACCAGAACGAACTCGCCGCGGCGGAATTGACGTATGACCGTCTGACGAAGGAATTCGGAAAGGTGCAACAGCAACCGCAGGATGCGCAATTGCTTTCCGCTTCGGTCCTGACCGCGCAAGTCCAGAACAGTGCCGCATTGATCGAGTCATTGCGGAAAGTCCAGCGCGATCTGGACCGCCGTGTTTTTCCGACCAATTTGTATCCCACGGTTATTTCCCAATTGGAAATCGATGACCGGCCGGCTTCGCCGAAACTCAAACTCTTCTTGCTTGTCGGTTTGGCAGTTGGTTTTTTCTGTGGATTCGTATTTTCTATTTTCCGCAAGACAACCCGATTGGATCGATTGCGCTGACGTTGAATGTCCCGGCCGTTCTTGGAAGGTTTCCACCTTCTTGTCAGTCTGGGGCACGGCAATATGCGACTTGTGGCAACGCCAGAATCCTGTCGAGCCGCCAATAATTCCCGTCCCACTGATAGAACGGGAAAAAGGGCCGACAACGATTTTGGCGTTGCGCGTAATGAACTTTGCTTGGTTGGCTCGTGAAACTAGTCAGACATTCCCTCTATAACTTGATGGGCCTCGGGCTGCCGCTCGTCGTGGCGGTATTCAGCATTCCCGTGCTGATCAAAGAGCTGGGCGATGCCAGATTCGGGCTATTGACGCTGATCTGGGCCGTTGTCAGCTATTTGAGTTTGTTCGATTTGGGATTGGGGCGGGCCCTGACTCAGCAACTGGCGGTAATGCTTGCGGGCAAAGAACGCCACCGCGTCGGCGCGCTGGTCGTGACCGCTATAACGGTGATTGCGATCTTTGGCGTGGTGGCAGGCGTCTTGATGGCGGCGCTTGGCCCTTGGGGGCTAGGATTTATCCAGTCCATCCCAGATCGGCAGGAAGCGATCAACGCGATTTGGATCATGGCTCTCGCCATGCCTACTGTCGTACTGACATCCGGTTTCCGAGGAATACTCGAGGCGCGGCACGCGTTCGCAATCGTCAATATCATTCGGCTCCCGATGGGATTATTGACCTTCCTCGGGCCCCTGGCGGTTGTGATGTATGGCACACCCCGGCTTGATGTGATAACCGTCGTTCTGGCTGGCGGACGTGTCGTTACCTGTGTGCTCCATGCCTGGTACGCCAGGCGCGTGTTGCCGGACGACGCTGGCAGGCTGCACTTCGATAGGACGCTGATCCGGCCGTTGTGCAGTTCCGGCGGCTGGATGACGGTCAGCAACGTTGTCAGTCCGTTGATGAGCTACGCCGACCGGTTCATCGTTGGTGCCGTGCTGTCCTCGGCTGCGGTCGCTTATTACGTTACGCCCCAGGAACTGATTACCAAACTGTCGATTTTGCCGAATGCGCTGACCGCCGTGTTGTTTCCGACCCTCGCCGCGCAAATCGCGCGTCGGGACGAAGCTGCGATATCTTTAATACGGAAAGCGGTGGTCTGGATATTCCTGGCGTTGCTGCCCGTCACTGCGGCCATTGCCATATTTTCCAAAGAACTTCTTGTGCTGTGGGTAGGCGAGGCCTTCGCTTCGCAGAGTTATGTGCTTTTGCAGATTTTCTCGGCGGGCATGTTCATCACATGCATCGCCCAAATTCCATTTACTGTCATCCAGGGCGCGGGACGATCGCATTTGACGGCGGTCATTCATGTCATCGAAGCCCCGTTGTTTCTGATTTCGCTGGTTGTTTTGTCGCGCCATTATGGTTTGACGGGGGCAGCCATCGCGTGGTTTCTCCGCGTGGCCATTGATGCAGTCCTGATGTTCTGGGGGGCAAAGGTCGCATTGAACAGATCAATGTTCTCAGGGTCCAGCAGGAATGTGCTGCTGATCTCGCTGTTCGCGGTAGTGGGGTTCGCCGGAGTCGCCCTGCCCGGCATGATGGCTCGCGCCGCATGGGTGGCAGGTGTCGTCGCTCTGGTCCTATTGATCGCATACCTGACGGGCTTCCGTGGCCGGCCGGAGGTGCGTGCGTGAGCCAAGACGCGCTGTCATCCCGATATGACGTCCAGGCAGGGATATTCCTTATCCTGTTGCCGTTCTTCCTGTTGTTCGTGGGTGACCTGCAGTTGCCGGTCGGAGAAAGCACAATGACGGTCCCGATGGGGATGTTCATTGTGTTTCCGTTGCTGCTGTTGTGCATGGCGCTTGCGCGCATCGTGATACCGTCATCAGTCCTGCTGCTGATCGGTACATTGTTCTTTGGGATGGTGGGGCTGGTATTGACGCCCGAGGGTGCCCTTCTGCGAGGAGTTGCGGGAACATTGCCGCTTCTGTACGCGATTTGCATCTTGATGGTCTATGCCCAGTTCTATCGCTATATCGCCGTGGAACGAGCGGTTGGAATGATGCTGGCGGGAGGCGTTGTGCTGGCTGTCATGGCGATAGCCCTGTTTGTCGTTGCCGTGATGAGCCCTGGCGGCTACTACGAACAAAAGCTGCTTATCGAGACCCCGCTGGGGCGCTCGAATTACCTGGCTGCTTTTTTGATTTTCCTCTTTGCGTTGGCGCTGGCGAAACAGCGTGCGCTGGCTTTGCTGTTCGCGATTGCGGTATTTTGCACAATGTCGCGGGGCGGCGCGCTGATGTTCCTGCTGTTCCTCGTCGCGCTGCAGATGGCGAAGTGGAGAATGCTGTGGCTCGTTTGGGCCGGACCGCTGGCCATGTTTCTTGCTGCGACGCTGCTTGTCTCAGTCGACCATCAGCATTCCATTGCGGCGCTTGCGGGGCCGTATCAGGGTGAAGTGCTCTCGATCATCAATCGACTATTGCTCTGGTCGTTCGGTTTTGACTTGTGGATTCAGCACCCGTTATTCGGCATAGGTCCGAACACGTTCAGGACATTCGTGGAACTAAATCCAGGTGTCGAGAATGTATGGGGTGCGCACAATTCCATTATTCAGATGCTGCTGAACTATGGGTTGCTGGGCACCGGCCTGTATGTGTTGTACATCAGGGAAATTTATGTCCGGCTACGCCGTGCGGAATTGACCGCTCCCTGGTTCAGATACCTGCGCGTGGCGTTTGTCGTACTGCAGGTATTCGGACTGTTCGAACCACTGGTCGGTTCAGCGGCGTTTGAAGTCTTGCTTGCTTATATGCTGATTCTGGCCTTGAGGCAGGCGTCGTCGCCTGCCTTGGTCAGCACACCAAAAATCCCGAATTAATCTACCCAAATCATGGAAACTCTGCTCTCTATCGCAATCCCTACGCATAACCGCTCGCAGTATGCGTTTCATGCGATTCAATCCATCCTGGCGATAAAAAGCCAAAAGCTGGAGCTTGTGGTCAGCGATACCAGCACGGATGGGGCACTGGAGGCGCTCGTCCAGCAGAACGGAAGTTCGCTTGGCGCGGATCCGCGGTTCAAGTATTTGCGTCCTGCTGAGCGCCTGGATATGACAGGGAACCACAATTACGCCATCGCCGCGGCGACGGGCGAGTTCGTGTGTCTTATTGGCGATGACGATACGATCACCGAAGACTTGCTCCTGGCCGCAGAATGGGCGAAGGCGCATCAAATCGACGTGATCGCGCCAACCGTCATGTCGAACTACGTTTGGCCCGATTTCCGGTCGCGGCACTTCGGCGCAGGGCATGCCGGGCGGTTGTACCTGCCGAGCCGGATCGGGCCGGTGCACATCCGCCAATCGTCGGACAGCGTGACACAGGCCTTGGCGAATGCCGCCCAGGGGACAGACGGACTGCCGAAAATCTACCACGGGGTCGTGCGCCGGAGCGTTCTTGAGAAAGCAAAACAACTGTCTGGAGCCTACTTCCATGGGTCCAGCCCGGATGTGTCCGGCGCGATCGGCCTTGCGCTGTGTACGGACCGTTTCGTCGAAATTGATTACCCCCTGACCATTCCGGGCGCTTCCGGCGGCAGCAATACGGGTCGCAGCGCGATGAACCAGCACAAGGGGAAATTGGGCCAGGAGTCGCAGACTAAAGCGTTTGAATCCGCAGGGTGGAGCGAAGGTGTGCCGCGGTTCTTCTCGGTCGAAACGGTATGGGCACACGCCGCGTTGGAGACCATCGCCAAGATCGCGCCAGCCAACGTGCCGCGCTTCAACTTCGCCCGGCTGATTGCCGTGTGCGAGGTGTTGCACAAGGAGTACGCGAACGAGATCGCGGAAGCGATACCCAGGGCCGCCAAGATCGCGGGCGTGCCGGAAGCAGACTTCCTGAAGAAGGTTTCCGCCGAGAAGATGCGATTCCGTAAAGAGCGTCTGATTAAACTCCTGCGTCGCGCGATGAAGCCGACAGTCGCGGGGGGGCGGGAGTACAAGGGCGGTATCGACAGGGTGGACCTGGCGCCGGCGGTACTCAGGGCGCATATGGAAAACCGGCATTGGAGCTGGGACAAGGCGCTGGAAAGCAAACCGAAGTGAGCGTCCCGGCGACAGGTGAAATGCCGTATTTGGAGAGTTGAGCAGTGACCGCCAGCATGATTCTTTACGCGCCCAATGTGCATACGGGGGGAGGCGTCGTTCTACTGCGCGCCTTGTTAGCCGACTGGCCCGTCGGACGTCCTATGGTCGCCTATCTTGACGCCCGCGCGCAGACGCTGGTGGTTATTCCTGCCAGCGCCAAGGTCCACTGGGTCGAGCCTTCAATTCGGTCCCGCATGAACGCCGGCTGGCAACTGCGCAAAGAAGCAAAAAAGGGCGATACCGTTTTCTGCTTCCATGGGTTGCCTCCTTTGTTGCCCAACCGCGGACGCATCGTAGTGTTCTTGCAGAATCGGCTTTATTTGAGTGACGGAGCCGGTTCACGGTGGTCTTTGCGTCCAAGCGCCATACGGCAAGAGATCGAACGCCGCATCGGCAAATTTTGCCGACGGCGCGTTGCGGAATACATCGTGCAGACGCCGTCGATGGCGCGAGACCTTATTCGGTGGTTCGGCGTATCGCCGAACGGAGAGCCCGTGGTCCGCGTGCTGCCGTTCCTGGATGAGCTGCCCGCCCCGTCTGACGCCACCCGGCATTCCGCGGAATGGGATTTTGTATATGTGGCGGACGGCGTGCCGCACAAGAATCATCGGATATTGGTTGAGGCGTGGCGGCTGCTTGCGCAGGATGGCTTGCGTCCGTCATTGGCCTTGACGTTGAGCGTCCGCGATGGCGAACTCCGGCAGGAAGTCGAGCAGTCCGCCGCCGATGCCGGCCTTCGGATAACGGATCTGGGCCAAATGCCACACCAAGAAGTGCTGGCGCTTTATGGAAAGTCGAAGGCGATTGTGTTTCCATCTTCGGCTGAATCGTTTGGCTTGCCGCTTATCGAAGCGATGCATATGGGGCTGCCGATCCTGGCGCCTGAACTCGATTACGTGCGCGATGTCTGCGTTCCGGCCCAGACCTTTGACGCGGGATCTCCCGTGTCTATCGCACGTGCCGTTAAACGATTCCTGGGCGTCACCGAAAGCCCGCTGGTCCCGTACACGCCGCAGGAGTTTTGGAAGCAACTGTTGCCCGAGGTGGGTCAGTAAGGCGCTGCGAACATGCCGTTCAGGCCGCCGCCCGAACCCCCCCGGACAATGTCCGCACTTCGTCCAGCGCCGCTTCGATCCCGCCCGTTGCCAACACGTCCACCAGCCGCGTGCCGACGGCGACCAGGTTGGCATGACGGCTGACGGCGCGCGCCTGCTCGGCGGACCGCACGCCGAACCCGGCGGCGATCGGTAATTGCGTCCTGGCTCTTACCCGCTGCAGGGACTCGGCGATCACGTCATCGGACGGCAACGCGCTGCCCGTGGTCCCCGCCAGCATGACGTGGTAGATGAAACCGCTTGCCCCGCGCAACACCGCGTCCAGTCTGGCGGCGGGCGTCGTCGGGGCCGTCATCCGAATGACGTCGATGCCGTGGGCTTGCGCCAGCCCGCCGATTTCGGCGCCATGGTCCGGCGACAGGTCCACGATGATCAGCCCATCGACGCCGGCCTGGCCCGCTTCGGCCATGAAGCTTGCAACGCCGAACCGCAGCAGCGGATTCAGGTATCCCATGAGCACGACCGGGGTTTGCTGGTCCTGCTGCCGGAATGCGCGAACCAGATCGAAAGTCCGCCGCATCGTGTGGCCGGCGCGAATCGCGCGGTCATTGGCCAATTGCAGGACGGGGCCGTCCGCCACCGGATCGCTGAATGGCATGCCGAGTTCAATCACGTCGGCGCCGGCTGCCGGCAGGCGATTCAAGAGGCGCAGGCATTCGTCATAGGAGGGGTCGCCCGCCGTGAAGTAGGCGGCCAACCCCGCTCTGCCGGCGGCTCGCAGCGCGGCGAGCTTCTGTTCAAGACGGCTCATATCGATGCTCCAGCAAATTGCAGGACGGTGTTCAGGTCCTTGTCTCCGCGGCCGCTCAGGCACACCACGAGGGTCTTGTCCGCGTCCAGGCTCGGGGCAAGCTTTCGGGCATAAGCCAAGGCATGCGCGCTCTCCAATGCAGGGATGATTCCTTGCTTTTGCGTCAGCCACCGATAGGCGTCGACCGCTTCGTCATCGGTGACCGAGACATAGTTCACCCGGCCGGTGTCATGCAGCAGGGCATGTTCCGGCCCGACACCCGGATAGTCCAGGCCGGCCGAAATCGAATGTGCGTTGGTGATCTGGCCGTCCTGATCCTGCAGGAAGTAGCTGCAACAGCCGTGCAGCACGCCCATTCGGCCAGCGCCGATGCTGGCTGCGTGATGCGCGGTGGCGACGCCGTGTCCGGCGGCCTCGACGCCGTGCAATTGGACCTGTGCGTCGTTCAGAAATGGATAGAACAGGCCGATCGCGTTCGAGCCGCCGCCCACGCAGGCGATCATCGCATCCGGTAAGCGACCGGTTTTTTCCAGAATCTGCGCGCGGGTTTCTTCGCCGATCACCTTTTGGAATTCTCGAACGATCCAGGGGTACGGATGCGGTCCGGCGCCGGTTCCCAGCAGGTAGTACGTGTCGTCCGGATGGGCGATCCAATCGCGGATAGCGGCGTTCATCGCGTCCTTCAGTGTTGCGCCGCCGTCCGGCACGGCTCGCACTTCCGCGCCCAGCATCTTCATGCGGGCGACGTTGCTGGCTTGGCGCTCGACGTCGACGGCGCCCATGAAGATCACGCACGTGAGGCCGTACAACGCGCAGACCGTGGCCGTTGCCACCCCGTGTTGGCCGGCGCCGGTTTCCGCGATGATCCGCGTTTTTCCCATTCGCCTGGCCAGCAAGATCTGGCCCAGGCAGTTGTTGATCTTGTGGGCGCCGGTGTGGTTCAGGTCCTCCCGTTTCAGGAAGATGCGGGCGCCGCCAAGCGATTCGGTGATCGCGCGCGCATAGAGAAGGGGGCTGGGACGGCCGACGTAGTCGGCCAGCATCGACCGGTATTCCGTCCAGAACGCGTCGTCGTCCCGAATGTCGCGATAGGTTTGCTCCAGCTCATCAAGGGCCGGGATCAAGGTCTCGGGCATGTACCGGCCACCATACTGGCCAAATTGCCCCAGGGTATCGGGAGAAGCGGGGTGAGAAGCAGGAGACATGGCTGTAATCCGTTGAACACGTTACAGCTATGGTATCGACAGAATTTCTTCCAATAAATCATAGATTTCTTGCCTACCGCTATTAGATTTTCTAATATTGTTCGCATGCGAACGCTTCCCCCCATGAATGCGCTGCGTGTCTTTGACAGCGCCGCCCGGCACCTGAATCTGTCTTTAGCCGCTGAGGAGCTACGCGTGTCGCATAGCGCGGTCAGCCAGCAGATACGGCAACTGGAAACCTGGTTGGGCGGCAAGCTGTTTGAACGGCATTCGGGGGGCGTGCGGCTAACCGCCGCGGGCCACGATCTGCTGCGGGCTTCGCAGCCGGCTTTCGACATGCTGGAACAACGATGCGTCGCGCTGCGCGCCCGGACTGCGTCGGCCGACATCGTCGTCGGCGCACCCGCCAGTTTGTTGTCCAACTGGATCATTCCGCGGCTGGAGCATTTCGAACGCGAACATCCGCAGATTCAGGTCAGGCTGCAAACGGCAACCGACATCGCATTGTTGGAGCGTCGGGTCGTTGACGTATTGATCGTCGCCCAGGACCATGCCTTGGCAGGAATCGACGCCATGCGGCTGTTCCCCGAGGCGATAGGGCCCGTCTGCATGCCCGACGTGGCCCAACGGGTCGCCACGCCGGCCGACGTGCTGGGCCTGCCGTTGCTGCAGACCTCTTCCCGGCCCGAGGCCTGGGAACAGTGGGCCCGGTCCTGCGGATTGGCGCCCGCCCGGATCCAGCCGAAACGCCAGTTCGATCAACTGAATCACATGCTTGACGCTGCGGCGGTGGGCCTGGGCGTGGCGATCGCCCCGGAAATGCTGGTGCAGGGTGATCTGCGAGCAGGAAGGCTGGTCGCGCCCCTGGGGTTCAAGGAAACGGGAGGCTGGTTCAGTCTGTATTTCCGCGCGGAGGCCGGCGCGGCGGTAGGCGACCTGAGTCAGTGGCTGAAAACCGCAGCGGAATCGGTCGCCGCCATCTAGCCGCTCGTCTTCTGGAACTGTTCCGCCAGGAAATCGATGAACGCGCGGGCCCTTGCCGTCTGGTGCCGACGCTGTGGGTAATACACAAAGAGATCCGCAGAAGGTAGCAGGAAGTCGGGCAGCACCACCTGCAGCCGGCCGCTTTCCAGGTACTTCGCCAAGTCCCATTCCGAACGAATCAGGATCCCGTGGCCGTCCAGCGCCCAGCCCAGCACGATGTCGCCGTCATTGCTGGATAGCGCGCCTTGCACCTTCACGACCTCTGTCTGCCTGGCGCGGGTGAAGCGCCAGGCGCCGTGGGCCTCGTCATTCTGCGTATGGAGAATGCAGCGGTGCCGCGCCAGATCCGCGAGCGTAGCGGGCGTGCCGAAGCGCTCAAGGTAGCGGGGCGATGCGCACAGGAAGCGGCGGTTGGTCATGATGCGCCGCGCGCTTAGGCGTTTATCGGGTAATTCGCCAAAGCGGATGGCCAGGTCGAAACCGCTTTCGACCAGGTCGACGGGCCGGTCGGTGACTTCCAGCAGGACTTCGACGTCGGGGTATCGCTTGGCGAAGCGGGACACGAGCGGCGCGATGGTGGTCCGGCCGAAGCCCAACGTGGCGTTCACACGCAGCAGGCCGCGTGGCGTGGCTCCGCTGCTGGAGACGGCGTCTTCCATGTCGCGCAGATCCGCCAGGATCTTCACGGCGTGGGACAGATAGGTCTCGCCTTCGCTGGTCAGGCTGATGCTGCGTGTCGTGCGGTTGACCAGCCGGACGCCCAAGCGACGTTCCATCAGCGCCAACCGCTTGGTGGCGGCCGGCGGCGTCAGGTCCAGCTCGCGGGCGGCGGCCGACAGGCTGCCCAACCGGGCAACCCGCACAAAGAATTCCAGTTCGGAGGCGATGTCGCTTTTCACTTAAAGTGAATAATCAAATGAATAGAGGTGAATCTTAGTACCGGCCGGCACGACTACGCTAGCGGTTCCCCTGTCAAAGCGCCGCTGTCGCACCCCGGAGACACATCATGAGAATCGTCGAGATCCGCGAGCAGACCCTGCCCATCAGTTCGCCCATCCGTAACGCCTATATCGACTTCAGCAAGATGACGCTGAGCCTGGTCGCCGTGATCACGGACGTGATCCGGGACGGCAAGCCGGTTGTCGGCTACGGTTTCAACTCGAATGGCCGCTACGGCCAGGGCAAGCTGATGCGGGAACGCTTCATTCCCCGCATCATGGAAGCGGCGGCGGAGTCGCTGCTGGACGCCACGGGCAATAACCTGGACCCGCACAAGATCTGGGACGCCATGTTCACGAACGAGAAGCCGGGCGGTCATGGCGAACGGTCCGTCGCGATTGGCACGATCGATATGGCGGTATGGGATGCCGTAGCCAAGATCGAGGGCAAGCCTTTGTTCCAGCTACTGGCGGAGCGTTACGGCAATGGCCGCGCCGATCGCCGCGTGTTCGTCTACGCCGCGGGCGGCTACTACTACCCCGGCCAGGACCACGGCAAGCTCAAAGACGAAATGCGCAGCTATATCGATCGTGGCTATACGGTCGTGAAGAAGAAGATCGGGGGCGCGTCGCTGGACGAGGACCTGCGCCGCATCGATTCAATCCTGAGCGTGCTGCAAGACGGCCAGAAGCTGGCGGTGGACGCGAACGGACGCTTCGACCTGGACACCGCCATCGCGTATTCCAAGGCCTTGTCGCAGTACGACCTGTTCTGGTTCGAAGAGGCGGGCGATCCGCTGGACTTCGAACTGCAGGCCACGCTGCGCAACTACTACGACAAGCCGATGGCGACTGGCGAAAACCTGTTTTCGATGCAGGATGCCCGCAACTTGATCCGCTACGGCGGCATGCGCCCGGACCGCGATTGGCTGCAATTCGATTGCGCGCTGAGCTACGGACTGGTGGAGTACCTGCGCACGCTGGACATGCTGAAGCAGCATGGCTGGTCGGCCAGCCGCTGCATCCCGCATGGCGGGCACCAGATGTCGCTGAACATCGCGGCGGGGCTGGGCCTGGGGGGCAACGAGAGTTACCCGGACCTGTTCCAGCCCTTTGGCGGATTTCCGGACGGCGTGAACGTCGACAATGGTTATCTGACCATGCCCGACCTGCCCGGCATTGGCTTCGAAGGCAAGGCGGACCTGTACGCAGTCATGCAGACGCTATCCGCCTGAACGGGCGGTAAGGGACGACGGCTCCTGACAGGAGCCGTCCATGACCCGGAAACCTACGACACCCCGAGGTCTACGAAGACCGCGGCATCAAGAAATATATTGTTTCACAATACCCGCTTGCGTTATCTATCTAGTAGTAGGTAAGATTCATCCATCGACACAGCAAACCCACCCCCGCTGTGATCGGAACCAGAAATACAGTAGCACCGCTTTTTTATTTCCCTAGTTATCTACCTATAAGTAGATAGTTTAAATCGAAACCGCATCGTACCCGTTATCTGGAGATCAACCATGAAGACCCTCGTATCCGCCCTGATCCTGTCCGCTTCCTTCATCGGCGCCGCGCAAGCCGGCGAGCTGGACTATCCGCCCGCCCTGAACACCCAAAGCACGGTGACCCGCGCCCAAGTGCAGCAAGAGTTGGCCGCCGCCCGCGCCAATGGCGAATTGGTGTCCGGTGAAGAAGGCTACGCCGCGACCACGTTCGTCGCCGTCGGCAACGACAAGACCCGTGCCCAAGTGAAGCAGGAACTGGCTGCTGCCCGCGCCCAAGGCCTGACCGAAAGCGGCGAACTGGACTACCCGCCCGTTCAAGGCTGAGTGTTTGAAGTCTTATTTTTGAAGCCGTATCTATCTAGTCATAGATAGCTTTAGTGCCCAAACCCCTGATGCAGCACTGATCCTTACTGGAGATCAACCATGAAGACCCTCGTATCCGCCCTGATTCTGTCCGCTTCCTTCATTGGCGCCGCGCAAGCTGGCGAACTGGACTACCCGCCCGCCCTGAACACCCAAAGCACGGTGACCCGCGCCCAAGTGCAGCAAGAACTCGCCGCCGCTCGCGCCAACGGTGAACTGGTGTCCGGCGAAGAAGGCTACGCCGCCACTGCGTTTGCCGCCGTCGGCAACGACAAGACCCGCGCGCAAGTGAAGCAGGAACTGGCCGCTGCCCGCGCCCAAGGCCTGACCGAAAGCGGTGAATTGGATTACCCGCCCGTGCAAGGCTAAGCAGGATGCCGGCACATGCGGACCCCGGGGGGCGGGATGTTTCCCGGCCGGGGTCCGCACGGGCGTTTTGGACCGCGTTTAGGGCGGCCCCCGATGACGAACCGACCTATTAGTAGGTAATATTCAGCTATGGACACTCCGACCCCCAACACCACCCGAGACCTGCTGCTGGCGCACGCCGAGAAGCTGATCCGCACGCGCGGATGCAATGGTTTCAGCTACCGCGACCTGGCGGAGCATGTGGGCGTGAAGACGTCCAGCATCCACTATTACTTTCCAGGCAAGGACGACCTGCTCTACGAAGCGGTCGAGGCCTACAGTACTCGCGCGTTGGGCACCGTGCGCGCCATCGATACCGCGCAGCCCGCGCAAGCGCAGCTGGAACAATATCTTTCCATGATGGAATCGCGCGCCTGCGGCGCCGGTGAACTTTGCCTGGGCGGCATGTTGGCCGCCGATGTCATGAGTTTGTCCGAACGCGTGCGCGGCGCATTGCAGGGTTTCTTCCGTGCGCATGAGGCATGGCTGGCCCGTGTGTTGGCCGAAGGCGCGGCGCAGGGCACATTGAAATTTTCGGGCACCGCCGACGCGGCCGGCCGGGCGGTGTTCGCCACGGTGCAGGGCTGCCTGCTGGTGGCGCGCCTGTTTCAGCAGCCGCCCGCTTTGTGCGAGGCCATCAGCGCGTTGTACGTGGAATGCGACAAGGCCGGAAAGGCCGCATCGGCCACTTAGCAAAAGCGATTCCGCGCCGCTCAATACACGGCCGCCATGCGTAAGCAGGCGGCCGTTGTCACGTTCGGCGTCCGCGCCGTGCGGACTCAGGCTTGCAAGGCGCGCGCCATGTCCACGCTGGTGCGTTCCTGCACGCCCAGGTCGCGCATGCGCTGCAGAAAGACGGATTGCGCATCGGCGAATCCGGCGACGGGGCTCATGCAGTCGGTCAACAGCACCACGCGCGACAGGTTGCCGCCGGGCAGGTGTTCGGCCAAGTGCTCCGTCGTGGCTTTTACGCAATGGCTGCCCGCTTCGCCGGCGATCAGGATGAGTTCGGCGCGATCCAGCGAGTCGACCAGGCTGCGGTTGAGCTGGCTACGCGGGTCGTCGGGGTCCGGCACTTCGGCCATCAGTGCGCTGTAGTGCTCGGTCCAGGGGTTGGCGCCCTTGGGCACTTTGCGCACGATGAACTGGCCGGCGTCTTCCCACCGGCTGTAGGCCGCGCGCACGTCGGCGTGCACGTTGTGGCCCCAGGTGCCGATTTCGCAATGCACGGGCCACACCATCAGGGTGTAGCGGCCGCGCGCTTCCAGTTCTTCCAGATACAAGCGGGTGCGCGGCAGGTCGTCGGCATGCCGGGGCTGGAAATCACCTGCGTGCAATTGCGCGGCGGTAATCGGCGTGAAAGGCGCGACAGGCTCGCCGTCGCCGGTGCGCCAGAACGTGGGGTGGGCGATGTCCAGCCGATGGTGCGAGTCCAGCGTCACGGTGATGGACGTCAGCGCGGGCGCGGTGGCATCGATGAAACGCGCCAGCCGTTGCATGTCGGCGTGTGCGCCGGCCACCGGCAATGCGGGTCGCATGGTGTTCCCGGTCAGTGGATCCGTGGGCAGGTAGGCCTCGGGCAAATCGCAGAAATCATTCTGCGGATCAATGATCAAGAGATGGATTGAACGCGGCATGACGGGATTCGGTAGGGATATCCCGGAATATAGACCGGGATGCGCGGTATCCACTAGAACAGCACCAGATGTTCGGCGCAGTCCGGCAATTGCCGAAGCAACGCGCGCCATTGTCGCCATAGCCGCGCCACCAGGCCGGCGGCGATGACTGCGATCAGAATCCACATGGTGGGCTCCTTGCCAAGATATTCGCACGGTCGTGCGAAAATGGTGAAAAGAAACGCCGGCACGAGCCGGCGCGTAAAAAGCGGGGCGTTATTCCAGGTAAGTAAAACTGCGGTAGGTTGAAATCAGCCGGTCATAGGCGGCGCGCACGCGGGTGGGCGCCTTCGGATCGCGCAGGAAACGCGCGTCGTGCATCAGGCCGATCATCAAACTGTAGATTTCAAAGACCAGTTGTTCGGGGTCGGTGTCCGGCCGCAAATGGCCCGCGTCCAACGCCTGCGTCACCGTGCGCACCATGGCCGCGCGCCAGCGCCGCAAATTGCTTTCCAGCACCGTGCGCAGTGGCGACTCCACGTCGTCGTATTCGAAGGCGCCGGCCACGTAGATGCAGCCGGTCAGCATTTCGACATTGCTGGCGCGTTCCACCCACAGCGAGACCAGCGCGTTCATGCGGGGCAGGCCCCGGGGATAGGCCATGGCAGGTGTGAAGACGGCGGCTACGAAGCGGCGGTCGTATTCGTCCAGTACCGCCTGCTGCAGGGCCTCCAACGACCCCACGCGCGAGAACACCCCGCTTTTGCTGATGCCCAGATGCCGGGCGACCTGGCCAAGCGACAGGCTTTCGATGCCTTGCGCGGCGGCCATGTCCACGGCCGCGTCCACAATGGCCGCGAAGGTCAGCTCGCTTTTTTCGGTTTTGGCAGTCATGCGAGCAAATTTAGCACGACTGTGCGAAAAATTCGGTTTTATTTGTTGAGGGCCGAATCGGTGGCGGCCGCGTCGCGGTGTCCAATAAAAAGGACCGCCACAGGGCGGTCCGGTTCGATCACGCAGCGGGCGGTGTGATCAGACGGCGTTCTTGAATTGCAGGCGGTACTTGTGCAGCAGCGGCTCGGTGTAGCCGTTGGGCTGCGCCAGACCTTCGAATACCAGCGCGCACGCCGCCTGGAACGCCAGCGACGTATCGAAGTGGCCGGCCATGGGCTGATAAACCGCATCGCCGGCATTCTGGCCATCAACCACCTTCGCCATGCGCTTGAACGTCTCCATGACCTGGTCCTGGTTGGTCACGCCGTGCCGCAGCCAATTGGCGATGTGCTGGCTGGAAATGCGCAGCGTGGCGCGGTCTTCCATCAGGCCCACGTTGTGGATGTCCGGCACCTTGGAGCAGCCCACGCCCTGGTCGACCCAGCGCACCACATAGCCCAGGATGCCCTGGACGTTGTTGTCCAGTTCCTGTTGGATGTCGGCGGCGGACCACTTGGTGGGGTCGCCGACCGGCACGGTCAGCAGCCCGCCCAGCAGATCGTCGCGCACGTCGTCCAGCTTGGTGCGTTCAAGTTCTTTCTGGACGGCCTGCACGTCGATCTGGTGGTAGTGCAGCGCGTGCAGCGTGGCGGCGGTGGGCGACGGCACCCAGGCGGTGTTGGCGCCGGCCTTGGGGTGCGCGATCTTTTGTTCCAGCATGGCGGCCATCAGGTCGGGCATGGCCCACATGCCCTTGCCGATCTGGGCGCGGCCGCGCAGGCCCGTATCCAGGCCGACCAGCACGTTGTTGCGCTCGTAGGCGGTAATCCAGGCGGTGGATTTCATGTCGCCCTTGCGCAGCATCGGGCCGGCTTCCATGCTGGAGTGCATTTCGTCGCCGGTGCGGTCCAAGAAGCCCGTGTTGATGAAGGCCACGCGCGATGCGGCGGCGCCGATGCACGCCTTCAGGTTGATGCTGGTGCGGCGTTCTTCGTCCATGATGCCCATCTTCAAGGTGTTGCGCGGCACCTTGATGAGGTCTTCGACGCGGTCGAAGAGTTCGCTGGCGAACGCGGCTTCAACGGGGCCGTGCATCTTGGGCTTCACGATGTAGACGGAACCGGTGCGCGAATTCAGCTTGTGCTTGCGGTCTTGCAGCGCGGCCAGGCTGGTGACGACGGCGTCCAGGATGCCTTCGGGGATTTCAAGGCCGTCGCGGTCCAGGATGGCCGGGTTGGTCATCAGATGGCCCACGTTGCGCACGAACATCAGCGAACGGCCATGCAGGGTCAGCGACGACCCGTCGGCGCGCTTGTATTCGCGGTCGGCGTTGAGCTTGCGGGTGAAGGTCTTGCCGCCTTTGGTGACGGCTTCGGTCAGGTCGCCCTTCATCAGTCCCAGCCAATTGCGGTAGATGTGGACTTTGTCGTCCGCATCGACGGCGGCGACCGAGTCTTCGCAGTCCATGATGGTGGTCAGCGCCGCTTCGACCAGCACGTCCTTGACGCCAGCGGCGTCGGTGGCGCCGATGGCGTTGGTGCGATCGATCTGGATTTCGAAGTGCAGCCCGTTGTTCTTCAGGAGGATGGCGACAGGGGCGGACGCGTCGCCCTGGTAGCCGGCGAACTGCGAGCCGAACTTCAGGCCGGTGGCGCCGTTGGCCAGCGCCACGCGCAACTGGCCGCCTTCGACCGTGTAGCCGCGGGCGTCGGCATGCGACCCCTGGGCCAGCGGGGCGGCGGTGTCCAGGAAGGCGCGGGCGCGCGCGATGACGGCGGCGCCGCGTTCGGGGTTGTAACCCTTGCCGGTATCGCCCGGCGTGGGCGGAATGGCGTCGGTGCCGTAGAGCGCGTCATACAGGCTGCCCCAACGCGCATTGGCGGCGTTCAGCGCATAGCGCGGATTCGACATCGGCACGACCAATTGCGGGCCGGCCTGTTGCGAGATCTCGGTGTCGACGTTGTCGGTCGTGGCTTGCACGCTGGCGGGCTGCGGCAGCAGATAGCCAATGCCTTCGAGAAACTTGCGGTAGGCGGCGGGGTCGGTGATGGGCCCGGGATTGGCGCGATGCCAGGCGTCGAGTTCGGCTTGCAGGCGGTCGCGTTCAGCCAGCAGCGCGCGGTTCTTGGGAGCCAGGTCGTGCACCAGGGCCGCAAAGCCCTGCCAGAAGCCGTCGGCATCCAGGCCGGTGCCGGGCAGGGCCTCCTGTTCGATGAACTGATTGAGATTGGCCGCCACTTGCAGGCCGTGGTGCTGGATGCGTTGAGTCATGCGGATCTCTAGCGATAAGAAGGGCTGGCCGACGCGGGGCGCCGGGCGAATCTGTCCTGACATCATCGTTCGCACCTGCCGTAATGTCTATATCAAAACCAGCTGGTCATACCAGTTTATTTTTTCCTCTCCAGACAAACCTATTATTTTTATGGTTTTATATCAGCAACTTACAGTGATGCGATCGCGCGGCTCAAATCGTCAATAAGCCTTGGTCATACCACTGGTCCCGGAGATTGCATGTACGCGGAAATAGAAGAGAAACCCCGCCAGGTGGCGGACGAGGTGGCCGAACGGATCGAACGCCTGATCCTGGACGGCGTGCTCAAGGCGGGCCAGGCCTTGCCGTCCGAACGGCGCTTGACCGAAAAGCTGGGCGTGTCGCGCACGGCGCTGCGCGAAGGGCTCAAACTGTTGCGGGCGCGGGAGATCATCCATACCGCGCAGGGCAAGGGGTCGTTCGTCGCGCAAATTTCGAAAGTGGACGCCGGGCCGCTGATGCACTTGTTCAACTCGCAGCCGCGCACGCTCTACGACCTGCTGGAAGTGCGTTCTTTGCTGGAGGCCGAATCGGCCCGGCTGGCGGCCATCCGCGGCACGGAGGCCGACTTCATCATGATCCGCCGCCGCTATGACGAGATGGTCGGCGCGCAAGGCACCGCCACCGATACCGCTACGCATGCTCATCTGGATCACGCGTTTCACCTGGCCATCTGCGAGGCCTCGCACAATCCCGTGCTGGTGCATACGCTGCAATCGCTGACCGACCTGCTGTTGGGGTCCGTATTCGCGTGCGTGAACAATCTTTACCACCGCGAACCCGAAAAGCGCCAGATTGACCGGCAGCACACCCGCTTGTTCAATGCCGTGACGGGCCGGCAGCCCGAACTGGCGCGCAAGGCCGCCGCCGACCATGTGGACAGCGTGCGTCAAAGCCTGGCCGAGATCGAACAGGAAGAACAGCGCCTGGTTCGCGCGACGCTGCGTCTGGAAGGCTGGACGTAGCGTCGCGCGGCGGCGAATGCGCCGGCGCTTAGCGGTCGGCGGTGGCGCAGCCGGCCAATGCCAGCGGCTTGCCCGCGTAGATGCGGCCGAAGCGGTTGTTCAGCAGCGTGTCCAGGTCGATCGTCTCCTGGCCCACGAAACCCTGTTGCGGCAGCGCCCCTTGCGCCACCAGATCCAGCGCGGCGCAGATGCCCGCCGCCGTGGACAGCTGGATGGCGCTCAGGCGGTGCCCGTCCACATCCGTGCCGAACACGCGGATCGGATACGACTCTTCTTCCAGGCGGCCATGGCGATAGCCGGATGCCGAGGCCTGGATCACGATCACGTCTTGTTCGGTGGTGGGAATCGCCGATTCGAAAATGTCTTTCAGCAGATCTCGGCGGTCACGCAGGCGCAGATCATTGAGCAGCAGCTTCATGATGTTGCAGTGGCCGGGATAGCGCACCGACTTGTAGTCCACGTTTCTTGCGCGCCCCAGCAGCGTGGCGGGCAGCGTGCCCAGTCCGCCCGAGGTGTTGAAGGCCTCGTACTCAACGCCGTCCAGCGCGAACGTCTCATAGCCCTCCAGCGCGGGCACGCTGGTCATTTGCCCGTCCACGATGGCCTCGCACGGATTGCAGTATTCGTTGATCAGCCCTTCGGTACTCCACGTGAGGTTGTAACGCAGGCTGTTGGAGGGATAGCGGGGCAGGGCGCCGACGCGCATGCGCAAATCCAGCAAGGTATCGAAGCGACGCGCCAGCGCGTTGCCGACGATGCCGATAAAGCCGGGAGCCAGGCCGCATTGCGGCATCAGCACGCTGCGCGCGTTTTCAGCCAGCGCCTGGATGGCGTGGGTGCTGGCGACGTCTTCAGTCAGGTCGAAGTAATGCACGCCTGCCCGCGCGCACAAGCCGGCCACGGCGGTGGCCCGATGGAACGGCAGCGCGTTGACGACTGCATAGGCGCCTTCGATGCAGCGCGCCACCGAGGCATCGTCGCTGATCTGGCGCGTCTCGCAACCCAGTTCGGCCAGCAGGGCCAGGCGGGCGGGATCCTGATCGGCAACCATTACGGAATAGTCACCGCTGCGCTCGAGCATCAACGCAATGGCGAAACCGATTTTTCCGGCGCCCAGCAGAACGATGGGATGGTTGGGGGTGGACATGGTGCAACTCCTGCGTAGAGGGGGATGGGTTGGCCTCATCCTATGCGGGAGTGCTGTCGATTTGTAGATCCGAAATTGTCGTAACGGCTTAATTTAACGTCGTTATGACTTAAAACTACGTCGAAATGGCAAAAACAAAGCCCCTCGGCTTGTGGCCGAAGGGCTTTCGATGTGCGATCACAGGGCCTTTTCAGGCCGGGCGATCAGCTGCCCATGGGCGGGTAGTCCATGTTGCCGAAGGTGACCAGGCCTTCTGCCTTGGCTTGGGCCAGTTGCGATTGCACTTGGGCGCGGGTCAGCGACGTGGCGGTTTCAGCGGCGGCGGTGGGCGGGTAGTCCAGATTGCCGAAGGTGACTTCGCCGGCAGTCTTGGCCTGGGCCAGTTCAGCTTGCACTTGTTGCGAGGTCAGGCTGGACGTCTGGGCGATGGCGGCGGGGTAGCCTTCTTCACCGAACGTGTATTGGCCCGAAACCTTGGCTTGTTGCAGTTCGGCTTGAACCTGGGCGCGCGTCGGGCCTTGGTCGGCTTCAGCGGCTTGAGCGCCGGCAGCCAGGACGGACATGGACAGCATCAATGCGGTAGCAAGGGTTTTCATAGCAGACCTCCGGTGTCTTGTGAGCTTGGGATCCGAACCTCTGGCCTCATTGCTGGGGGTTCGCTTGCTGTGTCCCGATGAGATGCATTCTGGGCTTAAACAATCCTGGGATAAACCCTTATTACCTGAAAACATCTTTCCAAAATCCGTACTAATCGATTTTGATTCTTCCAAATGACACCATAGGTGGCGATATTTCCATTTGATGACGCAATAGATGGTGGTCCGGAGGGCAGCCGGCAGGCATAAAAAACGCAGCCCCGGGACGGACCCGGGGCTGCGCTGGGGGGGAATAGGGTTGCTGGTTCTGGCTTAGCGGTTCAATTCGACCAGAGCGGCGTTGTATTCGGACTGGGCTTCTTCCAGCTTGCGCTGGGCCTTGTCGATTTTGTCCTGCTTGCCCTTGGCGCGCGCTTCTTTCAGCTCTTGCTCGCGTTCGGACACCTTGGACTGCTTTTCGCGCACGTCGGCTTCGCGCTGCGATTGCAGGCGGCTGTCGGTGCAATGGGCTTTGGCTTCAGCCAGCGCCTTGCGCAGGCCGGCTTCGCGACGGGTGTTGTTCTGCGCCTGGGCGGCCGCGATGTCGTTTTCAATCTCGCAGAATTTGGCGGCGCAGCCGCGTTGCGCCGAGCAGTCGGTGGCCGCTTGCGCCGGCAATACGGCGAACAGGGCGCATGCGGCGGCGGCAGCGGTCAGGGATTTGATCAAAGCAGACATGCGTTGTCTCCGTAAGCGTGGCGGGGACACCATGATCGCGCGATCGTGCGTTGTCGGCAATGCGCCGGGTCAATCGCTGCCGCCGCCGGTGTGCGGGGTCAGCGGATAAGCGTGCCGGCCAGCGCAGCGGCCACCAGCAGGGCGCCCAGCCACAAGTTGGCGCGAAACAGCATGAAATTGCGGTCAGGACGCTGGATGTCGAATACCTTCAACTGCCACGCCAGATGCACCGCAACGGCGGCGATACCGGCCTGATACGCCCATGACAGGCCCATGGCATGCCCACCCCAGGCCCACAGCACGACGGTGGCCGCGTAGAAGCCGCCGATCCACAGCTTGCCCTGGTCGCCAAAGCGCATGGCGGTGGAGTGCAGCCCCAGGCTGCGGTCGTCGCGCACGTCGACATAGGCGTAGATGCTGTCGTAACCCACTTGCCAGAGCACCGCGCCCAGCCACATGGCGATGGCGGCCAGGGGCACGACGTTCTGCGTGTCGGACCAGGCCATCAGCATGCCCCAGTTGAAGCAGATGCCCAACACCACTTGCGGCCAGTACGTGACGCGCTTGCACAGCGGGTAGATGAAGACGAAGGGCAGCACGGCCAAGGCCAGCCAGCGACTCATTTCGTTCAGGAAAAACAGCAGGGAGCCGCACACCAGCAACTGGCCAACCAAGAACCACACGGCGTTCTTCATCGACAACTGCCCACTGGTCAGCGGGCGGAAGCGCGTGCGTTCGACGTGTTTGTCGAAATTGCGGTCGCACATGTCGTTGACGGTGCAGCCAATGCCGCGCATCAGCAGCGCGCCCAGCGAGAAGACGATCAGCCGTTGCAGGTCGGGAAGGCCGCCGGCGGATTGGACCAGCGCGGCGATGGCCGGCAGCAGGGTCAGCCAGGTGCCGATGGGGCGGTCCAGGCGGCACAGGCGCGCGTAGGGCCGCCACGATTTAGGCAGCCAGCGTTCGACCCAGTCGGTGAAGACGATGTCGCTGAGGTCGACGGGAGGTTGTTGCGGGGCGCTCACTGTCACGGTCGGAAAATGGTCGGGAAAGCCGACAGCATAAAACAACGGCCGGACATTCAGTCCGGCCGCCGGATATTCCGTCGTGCCAGGCGCCCCTACGAGGCACCTCCCTCATAGGCCGCCATTGCAGCCCAAGCGGGGCCGCACGGATCCGGCTCTGCCGGTCCGTCGAGGCGCCCCCTGGGGGGAGGCGCCGCAGGCGCTTCGGGGGGCTTACTCTTCTTTTAGCAGTTTTCCCAGGATGGCGATGCCGGTGCGGATCTTGTCTTCCGGCACGGTGGCGAAGCTCAGGCGCAGCGTGTTCGGCTTGCCCGCGCCGCTGTAGAACGGCGCGCCGGGCACGAAGGCCACGTTTTGCGCGATGGCCTTTTCCAGCAGCTTGGTGCTGTCCATGTGCTCGGGCAACGTCAGCCAGATGAACATGCCGCCTTCCGGCTGGGTCCAGGTGACGGTGGACGGGAATTCGCGCTTGATGGCGTCCAGCATGCAGCTGCCCTGGGCGCGGTAGATTTCGCGCACGTTGGGCAGATGCTCGTCCAGGAAACCGTCCTTGACGATTTCATACACGGCCATCTGCGTCAGCGTGGGCGTGTGCAGGTCGGTGGCTTGCTTGGCCTGCACCAGCTTGTTGATCAGCGGACGGGCGCCGGCGATATAGCCCAGGCGCAGGCCCGGGGCCAGCACCTTCGAGAACGTGCCCAGGCGCACGACGTTGGCGCCGTATTCGGCGGCCAACGCGACCAGGCCCGGCTGCGGCTCGCCTGCGTAGCGCAGTTCGCCGTAGGGGTCGTCTTCAATGATGGTCAGGTTCAGTTCGGCGGCGCGCTTGACCAGCGCGATGCGGCGTTCCAGGTTCAGCGTGCGGCCCGTGGGGTTCTGGAAGTTGGGCAGCGCGTACAGGAAGCGCGCGCCGTCGGCCAGTTCAGGGGTGATGGCTTCCGGGATCAGGCCGCCTTCGTCGGTGGGCACCGGCACGAACTTGGGCTGGTACAGGCTGAACGATTGCAGCGCGCCCAGATAGCTGGGGTCTTCGACCAGGACCTTGCTGTCCTTGTCGATCAACACCTTGCCCAGCAGGTCCAGCGCTTGCTGCGAACCCGAGACGATCAGGATCTGGTCGGCGGCGACATTGGCGCCGGCGCGGTTCAGGTCCTCGGCAACCCATTGGCGCAGCGGCGCGTAGCCTTCGGTGGGGCCATATTGCAGGGCCGCGCGGCCGTTGGTGGCCAATACCTTGTCGAATGCAGCACGTACCACTTCTACCGGAAAGCCACCGGGCGCCGGCAGGCCGCCAGCGAACGAAATGACTTCGGGGCGCTCGGTGACCTTGAGGATTTCGCGGATGGCGGAGCTGGTAAGTTGCTGAGCGCGTTCCGAGAAGGAAAACGCAGGTTCGAAAGGCTTGTCCATGGATTGCTTCTTGAAGAAGAAGGGTAAAGGGAGAGGCTTGTGAAGGGGACTGCGACAAAAAACTATTGTCCCATACGGTAGCAGCCCGGCCCCTTTAACGCGCGGAACCCCTAAAATCACCTGCATCGATAATCGCCTGTACAGTTACATTTGACGCCATGTTCGAAGCCGCCCCGATCGTTGCCGACTCCAAAGCCGCCCTGTACGCCGAATTGGCGGGCCAGGCCCGCGCCCTGCTGGAAGGCGAACCCGACCGCATCGCCAACGCCGCCAACCTGAGCGCGTTGGCCTACCAGGCCTTGCCCGACCTGAATTGGGCGGGCTTCTATTTCTTCGATGGCACCGAGCTTGTGCTGGGACCTTTCCAGGGCAAGCCGGCTTGCGTGCGGATTCCGCTGAACCGCGGCGTATGTGGCGCGGCGGCCAGCCAACGCCAGACGCAGCTGGTGCCGGATGTCCATGCGTTTCCCGGCCATATCGCCTGCGACGCCGCATCCCGCTCCGAGATCGTCGTGCCGCTGGTGCATCAGGGCCAGCTGATCGGCGTGTGGGACGTGGATAGCCCCGTGCCGGACCGTTTCGACGAAGACGACCGCCAGGGCATGGAAGCGTTGTGCGCCGTGTTCCTGGCCAGTCTGGGCTGAACGGCGCGGCACGCATTCGAACGTTGCGTTTGCCGCCGTTGACACGCTGGCAGGCGCCCGGTAGATTTCTGCATCCGTCGCTTATCGCGCGTTCCAAATATTCATGATTCATCAGGCCTTCCAATCTGCTTCCTGTCTCCGCGCCCTGGGCGTGGTGCTGGCTGCCGTCGGCCTGAAATCCAAAAAACAGCCGCTCATCTGACCGGAGCATGCTGTTCCGTCAGATGGGCGACGGAACAGCGGCCTCCTGGCGGCGCTTTGGCGCCTCTGCGCACCCCCTGATATCCCGAGCACTTCTGTACGGCCAACCTCACGGTCTGCTTACATCGAAGGAGTGTTCTCATGCCATCTCAATCTTCTCTTTTCCAGGGCGTCTGGGTGCCGCTGGTGACGCCGTTTTCCGGCGGCGCCGTGGACGGGGGCGCCTTGCGCCGGCTGGTCCGCCATTACGCCGCGGCGGGCGTGGACGGGCTGGTTGTGTGCGGCAGCACCGGGGAAGCCGCGTCGCTGGACGACGCCGAGCAATTGGCCGTGCTGGACGCCGTGCTGGCCGAGGCCGGCCGCCTGCCTGTCGTCATGGGCCTGGCCGGCAACCATCAGGGCCACGTGCTGCAGCGCCTGTCCGCGTTCGGCACCCGGCCGCTGGCGGGCATCCTGGCGCCCGCGCCGTATTACGTGCGAGCCGGGCAGGAAGGCGCCGCGGCGTACTTCCGTTGTCTGGCCGATGCGTCGCGCTTTCCCCTGGTGCTCTACGACATTCCCTACCGGACGGGCACGACGCTGGACACGGAGACCCTGATGTCGTTGGCGGCGCACCCGAACATCGCCGCCATCAAGGACTGCGGCGGCTCGCTTGCGAAGACGCTGGCACTGATCGCCGATGGCCAGATGAACGTGCTGGCGGGTGAAGACCTGCAATCGCTGTCGACCCTTTGCCTGGGTGGCACGGGCATGATCGCGGCGGCGGCGCATATCCGGCCTGATCTGTTCGTGGCCATGTACCAGGCCGTGCGCGCGCAACAGCTGGACCTGGCTCGCCGGCTGTTCCAGGCCCTTGTGCCCGTGATCCAGCTGGCGTTCGAGGAGCCCAACCCGGGACCGTTGAAGGCGCAACTGGGGCGCCAGGGGCTGCTGAGCGAAGAATTGCGCCTGCCGATGCCGGCGGCGAGTGCGGCGCTGGCGGTGCGCATGGATGCGGCCGTTGCAGGCTTGAACCGCCAGTATCCCTGCCAGTAGCCGGAAGTTAGACCGTTCCCGACGCCCCGTCCGCCAGCTTTGTGGTGCCCGGATTCATTTTGTAATAAATGCCTTACCGGGAAGCTGACGGATTGCTTATGATGCGGCCATTCTCAGGGTGAAACCAAACGTTTATGGCCCAAGCTTTTGAAGCCTTGTCCGGCTGGCAGGTAATGCTGGCGGGGCTGCTGTTTTTCAGCGGCATCTATCTGGTCTTCGGCGCGGCGACCTGGCTGCTGACCCAGCACGTGTTGCCAGCGTTGGGCATGGGGCGGCCGCTGGACCCGCGGCCATTGGCGCCGGGCCAATTGCGGCGCGAATTGGCCCAGTCGGGGCTGTCCATCCTGCTGTTCGGCACGGGCATGATCTTTCCGTGGGGGCTGCTGCAACTGGGCTGGGCGCATCTGGACCCGGACCCGAGCTGGCAGAAGGTCGTGGTCGAAATCCTGGTGCTGGTGGCCTGGAACGACGTGCATTTCTGGGTCAACCATCGGCTGCTGCACACCAAGCCGCTGCGACGCTTCCATCTGCCGCACCACCGCTCGGTGGTGACGACGCCGTTCTCCACCTATAGTTTCCACCCCATCGAAGCCCTGATGCTGGGCAACGTGATCCTGCTGCCCATGCTGCTGCATGACTTCAGCTTCTGGGCGTTGGCGTCCGTGCCGCTGTTCAGCCTGTTCTTCAATTGCATCGGGCACGCCAATTACGACTTCTTCCCCAAGGTGTCCTACGCCCACTGGTTCGCCGCCAGCCGCCGGCATCACCTGCACCATGCCTGCTACAACGGTAATTACGGTTTCCAGTTCACGTTCATGGACCGCCTGTTCCGTACCCGGCTGAAGGCCGAGGCGGCCGCGGTTCAGCTTGATGCGTTCCAGCGTAGAGAATCACTTGGCGGACGGGCGTAGTCCAAGACGCCGGCTGCCGTCGCTGCGCAACTGGCGCGACTGGCAAAGCCTGGCCTATCTGGCCGCGCTGCCCGCGTTGGCCGCCTGGCAATGGGTGCATGGATTCTGGTGGCCGCTATATGTGCTGATGCTGTTCCTGACGCTGGGCATCGGCGTCATTCACCACAAC
The DNA here is from genome assembly GCF_057334215.1 of Achromobacter maghribensis. NCBI lineage: Bacteria > Pseudomonadati > Pseudomonadota > Betaproteobacteria > Burkholderiales > Alcaligenaceae > Achromobacter > Achromobacter maghribensis. The sequence goes on along the minus strand of NZ_JBHFII010000017.1, from coordinate 137,107 downwards.
CACACGCATATCAGGATGTGGCGTGGGCGCTGGACCAACCGCGCCACCGATTTCTGGATCACGCTGCTGCAGGGGCATCCCACCTTCGTGTTCTACCCGGCGCATGTGGCCAACCACCATCGCTTCAAGCATGGCGCGCGCGATGTGGCGCGCACCTACCGATTCGGCGGCGACACGAACCACCTGTGGGGCTATCTGATTCACCCATTGCAGGCCGGCTGGGTGCTGTATCCGCTGTTCTTCGCGTGGCTGGCGCGCCTGCGCCGCCATTGGCCGGGCGCATGGCGCTACTGCATGGCGCAGTACGGGGTGTGGCTGGGTTTATGGGGCGGCCTGTTGGCGGTGAATCCGGTCAAGGCGCTGGTATTCGTGATCGTGCCGCAGCTGCATGGTCTGCACTGGCTTCTGGCCACGAACTATCTTCAGCACGCGCATGCCGACGGCGGGCCGCGCGTCGTCGCCGGGCTGAATTACGCGCGCAATTTCGAAGGGCTGGTCAACCCGCTGCTGTTCAATATCGGCCTGCATACCGCGCATCACGAGCATCCGCGCGCGCACTGGTCCGACCTGACCCGGCTGCATCGCGAGCACTATCGCCAGCACGTCGATCCGGCGCTGAACGAAGGGGGGCTTGCGCCCTACATGTTCCGCGTCTTCGTGCTGGGCACCTTCTTGCCGCGGTTCCGCAGCCGTTCCTGCATGGCGCCCGAGCACATCCGCTAACGCCGCATTCACATTCCCACTAGAGACCCGCCACATGCCTATCGCGTTCAATCGTGTCTACCTGGAGAGCGCCGGCTACTTCATGCCGGGCGAGCCCGTGTCCAACGACGCCATGGACGGCTACATCGCGCCGCTGAACCGGATGTCCAGCCGCATCAAGAGCCGCATCCTGGCCGAGAACGGCATCAAGCATCGCTACTACGCCATCGATCCCGAAGGCGCGACCGTGTTCACCAACGCGCAACTAGCCGCCAACGCCATCCGCGATTGCCTGCGGCGCAACGACAGCGACCTGTCCGCCGTGTCTCTCTTGACCAGCGGTTCGTCGGGCGGCGACGCGCTGATGCCGGGCTTTGCGAACATGATCCAGGGCGAACTGGCCGCGCAACCGATGGAGACGCTGTCGGTGCATGGCATCTGCGCCGCTGGCGTATCGGCGATCCAGGCGGCCGCGCAGGGCGTGGAGATGGGCGGGCATGCCAGCGCCCTGGCCGTGGCCAGCGAACTGCCGTCGCGGCTGTTCAAGCGTTCGCGCTTCGCGGCGCGCGGCTACGACGCCGACTTCGATGCGCACTTCCTGCGCTGGATGTTGTCGGACGGCGCCGGCGCGCTGCTGCTGGGCAATACCGGCCGTGCGCTGCCGGGCGCGTCCAGCGGCGTGCGGCTGAAGTTGAAGTGGGTGCACCAGCGTTCATTCTCGGGCGATTATCCGGTGTGCATGCAGCTGGGTCTGTCTGCCGACCGGCAGAAGGGCCACCTGGACTATCCCTCGTGGAACGAGGCTGAGGCCGATGGCGCGCTGTCGTTGCGCCAGGACATCCGCCTGCTGCCGCACCTGTTCGATATCGGCATCCACGAATACGCCAAGCTGGTGCGCGACGGCTGGCTGGACCCGGACCAGGTGGACCATTTCTTGTGCCACTACTCGTCCGAAAAATTCATTCCGGTGGTCGAAGACCTGATGGAGAAAGCGGGCCTGGTGATTCCGCGCGAACGCTGGTTCAGCAACCTGGCGTGGCGCGGCAACACCGGCGCGGCGTCCATCCTGATCATGCTGGCGGAGTTCCTGGAGACGCGCGAGGTGAAGCCGGGCGAGCAGATCTTCTGCTACATCCCCGAATCGGGGCGCTTCATGGCCGCGTACATGCTGCTGGAGGCCGAAGCCGTGCACGCGCCGCTGGCGGTGGCGGGCAAGCCGGCAGGCGCGGGGCCGGCGGCGACGCGCGAAGACGCGCAAAGCGTGGATGCCGATGCGATCGCGCCGCCGCATGACCCCGACATGGCGCCGCAAGGGCTGGGCCAGTTGCTGACCGAGCTGGCGGCCATCTGGCACGACTACCGATCGCGCGTCTGGCGCACACCGGTCGTGCGGCGTTTGCGCAATCGCCAGTTCCAGACGGCCGACTACCTGAACTGGATGGAGAACTGGATCCCGCAGGTGCGCGAAGGCAGCAAGTGGATGCGCGAAGGCGCAGCGTCGCTGTCCGGGCAGTACGCGCCGCTGGCCGCGCTGATCGACATGCACGCGGGCGAAGAGCAGAACGACTTCCAGATACTCTTCCAGGACTACCGCAACGCGGGCGGCACGGTGGACAGCATCGACGCGCTGCGCCGCAACCCCGGTGGCGAGGCGCTGAACGCTTATCTGCACAGCCTGGCCGCCACGCGCGACCCTATTGGCCTGCTGGGCGCGATCTACATCATCGAAGGCACTGGCCAGCGTATCGTGCCCGCGCTGCTGCCGCTGCTGAAAGCCAGCCTGGCGCTACCGCCTGATGCCTTCCGCTTCCTGGAATACCACGGCCACAACGACGAGCACCATTTGGCGCGTTGGCTATCGGCCGTGGAGCTGGCGTTGGACTGCGACGAGGACGGCCGCGCCGAACAGCGCATCGTGGACACCGCGCGCCGCACGGCCGCGCTCTATCTGATGCAGTTCCATCATGTGATGGAGGGCGACACGGCATGAGCAAGGAACCCGAATTCCTGAGCAAAGCGCACGACCCGGCCGACCCCAGCCCCTGGCTGGCCTTGTACCTGGACCGCAGCACGCCCTTGCCCGACAAGGTAAAGAAAGCCTGGCTAACGGATTCCAGCTGCGCGTCGCGCCAGTATCTGTTGCCGTTCCTGCGGCCGCTGGCGCGCGCCTTCATCATCCTGATCCAGGTGATCAAGACGTTCCTGCCGCGCCGCTGGTCGCATTCCAGGCTGCTGCACCGCATCCTGGCATGGGGGCTCAAGCGCTTCGTGTCGCCCGAGGCCAACTGGCTGATCCTGCGCCACTTCCACCTGGGCGCGCAGGCGCTGGCCTTCATCGCCGCGAACTCGCCGGTGCCGATCACGACCCACCCGCTTGAACCGCTTGAGATCGACGACCTGAAGGACGAGCTCTTCGTCAAGCACGACCTGAACCTGTTCAACTTCGTCATCCGGTTGAACCAGGCGCTGCGCGAGGCGGGTGTGGAAATGCATGCGCCCCAGACGGTCGATTTCTCGATGATCAAGGATCCGCCGCTGAAGCTGGAAGACATGCCGCAGGGCAAGCTGAACTTCCTGGACCTGCAAAGCGCCATCGAACTGTTCACGCCGCTTTACCAGCTGATGCTGACGGACAACGATTTCTGGCGCGCGGCCAATTCCCTGCAACTGGACGAGACCATCGGCATCTACGCGGCCAAGTTGCTGGGCGCGCCGCAGCACCTGATCCTGGTCAACAACAGTCATCCGCTGGTGCCCATGTCGACGCTGCGCGCGGGCTATCGCCTGGTGCTGCATGGCTTGTCGACCGAGATGCTGCACAGTCTGCTGATGGAGATGAAGGCCGCTCAGCAGGGGGCGGAACCGCCGGCGCCGATCGCGTAGGCACGCGGGGCGGTGATGGGCTGCCGGCCCCGACTTGCGCCGGGGCGACTTGGTATAGACCCTGCGTTACACGGAAAAACGCCTGCGTTATATTGCGTCCCTTGTTCGGCGGGATGCGCCGGACCGCGTTCGCATCGCGTGATTCTCCGTTGCGTAAGTCTTTATTCCGGAAGTCCCTCTTATGCCCCAGCCCATCGAAGTCATCGCCACCGTCTTGTTCGCCGTGGCGGTCCTTCATACCTTTTCGGTTCCCGTTTTCGCGCGGCTGGCGCATCGCGGCGGGCCGCATGCGGGCATCTGGCACCTGTTTTCGGAAGTGGAAGCCGTCTTCGGCGTGTGGGCCTTTGCGCTGATCGTGGCGATGGCCGCGCTGTCGGGGCCGGCCTCGGCCATTGACTACATGGACACGCGCAACTTCACGGAGCCGCTGTTCGTCTTCGTGATCATGGTGGTGGCGGCCAGCCGGCCGATCCTGGAATTGGTTGGGCTGCTGGTGCGCGTCGTGGCGCGCGTGCTGCCGTTGCCGCGCGAATTGGCCACGTTTTTCGTCGTGATGGCGCTGGTGCCGCTGGGCGGCTCGTTCATCACCGAGCCTGCCGCCATGACGCTGGCCGCCATCCTGCTGCGCGACGCGTACTTCCGCACGAGCGGGCGCGCCGGTTTCAAGTACCTGACGCTGGGCGTGCTGTTCGTGAACGTGTCGATCGGGGGGGTGTTGACGTCGTACGCCGCGCCGCCCGTGCTGATGGTGGCGTCCACGTTCGGCTGGGATTCCACTTTCATGGCGCAGCACTTCGGCTGGCGCGCCGCAGTGGCGGTCTGCCTGAACGCCGGCCTCCTGACCTTCATCTGCCGCAAGGCGCTGATGGAGCGGTCGGTGGGCACGGGCGGCGGCGTGGACGCGCCGGAAGGGGCGGATTCGCGTCCCCCGGTGCCCGCCCTGGTTATCCTGGTGCACCTGGTGTTTCTGGTGGCCGTGGTGCTGGCCGCGCACCATCCGGCGATCTTCCTGGGCCTGCTGATGATGTTCATCGGCTTTTCCGAAGCCTACAAGCGTCACCAGAACCGTCTGCTGATCAAGGAAGGCCTGATGGTCGGTTTCTTCCTGGCAGGCCTGGTGGTGCTGGGCGGGTTGCAGAAATGGTGGCTGCAGGATCTGCTGGGCGGATTGCAGCCGTTCGTGCTGTTCTGGGGTGCCACCGCGCTGACCGCCATTACCGACAACGCCGCGCTGACCTACCTGGGGTCGCTGGTGGAGGGCACCAACGAGGCCTGGCGCTACATGCTGGTGGCCGGCGCCGTGACAGGGGGCGGGTTGACCGTGATCGCGAATGCGCCCAATCCGGCCGGTTTCGCCATTCTGAAAAACCACTTTCCCGACGGCAGCATCTCGTCCGGCCGGCTGTTCCTGTCGGCCCTGGGGCCGACCCTGGTGGCGGCCGTCATGTTCCTGCTGCCCGTCTAGGGAAGGGGGGCGCCGGACTCGGGCCGGCCCCTCGGGAAGGCCGTTCCCGCCCGCCCGGCGGGCTGGACACCGACGGTTCATGAAAAACCGCTAAAATTCAAGACTTTCCCGTACATTTTCCGGCCTTGCCCACCCGCCGCCCCGGATCCGTTCGTCCGGCGGCCGACGGCTTTTGATTTGCCGGGCCCGCGCCTGGGAGCCCTTGATGCCCATCTACGCTTATAAGTGCAGCGCCTGCGGCCATGCCAAAGACGTTCTGCAGAAGATCTCCGACGCGCCGCTTTCGGTTTGCCCCGAATGTGGCCAAAGCACGTTTTCCAAGCAGGTGACCGCGGCTGGATTCCAGCTCAAGGGCTCCGGCTGGTACGTCACCGATTTCCGCGGTAACGGTTCTGGCGGCGCCGCGCCGGCCAGCACGCCCGCGTCGTCGGAAAGCGGCGCGTCCGCTGCGGCGCCCGCTGCGCCTGCTGCCCCGGCGGCCGCTCCCGCGCCTGCCGCGCCGGCTGGCGGAACGCCCGCCGCCTAGCGCGCACGCCATGCGGATGCGCCTCATCAAAAAGTACTTCATCACCGGCCTGTTGATCTGGGTTCCCCTGGTCATCACGGTGTGGGTGCTGGGTTTGCTGGTCGCCACCCTGGAAGGGTTCGTGCCTGGCTTTCTGTCGTCCGAATCGCTGTTCGGCATCGATATCCCCGGCTTCCGCTTCGTCCTGGTCATCGTGGTGGTGCTGATGACGGGCGTGTTTGCGGCAAACCTGATCGGCCGTACCATGGTGGACCAGTGGGAGAACCTGCTGGGCCGCATTCCGCTGGTGCGCTCGATCTACAACTCGGTCAAGCAGGTCAGCGATACCGTGCTTGCCCCGAACGGCCAGGCGTTTCGCCGCGCGGTGCTGGTGCAGTATCCGCGGGCGGGCTCCTGGACGATTGCATTTGTCACCGGCACGCCCAGCGGTGAAGTCGCCAGCCTGTTGCCCGGCGATCACATCAGCGTGTATGTGCCGACAACGCCGAACCCCACGTCCGGCTTTTTCCTGATGGTGCCTCGCGCCGACGCGATTGACCTTCAGATGAGCGTGGACGCGGCATTGAAGTACATCGTTTCCATGGGCGTTGTCGCCCCGGCCCTGGCGTCCGCGCCGGAGGACCGGCCGGCCCCGCTCTCTCCGGCGCATGGCGTGCAAGACGCACCCCGCGCCGATTCGTAACCCTTACGCTCAAACTAAGCACACAACGGAGTCATCCCGCATGCGTACCTGCTACACCGGCCAGGTTTGCCGTGACCATCTCGGCCAGACCGTCACCCTGTACGGCTGGGTGAACCGCCGCCGCGACCACGGCGGGGTCATCTTCATCGACTTGCGCGACCGCGCGGGCCTGGCCCAGATCGTGTTCGATCCGGACAACGCCGCCTTCGCCACTGCCGAGCGCCTGCGCAATGAATTCTGCGTGCGCGTCACCGGCCTGGTGCGCGAGCGTCCGGCCGGCACCGCCAATAGCGAGCTGGCTTCGGGCGAAATCGAAGTGCTGTGCAAGGAAGTCGAAATCCTGAACGCGTCGGTCACCCCGCCGTTCCAGCTGGATGACGACAACCTGTCGGAAACGACTCGCCTGACGCACCGCGTGCTGGACCTGCGCCGTCCGCAGATGCAGCGCAACCTGATGCTGCGCTACCGCGTGTCGATCGAGACGCGCAAGTTCCTGGACCAGCTGGGCTTCATCGACATCGAAACCCCGATGCTGGCCAAGAGCACGCCCGAAGGCGCGCGCGACTACCTGGTGCCTTCGCGCGTGAACGCCGGCCACTTCTTCGCGCTGCCGCAATCGCCGCAGCTGTTCAAGCAGATGCTGATGGTGTCGGGCTTCGACCGCTACTACCAGATCACCAAGTGCTTCCGCGACGAAGACTTGCGCGCTGACCGCCAGCCCGAATTCACCCAGATCGACTGCGAAACCTCGTTCCTGAACGAATTCGAGATCCGTGAAATCTTCGAAAACCTGATCCGCCACGTGTTCAAGGTGGTGCAGGGCGTTGACCTGGCCCAGCCGTTCCCGATCATGCCGTGGACGGAAGCGATGCGCCGCTACGGTTCGGACAAGCCGGACCTGCGCGTGAAGCTCGAATTCACCGACATCACCGACGTGATGCGCGATGTGGACTTCAAGGTGTTTGCCGCCGCCGCCACGGCGCCCGGCAGCCGCGTGGTCGCCCTGCGCGTGCCCGGCGGTGCTGAAATGTCGCGTAGCGAAATCGACGGCTACACGCAGTTCGTCGGCATCTACGGCGCCAAGGGCCTGGCCTACATCAAGGTCAACGAAGTGGCCAAGGGCCGTGATGGCCTGCAGTCGCCCATCGTCAAGAACCTGCACGACGCCGCGCTGGCCGAACTGGTCAAGCGCACCGGCGCGCAAGATGGCGACATCATTTTCTTTGGCGCGGATCGCGAGAAGGTCGTCAACGACGCCATCGGCGCGCTGCGCGTGAAGATCGGCCACAGCGAATTCGGCAAGAAGACCGGCCTGTTCGAAGCCGGTTGGCAGCCGCTGTGGGTGGTTGACTTCCCGATGTTCGAATACGACGAGGAAGACGGCCGCTACACCGCCGCCCACCACCCGTTCACCAGCCCGAAGGACGGCCACGAAGACTTCCTGGAAACCGATCCCAGCAAGGCGTTCGCCAAGGCTTACGACATGGTGCTGAACGGCTGGGAAATCGGTGGCGGCTCGGTCCGTATCCATCGCGAAGAAGTGCAAAGCAAGGTGTTCCGCGCGCTGAAGATCGGCGCCGAGGAAGCCCGGGAAAAGTTCGGCTATCTGCTGGACGCGCTGCAGTACGGCGCGCCTCCGCATGGCGGCATCGCCTTCGGACTGGACCGCATCGTCACGATGATGACCGGCGCCGAATCGATCCGCGACGTGATCGCCTTCCCGAAGACGCAACGCGCTCAGGATCTGCTGACGCAAGCGCCGTCCGAAGTCGACGAAAAGCAATTGCGCGAGCTGCACATCCGCTTGCGTAACGTCGAAAACAAGTAAGCCCCCCCCGAGGCGCCGGGGGCGCCTCCCCCCCAGGGGGGCGCCTCGCGGGACCGGCGGAGCCGGATCCTCGGCGGCCCGGCTTGCGGCGCGGCACTTGCTTGCGGCGTGGTGCTTTCTTTTGCGGCGTGGCGGCTCGTTAGTGTTCTGTTGCGGCTGGGGGCTGCTGAATTGGAGTAATCTGGCAAACGCCGCTTTGTGGCGGTGCTGGCCGGGGCTGCTTTTGGGCTTGGCCAGGGGTTTCTCTGCTTTCAAAGGCGCCATCGCTTTTATGTCGCTCATCCGTGTCGTCAGCTACAACATTCACAAGGGCCGTTCGGCATTGGGCCGACTCGATTCCCTGAATGAACTTCGCCTGGGCCTGTATGGCTTGCGCCCGGACCTCGTCTTCCTGCAGGAAGTCCAAGGCCGCAACGAGCAGAAATCGCTGCTTGACGCTCAACACGAATCGCTAGCTGCCGCCCTGCGGCTGGATGTGGCCTATGGCCGCAACGCTATCCGCCATGCGACCGATCACGGCAACGCGCTGCTGTCGCGCTTTCCCATTCTTGACCACGAAAACCTGGATATCTCCGACCATCGGCTGGAGCAACGCGGCTTGCTGCATGCGCGGATCGAGCTTGATGGCCGCGCGGTGCATTGCTTCGTGGTGCATCTGGGCCTGTTCGCCGGTAGCCGCAGCCGCCAGATCCTGGCGCTGACCGAACGCATCCGGCACATGGTGCCGGACGGCGAGCCCATCCTGATCGCGGGCGATTTCAACGACTGGAATGACCGCCTGGCCCCGCTATTCGTGCAGCAGCTGGGGCTGTATGAAGTGTTTTCCCATGCGCCGCGCAGCCATGGTGGTGAATTGCCGCGCCTGCGTGACTCGGTCAAGCGCTTGAGCAATGCACTGCGAGGCTTGCCGAACAGCGGCCTGTCCGTCATGGAGCGCAACAATCAATTGGGCATGGAAGGCAGCTCGCGCCTCTTGCTGCCACCGCCCCGAACGTTTCCTGCCGTCTTCCCGTGGTTCCGCCTGGATCGCATCTACCAGCGCGGCTTTGCCGTGCGCAGCGCGCGCGTGTTGCGCGGCCGCGAATGGGCGCGGATGTCCGATCACTCCCCCTTGCTGGCCGAGCTGGAACTCCCGTGAAGGCCGAGCAGGTCAAGCTGGAATGGACCGACGGCAACGGCATCCGGCTGTTGCAGAACGGCGCCGATTTCTTTCCCGCGCTGTGCGCGGCCATCGATGCCGCTCAGTTCAGCGTGCATCTGGAAACTTATATCTTCATGGTCGACCGCACCGGTTCACGGGTGCTGGAATGCCTGGCCGCAGCCGCGCGGCGCGGCGTGAAGGTACGCGTGGTGCTGGACGGCTTCGGCAGCGCTGAAAACGTAGTCGTGGTGCGCGAACGGCTGCTGGAAGCGGGTGCGCAATGCCGCATTTTCCGGCCCGAGCCGCGCTGGTTCGCTCGCCTGATCCCGTCGCGCAGCCGTTTGCGGCGGCTGCACCGAAAGGTCACCGTCGTGGATGGACGCGTGGCGTTCATCGGCGGCATCAACGTCATCGATGACTACGACGACCTGGATCCCACGGATGGCATTTCGGCGCCGCGCTTCGATTTTGCCGTGCAGGTGGAAGGCCCGCTGGTGACGGACGCGGCCTATGCGCAAGACCTGCTGTGGGTGCGGCTGAACTGGGCGCGCCTGCGGCGCCATCCGCGCGACTGGAACCGCATGCGGCTGACCAAGCCGCGCCATGCGCCGGTAGCCCCTTGCGGCACGCAGCGCGCGGCGCTGGTGCTGCGCGACAACGTGCGTTACCGCCAGACGTTTGAACGCGCTTACCTTTACGGCATTACGCAGGCGCGCCGCGACATCCTTATCGCCAACGCCTACTTTTTCCCCGGCCGGCAGTTTCGCCGTGCCCTGGCCCGGGCCGCCGCGCGCGGCGTGCGAGTGCGACTGCTGCTGCAAGGCAAGGTCGAATATCGCATGCAATACCATGCGACCCGGTCGCTGTACGACCAATTGCTGCGAGACGGCATCGAGATCTACGAATACATGCCCAGCTACCTGCATGCCAAGGTGGCGGTGATCGACAACGTGGCGACCGTGGGCTCCTCCAACCTGGACCCGTTCAGCCTGCTGCTGGCGCGCGAGGCCAACGTCGTCGTGGACGACCAACCGTTCGCGTGGGATTTGCAGGAGCGCCTGGAAACGGCCATCCGCGAGGGCGGCCGCTTCATCCGCCCATTGGACTACCAGCGCCGGGGATGGGTGCGGCGCTGGGTGGATGCGGTGTCCTACACGCTGTTGCGCATCGGCGTGGCGTTGACCGGCACGTCGGATAAATACTGAGCGCGGGCTTAGACGCGACGCTTGATCAGGCCTAGCGCCAGGGCCGTGCCTATCAGGATGATGGCGGCGCCTACCGCGATGGACGGGGTGATGCGCTCATCCAGGAACCAGGCGCCCCACACCACGCCGAATATCGGCACCAGGAACGTCACGCTGACCGCCCCGGTGGGCCCGACGTTGGCGATCAGGCGGAAGAAGATGATGTAGGCCGCGCCGGTGCAGACGACGGCCAGCAGGATCGTCGAGATCCAGGCCGCCATCGACGCGGGTGCCTCGGGCCATGCGGAGATCGCCAGGGGCAGCAGCACCAGCGAGGCGGCGATCATGCTGCCGGTGGCGCTGGCCAGGGCGTCCACGCCGGTGAGGAAGCGCTTGGTCCAATTGGCGGCGATGCCGTAGAAGACAGGTGCCGACACGGCGGCCAGCACCGCCGGCCCTGTGCCGCCGGCCTGGAAGTTCAGTTTGTCCCACACCAGCACGATGATGCCCAGGAACCCGATCATCAGGCCCAGCGAGCGCATCCAGGGCAGCCTGTCCTTCAGCCAAAGCCATCCCACCACCGCGCCCCACACGGGCGTCACCGCATTGGCCACCGACAGGAAGCCGGCGCCCAGTGACTGCGCCGCGTAGGCGTAGAGCAGGAAGGGCACGGCGGCGTTCAGGGTGCCGACCACCAGCAACGCCTTCCAGTGCCGGGCGATCACCGGCAGCTTGCCGCGCCACAGGGCCGCCGGTAGCAGGAAAAGCGCGGCCAGGCCCACGCGAAGCTCGATCAACGCGATCGGGCCGAAATCGCCGACCGCGACACGCATGAACAGGAAAGAGCCGCCCCAGACCGCTGCAAGCAGCAGCAGGTCCAGCAGATTGCGTTGGCGCATGATTTGTCTCGGGTTCGCCTCGGGGGCGTTCTTGGGTGATGCCTGGGGTAAAGCCGGGGTGGCCTACTTCCGGCCGGTGACCAGGTTTTTCATCTTGACCCGATACGCCAGCAGCGCACAGGCAAGCGACAGCACAATACACAGGACCAGGCCGGCCCGCACTCCGTTTAGTACCGTGCTGTGTGAAATGATGATGCCGACCACCGCCGTGCCCAAGGCGCTGCCGATGGCGCGCGTGGTCTGCACCAGCGCCGAGGCCACGCCCACGTCGCGGCGTTCGCTCAGCATCTGCATGAAGAGCGTCAGGTTGGGCAGCAGGAAGCCCAGCGCGCAGCCGTTGACGAAGAAGGCGGCCAGGATCCACCACGCCGACGTGCCCGGGGAAATCAGCAGCACCATCAGCGTGCCGGCCGCCAGCAGCAGGGCGCCGAACACCATCAGGCGCTGCGGTTCGGTCTGCTTGGGGAACAGCCGGCCGTTGACGATGCTGCCCACCGAGATCGCCGCGACCAGCGGGGTCAGCAGCAGGCCGGCCTCGCTGGGCGTGTAGCCCAGCACCTGCTGCAGCAGCAGCGGGCTGTAGAAGATCAGCACGAACATCACCGCGCCGACCATCATGGCGGCCAGGTTCAGCAAACGGGAGTCGAGGCCCGCCAGGACGCGTAGCGGAAAGATGGGCGATTTCACGCGGCGTTCGGTGGGAATCAGGATGGCGACGGCGGCCACGCCGACCAGCGCCAGCATGCCTCCCAGGAGCGGACGCGCGTGCTCGCCGCTGGCAAAGGCCAGTTCCAGCGCCGCGAGCGGGGCGCCCACGGCCAGGACCAACAGGATGGCGCCCACCCAGTCGATCTTGCGGCTGCCGTCATGGATGGGGCGGATGCGCGGGAAATAGCGTGCTAGCAGGAAAAAGGCGCCGGCCGCCGCAATGGGCGAGATGAAGAACGCCGCGCGCCAGCCCAGCGCTTGCGTGGCCGCGCCGCCGAGAACCGGGCCGATGCCGCTGGCCATGGCGAAGGCGGCGGACACCAGCGCCATCCATCGCACGCGTTGCTTGGCGTCGGGGAACAGATCGGCGGGCGCCGCGAAGGCGGTGGCGATCATCATGCCGCCGCCTACCCCTTGCAGGGTTCGGAACACGATCAACTGCGTCATGGACTGCGCTAGGCCACAGGCGATGGACCCCAACGCGATGATCAGGACCGAAACCAGCATCAAGGGCTTGCGGCCGAACATGTCGCCCAGCCGGCCGAAAATCAGGATGGACGCCGCGGTGGCCAACAGGTAGCCGGTGCCGACCCACGCATAGAGGGCCATCCCATTTAGCGCTTCGGCCACACGGGGTAGCGTGGTGCTGATAATGGTGGAATCCAGCGCCGCCAGCACCACCGTCGCCGACACGCCCGCCATCGCCATCAGGAGGTCCCTGCGGGAGCGGGCGGGGTCGGCGGCTGGCGGGGGCGGTGATGGCGGCGGAGTCATGCCGCTTAGGATATCACCGGCCCACTAGGGTTTTCACTTGTAGAACGAGTGGTAACCCCAGAACACCGCGACCACCAGCAGCACCAGCACCCACGACCAGCGCGAATTGGACAATCCGCGGGGTTCGGGTTCCGGGGGCGGGGGCGGAGGTGCCAGGCGAGGCTGCACGGCCATGTGGTCGATAAAGGCGGCGAAGAACTTCTGGATGATCTTGTCGCCGGCTTTCAGCAGCAGGCCTTCGCCGCATTCGGCCAGTTTGCCGCCCGCCATGCCGGCCACGGTATAGGCTACGCGGGTGCCCTGGTCCTTGGTGCTGAGGTTGACCTGGGCGGTGCCGATGGCGAGACAGGCCGCCCGGCCCTTGCCTTCGAATACCAGGGTGCAGCTGTCTGGCGCATTGACATCGGAAAGCAGGATCTCGCCTTCGTAATCGGTGTCGATTCCGGCGATATTGGCCCGCAAGGTGACGGCGTACTCGGTGGGGCTGCGCATCGCGACTTCCACGCAGCCCGGTATGCATTTCTGCAACACTCTCGGGTCGGTCAACGCATCCCAGGTCTGGTGTTGCGTCGAAGGAATCCACTGGGCATCGGCAATGCGCATGGCAGTCTCCTTGTAGGTCTTTGGCCTATTGTGGACCTAAGCGGCCGTAAGGGAAAGCCCGGCGCCTCAACTCAGGACCGGCCTGGAGCCGGGATGGGTAGGCCGGTGTGACGGGCAGTCGCCGGAGTTATCTATTTGGAACAGCCCCGCAAGGATTGCCCAGTGAAATCAGTATATTGAATCGCATTTACTTTCACGGATTCTTCTGGCGTGGATCTGAGGACTGGGGGATAATATGCGCCGACTGAAGAAAGGCTGTCCGGGTTTGATTATTGCGTTTCGTGCAATGGAACTTTTTATTATCTTTCCCTACTTTTTGGCACGTATGCGGACGATGGTAAAAAAAATATATATGTGCGCGGATCGGGTTAAGAACGCCGCCGTATTATCCGTATGCGGTTTCGATGGCCAAACTGTGGGTGGAGGGTGTCGCCGCTCCATGAATAAATTATAGGGTTATTGATGAAAATTCTCGTGGTCACGCAATATTTTTGGCCCGAATCTTTTGTTGTTGTTAATGACCTGATCCATGAATTGGCAGAGCAAGGCCACGAGGTCCATGTTTTGACGGGTAAGCCGAATTATCCCGATGGAAAAATATTCCCGGGGTATTCATCCGGCGGTTATCAGCGTGAAATGTACGGCGACAAGATTACCGTCAGCCGGGTGCCGTTGCGGGCGCGTGGCAACGGCGGCGGCAAGAATATGGTTCTCAACTATCTGTCGTTTCTTTTCAACGCTATCTGGCACTCAGGGAAAGCGGTCAAGGGCGAAAAATTCGATGTGATTTTCGCGGTGGCGTTGTCGCCCATTACGGCAGTGATTCCGGCTGTGTTCCTGAAGAAGCGCTTGAAAGCGCCGCTGGTGGTATGGGTTCAGGATTTATGGCCTGAAAGCCTTAGTGCCACCGGATTCATCAAGAATAAACATGTGCTTGGCGCGGTCGGTGCGATGGTTCGCCGGATTTACGCGTCTTGCGACCGCATCCTGGTGCAATCGCGCGGGTTTTTCGCACCCATATCGCGATTGGCCGACCCAGCGAAGCTTGAATATTATCCAAATTCATACCGGGAACCAGAAGCCGCGCCGGCGGATGAATCCCGCATTCCGCCGGAAATACTGCATACGATGGATAGCAATTTCTGCGTTCTATTCGCCGGTAACATCGGCACGGCGCAGGCCGTCGAGACGATTGTGGAAGCCGCCCGGAAACTGGTACACCTTCCTGACTGCAAGCTGGTGATGGTGGGCAGCGGAAGCATGCTTGGATGGGTCGAGAATCAGAAGAAATTGCATAATCTCGACAATCTTATTCTGGCCGGCCGCTACCCTGCCAGCGAGATGCCGAACTTCTTCCGCCGGGCGCAGGCGTTGTTGGTCTCGTTGAAGCGGGAAGAGATTTTCGCGTACACGGTTCCGAGTAAAATTCAGGCCTATTTCGCTGCTGGCCGCCCGATCATCGCCGCGCTGGACGGTGAGGGGGCCCAGGTGGTCCGCGAAGCGGGGGCGGGAGTCGTGTGCGGCGCGGAAGACGTGCCCGGCCTTTGCGGATGCATCGAGCAGTTGTATCGCATGGATGCGTCTGCCCGCCAAGAGCTGGCCGATTCGGGGCGCCGCTACTTCCTGGAGCACTTCGAAATGCGGAAGCAGGCTACGGAACTGTCGCGCCTTTTGGCGGCCGCGACTGAAATTTATAATGCGAGGCACTGAGTATGAAAGTTCTGATCCTGGGCGCCAGCGGCATGCTGGGCAGCGCGACATTCCGCGAGTTTTCCTCCGACGCCCGCTACGAGGCTTGGGGAACGTTGCGTAGCGGTACGTTGCGCGAGCGGTTTTCCCCCGATGTCCGCGCTCGCCTGATCACCGGCGTGGACGCAACCGACCAAGATGCGCTGGTGTCGCTGCTGGGACGCGTCCGCCCCGATGCGGTCATCAACTGCGTGGGCGTGATCAAACAGGCATCCACTGCGAAAGATCCGCTTGTGACCTTGCCGCTCAATTCCCTCCTCCCGCATCGGCTGGCGCATTTGTGCGGCCTGGTCGGAGCCCGCTTGGTGCATATCAGCACCGACTGCGTGTTTTCCGGTAAGAAAGGCATGTACGTCGAGTCCGACCTGTCGGACGCGGAAGACCTGTATGGCAAATCGAAGTACATGGGGGAGCTGCACGATTTTCCGCATGCGATCACCTTGCGCACGTCGATCATCGGCCACGAATTGGGCACGAATCTGGCTTTGGTGGACTGGTTCCTGTCGCAGACCGGACCGGTCAAAGGCTTTACCAAAGCCATTTTTTCCGGGCTGCCGACCGTTGAACTGGCCCGCGTGATCAAAGATCTGGTGCTGCCCAAGCCAGAGTTCAGCGGCCTCTACCATGTGTCGGTGGACCCCATCGACAAGTTCCGCCTGTTGTCCCTGGTGGCCAAGGTCTACGGCAAACAGATCGATATCGAGCCGGACGATAAGCTGCATATCGACCGCTCTCTCGATTCATCCCGTTTCCGTGCGGCCTTCAATTATCAACCGCCGTCTTGGGATCGTTTGATTGCCACGATGCACGAAACGCGCGCGTAACCCTGACTACTGTGGTGAATTATGTTTGAAAATAAAGTCCTGATGATTACCGGTGGTACGGGTTCCTTTGGCCACACGGTACTGAAACGCTTCCTGGATACCGACGTCCGCGAAATTCGCGTATTCAGCCGCGACGAAAAGAAGCAAGAAGACATGCGCATTGAACTTGCCAACGACAAGGTCAAGTTCTACATCGGGGACGTGCGCGATTACAGCAGCGTTTCCCAGGCGATGATCGGCGTTGATTATGTTTTCCATGCGGCGGCATTGAAGCAAGTTCCGTCCTGCGAGTTCTACCCGATGGAGGCGGTTAAAACCAACGTCCTCGGAACGGAAAACGTGCTGAACGCCGCTATCGCCAACCACGTCAAGCGCGTGATCGTGCTGAGTACGGACAAGGCGGTTTATCCCATCAATGCCATGGGCATTTCGAAAGCCATGGCGGAAAAGCTGGTGGTCGCCAAATCCCGCGCCATTCCCGAAGGCGGCCCGGTGGTCTGTTCAACCCGCTACGGCAATGTGATGGCGTCGCGGGGCTCGGTGATCCCCTTGTTCGTCCAGCAGATCAAGGCAGGCGAGTCGCTGACCATTACCGATCCGAGCATGACGCGCTTCCTGATGTCGCTTGAGGATTCCGTCGATCTGGTACTGCACGCGTTCGAACATGCAGAGCAGGGCGATATCTTCGTGCAGAAGGCGCCCGCATCGACCGTTGGTGACCTGGCTGAAGCGCTGAAGAACATTTTCAAGAGCGCCGCCCCGGTCAAGGTCATCGGTACGCGCCACGGGGAAAAACTGTACGAATCCCTGATTTCCCGCGAGGAAATGGCGAAGGCGGTGGATATGGGCCGGTACTACCGGATCCCCATGGATAACCGCGACCTGAACTACAAGAAGTACTTCGTCGAGGGTGAAAAGGAAGTATCCGAACTGGATGACTACACGTCGCATAACACGACGCGACTGGACGTTCCTGGCGTTGAGAAGATTCTGCTCGGGCTTGCGTACCTGCAGGAGCAATTGAATGACTAAAGTCATGACGCTGGTCGGCACTCGCCCGGAACTCATCAAGATGAGCCGGGTGATTGCAGAACTGGACAAGCAAGTCGATCACATTCTGGTGCATTCCGGCCAGAATTACGACTACGAGCTGAATCAGGTTTTTTTCGACGAACTTGGCATCCGCAAGCCGGACCATTTTCTCGGCGTGGCTGCCGATACGCCGGCCAAGACCATCGCAGAGGTCATCGCCAAGTCGGATGAAATCTTTGCCCAGGAAAAGCCCGACGCGCTACTGCTGTACGGGGACACGAATACCTGTCTGGCGGTCATTTCCGCCAAGCGCCGCAAGATTCCGGTCTTCCACATGGAAGCGGGCAACCGGTGTTTCGACCAGCGCGTGCCCGAAGAGCTGAACCGAAAGGTCCTGGACCATCTGAGCGACATCAATCTGGTGCTGACGGAGCATGCGCGCCGGTATCTGATCGCCGAAGGCGTGCGGCCCGAGACCATCATCAAGACCGGCTCGCACATGGAAGAGGTGATTGGGCACTACAAGCCCCAGATCGAGGCTTCCACGGTGCTGGAACGCGAAGGACTGACCGCGCGCGGGTACTTCCTGGTGAGCATCCACCGCGAAGAGAACGTGGATTCGGTCCAGAACCTGCATGATCTGCTGGATACGCTTTTCGCGGTCGCGGAGTCGTATTCCATGCCGGTCGTCGTCTCGACGCACCCGCGCACGCGGGCCAGGCTGGAAGCCTTGGGTCGTTCCATCGAGCATCCGCTGGTTCGCTTCGTGAAGCCGTTTGGCTTCCTGGACTACATGAAGCTTCAAATGGGCGCCAAGTGCGTCCTGTCCGACAGCGGTACGATCACCGAAGAAGCGTCGCTGCTGAACCTTTCGGCGGTGACCGTGCGCACGGCGCACGAACGTCCGGAAGGCATGGACGAAGGCACTTTGATCATGAGCGGGCTGAAGGCGAAGGGCGTGCTTGAGGCCATCCGCGTCGTGACCGGCCAGAATGAGGAAGCGGCCCGCGTCAAGACGGTGGACGACTACCGTGGAGGAGCCGTGTCGGTGAAGATCGTTCGGATCGTCTTGAGTTATGTGCCGTACGTGAACCGCACCGTCTGGTCGGTCACCCCGTAGAACGCGCACCGGCCGCCACGCGCGACGCTGGCTGCGGTTGAGAAGACAGGCTATGAGCAATTCAGACAGATTAACGGCAGGAGTGCTGGGCGCGACGTCGCCGGTTGGACGCCAGGTGCTTGCCCAATTGGCGGACGCCGGACATTCGGTGATGGCGTTTTCGCGGCGACCACAGCAGACCGACGATGCGCGGGTGCGCTGGGCCACGCTGCATGCGGACGCCACGGACGCCGATGGTGAGCCGATCCCGCACTGGATCGCGCTGTGCGGCATCTGGAACCTGCCGGAGCATTTCGACCTGATGCTCAGGCATGGCGTACGCCGCGTGGTCTGCCTGTCTTCCACCAGCCGCTTCACGAAAACCACGTCTTCGAATCCGCAGGAGGAGGAGATCGTCCGCCGGCTGGTGGAGGGCGAGCGCCGAATCGCCGAGTGGGCGCAGGCGCATGGCGTTGAATGGACGATTCTGCGGCCGACGTTGATTTATGGCCGGGGAACCGACCGTAATCTTGCCGAAATCGTCAAGCTGATCCGAAAGCTGGGGCTTTTCCCCTTGTTCGGCCGCGCGGAAGGCCTGCGGCAGCCCGTCTATGTGGATGATGTTGCCAAGGCCGCGGTTCTGTCAGTATTTTCCGCTGATGCTGGCTGCAATAGCTACAACATTTCGGGCGCCGAAGTCCTGACCTACCGCGAAATGGTCTCGCGGATTTTCAAGGCAATGGGACGCAAGCCCCGCTTTCTGAGCGTGCCGATCTGGTTGTTCAATTTTGCCTTGTTCTTTCTGCGCCTTATTCCCCGTTACCGTAAATGGAACGCGGACATGGTCCAACGGATGAACCGCGACATGGTGTTCGACCATGACGACGCCCGTCGCGATTTTGCGTATGACCCGCAGCGGTTCGTGCTGCGCGAGATTGACGTGAGTGCCTGATCCGGCATCGCGCTGCCTTTTTTTCGATAAACCGTATTTTTTGACGCACCCAATGATCGCACCGTGGTGGCTGTTCGGCCTTGTCTTTGCGCTTGCGTGGCTTCTGACGGGCGCATTGCGCCGGTATGCGCTGGCACGTAATGTGATTGACGTGCCCAATGCGCGCAGTTCGCACAAAACGCCCACGCCGCGCGGCGGCGGG
Organism: Achromobacter maghribensis; assembly: GCF_057334215.1. Lineage (NCBI taxonomy): Bacteria > Pseudomonadati > Pseudomonadota > Betaproteobacteria > Burkholderiales > Alcaligenaceae > Achromobacter > Achromobacter maghribensis. Next base: position 117,854 of record NZ_JBHFII010000017.1, on the reverse strand, counting down.
ATCTCTTTCGTCGTCGCTTTCGTGGCGGGCATGCTCGTGATGGGGGCTGGCGGCTTCGTCGCCTGGTCCGTCGTATGCGGGGTCGCCGTGGCGGGCGCGTGGATCGCCCTGATCGGGTTTCTTGACGATCATGGCCACATCCAGGCGCGGTGGCGGCTGCTGGCGCATTTTATCGGTGCCGCGTGGGGCCTTTACTGGATGGGCGGGGTGCCGGCGTTGTCGATCGGCGGCCTGCCGCTGGAGGCGGGATGGCTGCTGAATATCGCAGCGGCCTTTTACCTGGTGTGGCTGCTGAACCTGTACAACTTCATGGATGGCATCGACGGGCTTGCCAGCGTCGAGGCAATCTGCGTGACGGCTGGCGCAAGCGTTCTCTACTTTCTAACGGGTGCCGGCGACGCCGGCCTTGCCCCGATGTTGCTGGCCGCGGCTGTACTGGGCTTCCTGATCTGGAATTTTCCCCCTGCGAAGATCTTCATGGGCGACGGGGGAAGCGGCTTCCTGGGACTGACGCTGGGCATCCTGTCGCTGAAGGCGGGCTGGCAGGCACCCGAACTGTTCTGGGCATGGACCATTCTCCTTGGCGTATTCATCGTGGATGCGACCCTGACCTTGCTTCGGCGGCTGATCCGCGGCGAGAAGGTCTACGAAGCGCACCGCACGCATGCCTATCAGTACGCCTCCCGGAAGTGGGGCAGCCACGTCAGCGTGACGCTGACCGTGCTGGCGATAAACGTGTTGTGGCTTTTCCCCATGGCCTGTCTGGTGGCGCTGGGCAAGATTGACGGCTCGCTGGGCATGGCGGTGGCGTATGCGCCGCTGGTTATCGCGGCACTGCGCTTGAAGGCGGGCCTTCGGGAGCCGGCAAGCGCCTGATGGGCGGTCGAAGGGGGAATCGGGAAATTTGTTCGAGTCGAACCAACGGCTCTTCTGGATGTTATGAAAACTAAACGCAATCTTGTCGTCGTAGGTGCAGGCGGGCACGGCCGGGCTGTCGCGGAAGCGGCGGAGCTGGACGGCTCCTGGTCGGAAATTGTCTTTGTCGATGACAACTACCCCGGGCAATCCACCTCTGGCTCCTGGAAAATTGTCGGCCATCCCAGCCAGCTAGGCTCGCTGACGGGGCCGGGCGATGCTGTCATTGTGGCGATCGGTAACCAGGCGGCGCGCGAGCGTTTGATGCTTGCGCAGGAAGCGCTGGGCATCCCCTTTGCCACCGTCATCCATCCCCGGGCCTACGTGAGCCCGTACGCAACCGTCGGCGTGGGCTGTGCCATCATGGCCGGAGCCATCGTTGGCACGGCCGCTCGATTGGGGCGCGGCGTTATCGTCAACGCCAACGCCACGGTGGACCATGATGCGGTGGTAGGTGATTTTTCCCATCTGGGCGTGGGAGTCCAACTCGCGGGAGGCGTCGTTGTCGCAGAGCGGGTGTGGCTGCAGGCGGGCACATGCGCGGGATATCGCGTGCGTGTTCCGCCAGACACGATTGTTGGGCCCGGGACGAGCCTTGTCGCCGACTAATTCACACCATTCGATCCATGATCATTCCAACTCGATTTCGCACCGTCCTGGTCTTCCTGTTCGACCTGGGAGCGATTGTTGTCGCTTGGCTCGGCGCGTTCCTGCTGCGGTTCAATTTTGATTGGCCCACCGGCTGGGAGCGCACGATCTGGATGGCACTGCTGGTCCTGTTGCCGGTGCAGGCGGTCGCCTGCCGTGCCGCAGGTCTGTATCGGGGAATGTGGATTTTTGCCAGCATTTCAGACCTTAAGCGGGTACTGAAAGTCGTAGTCGCTTCCGCGGTCGCGTTGCTGGTTTTTGCATTCCTCGTGCGCAATGAAGCCGCGCTGCCGAGATCCATCCTGCTGCTGTACCCCCTGTTGCTGCTGCTGGCGATGGGGGGCGGACGTGCCGCATGGCGTATGTGGAAAGAATATCGCCTATATGGCCGAGTCAGCGGCCGCGGGACGCCGGTCGTCGTCGTGGGGGCGGGCACGGCAGGCGCAATGCTGGTGCGTGAACTGAGCCGAAGCACGGAATGGCATGTCGTCGCGCTGGTTGATGACAATCCTGCCAAATGGGGGCTGGAACTGTCGGGGTGCCGGGTAGTGGGCGGCACCGACAGGCTGGCGGAGGTTCTGGCTGAATTCGACGCGACGAGGGTCATCCTGGCCATTCCGTCGGCGAAGGCGTCCTCTGTCCGGCGGGTCATGGAGATCGCCACCAATGCGGGCGCGGCGCTGTTCACGGTGCCGGGGCTGAGTGAATTGATGAGCGGCCGCGTCGCGATCAACATGATGCGCCCGGTGAATATCGAGGACCTGCTCGGCCGTGAAGCGGTCCGGATCAATAACGTGAATGTCCAGGAGATGATCGCGGGCAAGCCGATCCTGGTGACGGGGGCGGGCGGCTCGATCGGCAGCGAGCTGTGCCGGCAATTGGCGCGTTTTGGACCAAGCTGTCTGATCCTCTTCGAGGCAAGCGAGTTTGCGCTGTACACCATCGAGCAGTGGTTTACCGAGCACCATCCCGGTGTCCGCATCATCCCGCTGGCAGGCGATGTGAAAGACGCTGCGCGCCTGGAAGAGATATTCGAGACATGGAAGCCGGAAGTGGTTTTCCACGCGGCCGCCTACAAGCACGTTCCCTTGATGGAAGTTGGAAATGCCTGGCAAGCGGTGCGCAACAATGTGCTGGGCACGCTCAACGTCGCGGAGTGCGCCCGTCGGTTCGGCGCCAAGCGCTTCGTGCTGATCTCGACCGACAAAGCCGTCAACCCCACGAATGTGATGGGCGCGACCAAACGCATGGCGGAAATGATCTGTGAAGTGCTGCATTGCCGCGGCGGGAACACCTGTTTCCAGATGGTGCGGTTCGGGAATGTCCTGGGCAGCACTGGCAGCGTCATCCCGAAGTTTCAGGCGCAGATCGCCAGAGGCGGACCGATCACCGTGACTCACCCCGACATCACGCGCTATTTCATGTCGATCCCGGAGGCGGCGCAGTTGGTCCTGCAGGCGGCCTCGATGGGGCAAGGGGGCGAGGTCTTTGTCCTGGACATGGGGGAACCCGTGCGGATCGCCGACCTGGCGCGCAATATGATCCGCTTGTCCGGATATACCGAAGACGAAATCCATATCGAGTATTCGGGCCTGCGCCCCGGCGAAAAACTGTACGAGGAATTGTTGGCTGATTCCGAGGAAACGCGCGAGACGCCGCACGAAAAACTGAGAATTGCACGCTCCCGCTCGGTGCCGGAAGGGTTCTACGAGGAAAGTCTGGCGTGGATGACGAAAAAAGGGCCGGTTTCGGATGATGAAGTACGTGCACAGTTGAAGCACTGGATGCCTGAGTACGTGCCTTCGCGCCTTTGAACAGGGCTCATCCAGAAAAGGATGCCCTGGTCTTTGGGCAGGGATGCGGGCTTGTATCGATCGCCTGTGGGGTTGTGTTGTACATTCCCTTCTCCAACGTACCCCCTTCGACTTGATGCCGACTCGCATTCTCATCGTCCGCACTTCTTCCCTAGGTGATCTGGTGCACATGTTGCCGGCTATATCCGACATCGCCCGCCATGTCCCGGACGCCGAAATCGACTGGATCGCGGAAGAAGCTTTCGCGGATATCCCTGCATGGCACCCCGCTGTCAATCAGGTCATCAAAGTCGCCCATCGCCGCTGGCGCAAGGCGTGGTGGTCGGCGCAGGTACGGGCGGAGCGCAAAGCGCTCAAGGAACGCTTGCGGTCGGTGCAATACGACATCGTCCTCGATATGCAGGGTCTTCTGAAGTCCGCATGGCTGGTGCGCCAGGCGCGCGGCGTGCGCCACGGGCTGGACTGGCGTTCGGCGCGCGAGCCGTTGGCATCGCTGTTCTACAACGTGCGTCATCGCGTGGAATTCTGGCAGCCCGCCGTGATCCGCCAGCGCAAACTGGCTGGGCTGACCTTCGGCTACCAGCATGCGGGCTTGCCGGATTTTGGCCTGCAGTCATTTGTGCGCCAGGCAGGCCAGGCGGCCGCTCCCGTGCATGATGTGGGCAGCGACGGGCTGAATGCCGCCGAATTGCCACGCCTGCATCACCTGGATACCGATCGTGGCTACGCCGTGATCATGCCGTCGGCCAGCCGCGACGACAAATTGTGGCCCGAAGAAGACTGGCGCGCGGTGTTCCGCCGGCTGCGCGAGGCCGGGTGCACCCTGAAACTGCTGGCGGGCAATGACTCGGAAGCGCAGCGCGCCGGCCTGCTGGTGGCGGGCATGGATGGGGCCGAAGTGATGCCCCGCATGGATCTGAGCGCGGTCGCGCGTCTGCTGGCGGGCTCGCGGCTGATGGTCGGCCTGGACAGCGGCCTGACCCACTTGTCCGCCGCGCTGGGCCGCCCCACGATCGGCATCTACCGGGCTTCCACGCCGGTGCGCACGCCGCTGGTGGGTTCGAACTACACCGCCAGCCTGGGCGACCGCGGCGCGTCGCCGTCGCGCGAGGCCGTGATGGCGGCGGTGGAGCAGGCATTGGCTGCCCAGTGATATGAACCGCGGCGTCTATTCTCTGGCGCTCAGGGCACTGTCACCGCTGGTCTGGCTGTGGATGGCCCACCGCGCCAGGCGCGCGGGCGGTCAGTGGGAAATCTTCTCGCCGCAGCGGTTCGGTCATGCCGAGGCGCCGGCCCCTGCCCCTTCCCCGGCTTTTTCGTCCTGGACGCGGCCTGTCTGGGTGCATGCCGTCAGCCTGGGTGAAACGCGCGCCGCGCAGCCGCTGCTGCAGGCGTTGCTGGACCGGGGCCTGCCCGTGCTGCTGACCCATATGACGGCGACCGGCCGCGCCGAGGGCCAGCGCCTGTTCCCGGAGGCCATTGGCCGCGGGCAATTACGCCAAGCCTGGCTACCTTACGACTTTCCCGGCGCGACGCGCCGCTTCATGGATAGCCATCAGCCGCGCTGCGGCCTGCTGATCGAACGCGAGATCTGGCCCAACCTGCTGGCCGCGGCGCGGCGCGCGCGGGTGCCGATGGCGCTGGTCAGCGCCCGGTATTCGGCGTCGTCGCTACGTCAGGCGGGGCGAATGGGCAGCGTGATGCGTGAAGCGTTGGCCGGTCTGGACCGGGTGCTGGCGCAGACGTCCGAAGACGCGGCCCGGCTGGCCCAGGCCGGCGCGCCCCCGCCCATCGTGACCGGGAACCTGAAATTCGATCTGGTGCTGCCGGCGCCGCAGGTGCTGGCGGGCCGGGCGTGGCGGGCGCAACGGGCAAGGCCGGTGGTGGCGGTGGCGAGCACCCGCGAAGGCGAAGACAGCGGTTTCATCGCCGCCATCAAACGGCATGCCGCCGCAGCCTGGGGGCCTGATGCGCCGCTGTTTCTGCTGATTCCCCGGCATCCCCAGCGTTTTGACGAGGCGGCCCGCCAGTTGACGGAGGCCGGGCTGTCGTTCGTGCGGCGTGCCGACGGTGTCGAGCCGGGCCCGGACACCGTGGTGATGCTGGGCGATACGTTGGGCGAGATGGCGTTCTATTACGCCGCGTCGGACGTAGCTATCGTGGCGGGCAGTTTTGCCCCGTTGGGCGGCCAGAATCTGATCGAGGCGTGCGCGGCCGGCGTGCCCGTCATCGTCGGCCCGCACACGTTCAATTTCAAGCAGGCGGCGGAAGACGCCAAA
>NZ_JBHFII010000017.1:107437-112131 GCF_057334215.1 Achromobacter maghribensis | reverse complement strand
AGACGCCATCGCCGCAGGCGCGGCGTGGCGCGTGGCGGATGCGGAGCAGGCGGTGGACCGTGCGATGGCGTTGGTGGCCGATGCGCCGCGCCGCGAAGCGGCCAGCCAGGCGGCCCGGGCATGGTTCGACACGCATGCGGGGGCCACGCGGCGCACGCTGGACGCATTGGCGCCCTGGCTGGATTGAACGGCCCGCGCGTCCAGCGCGCCGGCCGCAGGGCAAGCCGTTAAGGCGTTTTCCGCGGTACCAGCGTTACCGCGCCCGGGTTCAGCTCCTGGCTGAAACGGCGGGTGTCGCGGCCTTCGTCTTCGGGCCGCACGCCGATCCAGCCCTGGCCCAGCGCCAGTATCCACAGATTGGCCAGCAAGATCAGGATGAAGAGCACTCGCATGGCGGGCCTCGTTCAGGCGTGGGTGTCCAGGGTGGCGCGCGCCACTGCGGCCAAGCCGTCCAGGACGGGGTGATCCAGGTAGACCGGTACCGGCGCGACGCCGAACGCGCCGCCGGCATCCGCCAGCAACCGCTCGATCTCCTGGTGGACTTCGGGCCAGCCGCCGCCGGCCGCGTAGATCTGCGGGGTCTGCCCATAACGCTGGCGGCCAGCCAGCCATTGGCGCACGACGGCGCCGGCCTGGGCTGCTGCGATGCCCGAGGCGATGGCTTCGTGGGTATCGACGGGGTAGGGCACGACCTGGCCATTGGCGATCGGCAAATTGGCGGTGCCGTGCGCCAGCGACGTGCGCATCATGGCCGGACCGGGCAGGATCAAGCCGCCGGCGAAGACGTTGTCAGGGCCGACGGTATCGATGGTGGTGGCGGTGCCGAAGCTGGCCAGCACGAAAGGCGGGTGTGCGCCGGGCAGGCGCGACAGCACGCCCAGCAGCGAAGCCCAGCGGTCGGCGCCCAGTTGGGTCGGCACGCGATAGCTGTTGGTAAGGCCCAGCGTGCTGGCTTGCGAGGGCGACCAGGCGACCGCGCAGCCGTGTTTTTGCAGGATGGCGGCAATGGCCGTGCCCCGGGCGTCGCCTGCCACGTTCACGCCTAACGCGCGCAGCGGGCGGCGCGGCAGGGCAGCCAGCCAGCGGTCCAGCGCCTCCAGGTCCAGGCCGTCGAACGCGACGGCCGCCGGTTCGCGCGGCATGTCGGGGTTGCTGGCGTCCAGCCAACCCACTTTGAGACGGCTGTTGCCGGAGTCGATAAGAATGATCATGCTTGGCGCCGAATCGAAATTTCACCGATCGAAATGGGTGTGGCGCCGTCGGGCGTGCCCACCAGCAGGCGGCCTTGCTCGTCCACGCCGCTGGCGGCGCCACTGAGCAGGATATCGCCTTTCTCGAGCACATTGACCATGCGGCCCGCCAGCGCGTCCACTTGGTCGAAACGCTGCTGGAATGCCGCGAAGCCCTCGCGTTCCAGCGTCTGCACGGCTTCGTGCCAGGCGGTGGCGCTGGCACAGACCAGATCGGCGGCGGTGGCCAGGCGGTGCGCCCGGGCTTGCACCTGCGTCCAGTCGGCGACCTCGCGGCCCAGTGCCTGGGACAGTTCCGCTGCGTCGATAAGGTTCACGCCCATGCCGATGACGACGGTGTAGCCGGCCTCGCGGCCGCCGGGGTTACGGGTGGTCTCCACCAGCACGCCCGCCAGCTTGGCGTCATGCCATTGGACGTCGTTGGGCCATTTCATGCACAGGCCCCGGGCCTCGGGGCCGGCGACGGCGCGCAAGGCCTCGCATGCCGCCACGCCCGCTAATGGGGACAGTGCTGGCAGCTGCGCGGCCGGCAGATGGACGTCGAACGCGCACGAGAACATCAGCGTGGAGCCCGACCGATTCTGCCAGGGGCGGCCCGCGCGGCCGCGGCCGGTTTCTTGCAAATGGGTGCCCAGCAGCCAGGGCTTGCCGGCGCCGGCGCCCGACCGGGCGCGGGCCAGCAGGTCGGCGTTGGTCGAGCCGGTGCTGCCTGTCCAGGCAATGTCTTGGAATACGGGCAGGCGCGAGCCTAGCTCTCGGGCCAGAGCTTCCGGCGCGGGCAGGTCGATAGGGCGGACGTGATCGGACATGGCGGCGATTGTAGGGCACGCGGCCGGCCGTCGCGGCCTTTCGGCCTTCAAGCGTTTATGATTGGCGATACATTTTTTGCATCTGTCCCCCTCCTACATGCCGCAAACCGCTTCGTCCGCGTCTACCGCCGCGCCGTTCCGCCAGGACGGGAACGCCTGCCATGTGGCGGGCGACTGGAGCGTCCTGGCGTTGGCGGAGGCGGGCGAAGTCGAACGCCGGCGGTCGGCCTTGGCCCGCGCGGTCCAGGATGGCGTGCGCTGGGACTTGCACGGCATCAGCCGGCTGGACACGATCGGCGCGTTGCTCATCTGGCAGGCCTGGGGCGAAAAGCTGCCCGAACGGGTGCGCTGGTCGGCCGGCCAGCAAGACGTCTTCAATGCGCTGGCCATGAACAAGGGCGGCGCCCGGGCGCCCGAGCCCAAGGCGGAATCGTGGGGCTGGGTGCGCGCCCTGGGCGGCGCAATATTGCACGGCGCTGAAAACGGCAGGGCGCTACTCATCATGTTGGGCCAACTGATGCTGGACCTGGGTGGCATGCTGCGCCGCCCGAGGCTGGGCCCGTGGCGCGAGATTTCGGCGCAGGTGTATCGCACCGGCGCGCAGGCGCTGGGCATCACGGCGCTGGTCGGCTTCCTGATCGGGGTGGTGTTGTCGTATCTCTCGGCGCAGCAACTCCAGATGATCGGCGCCGACCGCTTCATCGTCCGGCTGCTGGGCGTGTCCATCGTGCGCGAACTCGGCCCTGTGCTGGCGGCCATCCTGGTGGCGGGCCGGTCCGGGTCGGCCATCACGGCGCAGATCGGCGTCATGCGCGTGACGCAGGAGCTGGACGCGATGCTGGTCATGGGCATTTCGCACGGGCAGCGGCTGATCCTGCCGCGCGTGATCGCGCTGGCCGTGACGATGCCGCTGCTGGTGTTGTGGACGGACGCCATGGCGATCCTGGGCGGCATGCTGGCCGCGCAGATGCAGCTTGGCGTCTCGGCGCAGTGGTTCCTGACATCGCTGCCGGACGCCATCTCGCTGACCAATTACTGGATCGGCATCCTGAAGGGCGTGACCTTCGGCATCCTGATCGCCCTGATTGCCTGCCATTTCGGCTTGCGCATCCAGCCCAACACGGAAAGCCTGGGCCGCGGCACGACAACGTCGGTCGTGACGTCCATCACGGGCGTGATCCTGCTGGACGCGCTTTACGCCATCATCTTCAGCTCGGTGGGCATCTGATGAGCGGCGCCGCCCAGCATCGATTGTTCACTGACGACAGCGTCACGGTCGAACCCGTCATCTCGGTGCGGGGGCTGCGCACCGCTTTTGGCGACCACGTCGTCCATGACAATCTGGACCTGACCGTCTTCCCGGGCGAAATCCTGGTGCTTGTGGGTGGCTCCGGCACCGGCAAGACGGTGCTGCTGCGCCAGATCATCGGCTTGGACCAGCCCGCCGCCGGCATCGTGAAAGTGCTGGGGCATTCGTTGTTCGACCTGTCGCCTGGTGAGCGCAGGCGCCTGTCTTACCGCTGGGGCATGCTGTTCCAGGCGGGGGCGCTGTTCTCGGCGCTGTCGGTGTTCGACAATGTGGCCTTGCCGCTGCGCGAGCTGCGCACGGTGCCGGAGGACCTGGTGCGCGACGTCGTCATGTGCCGGCTGGCGATGGTGGGCCTGTCGGCGCAGGACGCCGGCAAGCGGCCTTCGGACCTGTCCGGCGGCATGGTCAAGCGCGTGGCGCTGGCGCGCGCGCTGTCGCTCGACCCCGAACTGGTGTTCCTGGACGAGCCCACGGCCGGACTGGATCCGTTGCGGTCGGACGAATTCGTGGACCTGGTGCGCAGTTTGCACCGGCAGTTGGGATTTACCGTCGTCATGGTGACGCACGATCTGGACACGCTGCTTGCGTTGGCCACGCGTGTCGCCGTGCTGGCGGACAAGCGGGTGATCGTGTGCGACACGGTGCCGGAAGTCCTGAAGGTCGATCACCCGTTCATTCACACATTCTTCCTGGGCGAACGCGGTCTGCGCGCGCTTGGAGACCTGGCGCCGAAGGGATTGCATCATGGAAAACCGTAGTCATGCGCTCATGGCCGGGATCTTTACGCTGGTCCTGCTGGCCGCCGCTGCGTTGGTGGCCGTCTGGATCGGCCGGGACCGGACCAAGCTGCAAACGTACGAAATCGTGTCGGCCACGGCGGTCAGCGGGCTGAATCCGCAGTCGGCCGTCCGCTACCAGGGCGTGCCGGTCGGCAAAGTGCAGTCGCTGGCGCTGAATCCGAACAAGCCGGGCCAGGTGCGCATCCGCATCGGCGTGGCGCCGAACACGCCGATCACCGAGTCGACCTGGGCCGAACTGGGCGTGCAGGGCGTAACCGGCATGGCCAATGTGGAGCTGCGCGACGACGGTACATCGCTCAAGCGCCTGGCATCGTCGGCCGAGCATCCCGCCGCCATCCCGCTGCGCCCGGGCTTCCTCGACCGCATCGAGCAGCGCGGCGGCAAGCTGATCTCGAACGTGGAAGAAGTCACCGAGCAGTTGCGTCGCGTGCTGAGCGAACAGAACGTGCAGGCGCTGACCGCCAGCCTGCAGAATGCGACCGACCTGACGCAATCGCTGAAGGAAGCCAGCCGTGGGGGGGGGGCC
>NZ_JBHFII010000017.1:50001-107379 GCF_057334215.1 Achromobacter maghribensis | reverse complement strand
CGGTGGGCGGGCGCCCGCGATGGCCAAGCTGGGTCCTCTGATTGAATCCCTGGGCAACACATCGCGCCAGGCGGACCGCGCGGCGCGCGAGGTGGGCGATCTGGCGCAGCAGGCGCGGCAGTCATTGGCGCGTCTGAATGCGCCGGATGGCCCGTTGACGGTGGCCACGCGCAGCTTGAACGAGATCGCGCTGGCCGCCGCGCGGCTGGACGGCGAAACCTTGCCCGCCGTCACCAACATGGCCGCCAACGTCAGCGCGGCCGCGCGCGGCGCGACCATCACCCTGCGCCGTGTGGACAGCACGCCGCAATCGTTCTTGTTCGGCCCGGCGCCCATCGCGCCGGGACCCGGCGAAGCCGGATTCGCGGGCTTCGGGAGACAGCCAAAATGAAAATGCGTCGCACCGTTTTGATCTTCACATTGACCGTTGCCACAACGCTGGCAGGTTGCGGCATCGGGCGCGTGGGGGCGCCGCCTTCCGTGTTCGATCTGGGCCTGGACACCAGGCCCGTGCCGACGTTGCCCGCGCGCGCCCCGATCGCCCTCAGCTTGCAGGCCGTGCCGGTGTTGTCGGACACCAGCGTGATCTGGCGGGTGGGCGACAGTGCCGCGCCCAAGGCCTACGCGACATACCGTTGGGCCTCGGCGCCGTCGGAACTGGTGCGCCAGCGCATCACGGACCGCTTGTCTCGCCAGGGGGCGGTGCTGGCCGATCGGGTCAATCTGCAGATGCCGCAGTTGCAGCTGTCGCTGATGCAGTTCGAGCAGGTGTACGCCGAAGACGGCCAGTCCAGCGAGGGCCGTATCCTGTTGCAGGCCGTGCTGGTCAATGGCCGCGCCGTGATGGACCAGAAGCGCATCCAGGTGCGAGTGCCTGCGGCCACGCAGGATGCCGCGGGCGGTGTGGCGGCATTGCGGCAGGCCACCGACGAGGCCGCCGACCAGCTGGCGCAATGGCTGGCCAGCGCCGCATCCGCTCCTGCCGCCACGTCCCGGCCGGCCGGTTAACATCATTCTCTTTTTCGCACGCTGAGTTTCGCCATGTCCGCACGTACTGATACCCACGCCTTCGCCGGGGCCGCCGGCCGCATCGACTGCGCCGTTGACTGGCCTGCCGGCACGCCGCGAGGCTGGGCGCTTGTCTTGCACCCGCACCCGCTGCAAGGCGGCGCGCGCGAGAACAAGGTCGTCACGACCCTGTCGCGCGCTTGCGTGCAGCATGGGTTGGTGGCGGTGCGCCCCAATTTCCGCGGCGTCGGCCTGTCGGAAGGCGCATTCGATAAATCGGTCGGCGAAACGCAGGACATGCTGGCCGTGGTGGCGCAGATGCGCGAGCTGCATCCGGAACTGGCCGAAGCGCCCTGGGTGTTGGCCGGATTTTCCTTTGGCACCGCGGTGGCCGCGCAGACCTATGCGGCGCTGGCCGAGGCGGGCGACACCGTGTTGCCGTCGGCGCTGATGCTGATGGGGCCAGCCGTGAACCGCTTCCAGTCACAGGAAGTGCAGGTCCCCGACGATACGTTGATGGTGCACGGCGAAGAAGACGAAGTGGTGCCGCTGTCTGAAGCCATGGACTGGGCGCGGCCGCGCTCGATTCCCGTGGTGGTGGTGCCGGGCGCATCGCATTTCTTCCATGGCAAGCTTCTGGTGCTGCGCCAATTGGTACAGGCGCGCCTGAAAGTCGCGCTGGATTGACCGATCGTTGCGGCGGGGTTGCATCAGGTTGCATGATTTAAATGCGTGCGGAACCCTGTGCGGGGCGGACCGGTCCAACGGGCTGCCTATAATTGTCAGCCATTAGCCCCGCGCCGGCGGGCGTCTCTCCTGGACCCACGTTGCCGATGAAGAATTTGCCTTACTCCGCTCAATCCCCCGTTGTCTTGACCCGCCGCCTGCTTTCCGGCGCGGTGCTGTCGGCGATGCTCGCGGCCTCGATGCCGGTCTGGGCGCAACAGGCGCCTGCCGCCGCGCCCGCTGCCGCAGGCGCGACGGCGCCGGCTCCGACGGCATCTGGCGCGGTGCCGGTGGGTGACGTGTCGGCCGTGCCGGCGCCCACCATCGCGGCCAAGGCGTGGATTGTCATCGACGTGAACAGCGGCCAGACGCTGGCTGCCTCCAACCCTGACATGAAGGTCGAGCCGGCGTCGCTGACCAAGATCATGACGGCCTACGTCGTGTTCAACGCGCTGGACGAAAAGCGCCTGACGCTGGAGCAGACCGTCCCCGTGTCCGAGCACGCGTGGCGCACGGGCGGCTCGCGCATGTTCATTGAACCGCGCAAGCCCGTCACGGTCGACGAACTGAATCAGGGCATGATCGTGCAGTCGGGCAATGATGCTTCCGTGGCGCTGGCCGAAGCCGTGGGCGGCAGCGAAGCCGCCTTTGCGTCGCTGATGAACCAGGAAGCGGAACGCCTGGGCATGAAAAGCACGCACTTCATGAATGCGACCGGCTTGCCCGATCCGCAGCACATGACGTCCACGCGCGACCTGGCCACCCTGTCGTCGCACCTGATCACCGATCACCCGGACTTCTTCCACTACTACAAGCAAAAGAGCTACACCTACAACAAGATCACGCAGCCCAACCGCAACCGCCTGCTGTGGGCGGATCCGTCGGTGGATGGCATGAAGACCGGCCACACCGATTCGGCCGGCTACTGCCTGGTCTCGACCGCGGTGCGCGGCGATCGGCGCATCCTGGTGGTCGTGGTGGGCACTGACAGCGAAGCCACGCGCGCCGAAGAAAGCCTGAAACTGCTGAACTGGAGCTTCCAGAACTTCGACACCGTGAAGCTGTTCGACAAGAGCCAGCCGGGCATCGATGCGCGCGTCTGGGAAGGCACGGCCGAAAACGTCAAGCTGGGTCCGCCCAAGCCGGTGGCGATTGCGGTGCCCCGCGGCAAGGCCGGCGACCTGAAGCCGGTGGCGCAACGCACGGATCCGCTCATCGCCCCGTTGGCCAAGGGCCAGCAGGTCGGCACGCTGCAATTCACGCTGGACGGCAAGGTGCTGCGCACTGAACCGCTGGTGGTGCAGGATGCCGTCGAACGCGCCGGCTTCTTCGGCCGCATGGTCGACACCGTCAAGCGCTGGTTCCAGTAAACGGACAAGCGCGCGCCATGGGCGCGGCCACGGGTGTAAGCTAGCAATGGGCGTTTCGTGCGCGAAACGCCCATTTTCCATATTGGGACGGACCGGGCGGTTCGTCCCTTACTTTTGAAAATTCAGGAGTGCCTCATGATTCCGGGCGTGCCGGGCGAAAGCCAGGTGTATCTCAATGGTGAGTTCCTGCGTGTGGACGAGGCCAAGGTCTCCGTTCTCGACCGCGGCTTTATTTTCGGCGACGGCATCTATGAAGTCGTCCCCGTGTACCGGGGCAAGGCGTTCCGCATGACGGAGCACCTGGATCGCCTGGATCGCAGCCTGGCCGCCTTGCGGATCGCGCAGCCGTTCGAACGCGAAGGCTGGGTCACTCTGGTCGAGCAGTTGCTGGCGCGCACGAACCTGGATACCTGCATCGTGTACCTGCAGGTGACGCGCGGCGTCGCCCGTCGCGATCACCAGTTTCCGGCCACGCCGGTCACGCCCACCGTGTTCGGCATGATTTCCGCGTGGGCACCGCCGCCGGCCGCGCAGCGCGCCCAGGGCTTGACGGCCATCAGCATTGCCGACGAACGCTGGCTGCACTGCGAGATCAAGTCCGTGTCCCTGTTGGGCAACGTGTTGGCCAAGCAGCAGGCCGTGGACGCCAACGCCGACGAGGTCGTGCAGTTCCGCGACGGCTACCTGACCGAGGGCTCATCCACCAACATCTGGGTGGTCTCGGGTGGCAAGTTGCTGGCGCCGCCAAAGAACAACCTGATCCTGGAAGGCATCCGCTATGGCCTGATGGGCGAACTGGCGGCCCAGGCGGGCATCCCGTTCGAGGCGCGCCGTATCACGCAGCAAGAAGTGGAATCCGCTGATGAATTGATGCTGTCGTCGGCCACGAAGGAAGTGCTGGCGATCGTTTCGCTGGACGGAAAACCGGTCGGGTCCGGCAAGCCCGGCCCTGTTTTCCAGCAATTACGCGCGGGTTATGATGCCCGCATCGCCGCGCTGTAAACCGTTGTTCCGGGCGGCCCTCGGGCCGCCCGGCAGCCGGCGGACACTTGCCAACGCCCCGTTTGCCCCCATATAAGAACATTCAGGGGCAACTACTACTCCAGGCAAATCATGCATATCCCGCCCGAAGACTCGCTTATCGAATACCCCAGTGACTTTCCCATCAAAGTCATGGGCAAGCACCACCCCGAATTCGCGCAGACGCTGACTGAAGTCGTATTGAAGTTCGACCCAGGCTTCGACGCCGCGACGGTCGAGATGCGTCCCAGCAAGGGCGGCAACTACATGGGCCTGACCTTCACCGTGCGCGCGACCTCGCGCGAACAGCTGGACAGCCTCTATCAGGCGCTGCACGGCCATCCGATGGTGTCCATCGTTCTGTAAGCAGGAATGCCGTGATCAAGTGGCTCGCGGGGCCGGCGGACTATCTGCCGGTCTGGCAGGAAATGCAGGCGTACACCAACCAGCGCGGCGCCGATACGCCTGACGAAATCTGGTTGTGCGAGCACGCGCCGGTTTATACATTGGGGCAGGCCGGCCTGCCCCAGCATGTGCTGAACCCGGGCAATATCCCCATCGTCCATTGCGACCGCGGCGGCCAAGTGACCTATCACGGGCCTGGCCAGGTAATGGCGTACGCGTTGTTCGACCTGCGCCGCATGGACATGTACGTGAAGGAATACGTCAACTTGCTGGAAGGCGCGGTCATCGACACGCTGACCCAGCACGGCATCGACGGCGCTTGCCGCAAGGCCGGCGCGCCGGGCGTGTATGTGCCGGACCCCGACGGCGGCGAACTGGCCAAGATCGCCGCGCTGGGCATCAAGATCCGCAACGGGCGCGCCTATCACGGGGTTTCGCTGAACGTGGCGATGGATCTGGCACCTTTCCTGGGCATCAATCCCTGTGGCTACGAAGGCCTGCGCACCGTCGATATGGCGGCCTGTGGCGTGCGGCGTGCGCCCGCTGGCGTGGGCGACGCGCTGGCGCAGAATCTGGCGGCCGCCTGGCGCCGCGCAAGGAACCCCGCATGAAGACCTACAGCGCCGCCGACGTTGCCGCGACGTCCCCCGAACAACTGGCGCGCTTGCGTGAAGGGCCGGCTGAAGACTATGCCGCCTGGATCCGGGCGGCCGCCGAAGTCGGGCTGGTCGAAGCACAGACCATCTACGGGCAGATGCTGCTGGACGGCGTGGGCGTCGACAGCCAGCCTGAAGAAGGCTTGGCGTGGTTCAAGCGGGCCGCCAACGCCGACCACCCGATGGCCATCAATATGGTGGGCCGCTGCTACGAGAACGGCTGGGGCGTGCCGCGCGACGACACGGTGGCGGCCTACTGGTTCCGGCTGGCCGCCGACCGTGGCCTGGACTGGGGCATGTACAACTATGCCCACATGCTGCGCAGCGGCCGGGGCGGCGTCACGCAGAACAAGGCCGCGGCGCTGGCGCTGTATCAGCAGGCGGCGCAGACCGGCCACGTGAAATCGATCGGCGTGGTCGGCCGCTTCTACGAAGCGGGCGATGTCGTGGCGCAAGACATGGCGCGCGCATTCGACTGCTACCAACGCTGCGCCGAAGGCGGCGATTTCCGGGGTATGTTCCATCTGGGCCGCCTGCTGCTGTTGCGTGGCCAGAAACAGGAAGCGGTGCAGTGGCTGGTCCGCGTCCCCGAGACGTCCACGCCGGCGTTCTTGAAGGAAGCCAACGTCATGCTTCAGGACTGCGGCTTTCCGGCGCTATACGAGATCTGACGGCGCGCGCGATCGCGGCGGCAGATCGCACCGCCGCGAAGGCGGGGGCGCGTCGTGGTGGCGGCGGAAATGCCTTCCTACGTGCTCAGACGGGTTTCGAAGACGGCTTCCAAGGTGTCGCCTTGGCCGGTGCCCTGGACGCCAGCCAGTCTATCCAGCAGCAATTGAGCCGCTCGCCTGCCCAGATCGGCGGCGTCCACGCCTAGCGTGGTCAGCCCTTGCGCCCATTGGGCCGCGCTGCCGTCGTCCGTGAACCCCAGCACTGCCAGGTCTTGCGGCACGTGAAGGTCGCGGTTGTGCGCTTCGGACACTGCCGCGGCGGCCAGCAGGTCCGACGTGCAGAACACCGCATCGAAGATCGTATTGGTGGCCAATAGCCGCAGGAAGGCCATGCGGCCATCATTCATCTGCTGCACCTCGGGCTGCACGATATCGGCGACCCGGTCCAGGCCCAGCGCGGCCGCCGCGCTGAGGAAGCCGTCGCGCCGCGCGCGTTCCCAGGGATTGTCGGCGCTGATGCAGGCCACCAGCGCATGGCGCTTTTCGGCCAGATGGCGGGCCGCCATGCGGCCGGCTTCTTCGTTGTCGATCACGACCGCGCTATCCAGCGGCCGGGTCGAGGCGCTCCAGGTTTCCACCACCGGTATTTCCAGCCCCGCCAGGCCGGCCCGCAGCGCAGGCTCGTCCAGGGGGCCGATGACCAGCGCCGCAGCCGGGCGCAGCACGGCCAACTGGGGCAGCATGGCGGCATCGTGCCAGGGGCCGGCGGCCAGGTAGTAGCCGGCGGGCGCCAGCCGTTCGGCGCAAGCCTGGATGGCGCGGCCGGCAGGTCCGGCATCCAGGCGGGGCGCGATGAGCGCGACGGGGCGCAGCATAGGCAGGGAAGACATGGAGAATTTCAGGGGATTCGTCAGGCGTGACGATAACCCAGTCGGACGGCCGTCGCCCCGGGGCAGGCGTCCGTCCGGGGCGGATCCTGGCGCGGGGGGGTAAAATGCCTCTTTTGTCTCAGACCGGGCCGTCCTGCGCACCGGTTTCGAAGGTGTCCAATGTCTACGCTTGCCGAGTCTCCTGTCCCCTCGAACGAATCCGCCGCCGCGCCTGCGGACTCGGCCTACGATCCGACGCAAAAGCAGAAATCGCAGGCTAAGACGGCACGCATTCCGATCAAGATCGTCCCGGCAGAACGCCTGAAGAAGCCCGAGTGGATTCGCGTGAAGGCCGCCGCGCCCGGTTCGCGCTTCTACGACATCAAGCGCATCCTGCGGGAGCACAATCTGCACACCGTGTGCGAAGAAGCCTCGTGCCCGAACATCGGCGAGTGCTTCGGCAAGGGCACGGCCACGTTCATGATCATGGGCGACAAGTGCACGCGCCGCTGCCCGTTCTGTGACGTGGGCCACGGGCGCCCCGATCCGCTGGACACCAAGGAACCCGAGAACCTGGCGCGCACCATCGCCGCGTTGAAGCTGTCTTACGTCGTGATCACGTCCGTCGATCGCGACGATCTGCGCGACGGCGGCGCCGCCCATTTCGTGGATTGCATTACGCACATCCGCGAACTGTCGCCCACCACCCGCATCGAGGTGCTGGTGCCCGACTTCCGCGGCCGCCTGGACCGCGCGCTGGCCATCCTGAACGCCGGTCCTCCGGACGTCATGAACCACAACCTGGAAACCGTGCCGCGTCTGTACAAGCAGGCCCGTCCGGGTTCGGATTACATGCACTCGCTCAAGCTGCTGGCCGAGTTCAAGAAGTTGCACCCCGAAGTGCCCACCAAGTCGGGTCTGATGCTGGGCCTGGGCGAGACGGACGAAGAAATCCTGCAAGTGATGCGCGACATGCGCGAGCACAATGTGGATATGTTGACGATCGGCCAGTATCTGCAGCCGTCGGAACATCACTTGCCCGTGTTGCGGTATGTGCACCCGGACACGTTCGCCATGTTCGAACGTGAAGCGTATGCAATGGGGTTTTCACATGCGGCGGTGGGTGCGATGGTGCGTTCGTCCTACCACGCGGACGAGCAGGCGCACGCCGCTGGCGTGAACTGAATCAGCCGGTTTCGGCATCCCTGAAGGACGCGCCGTTGCTGTCCTTCGGGGACAGCAGCGGCTTTATGCCGCCCGGCCACGCGATAGCCA
The DNA here is from genome assembly GCF_057334215.1 of Achromobacter maghribensis. Taxonomy (NCBI): domain Bacteria; kingdom Pseudomonadati; phylum Pseudomonadota; class Betaproteobacteria; order Burkholderiales; family Alcaligenaceae; genus Achromobacter; species Achromobacter maghribensis. The sequence continues at coordinate 99,379 of NZ_JBHFII010000017.1, read as the reverse complement.
GGACGGGATCGTCCCAGCGGATGCAGCGCTCATGCTGCGGTGCGTAATAGTCGGTGGCCTTGTACAGGACGTCGGCGAAATCCGACAGCGTCAGAAAGCCGTGGGCGAAGCCTTCCGGAATCCACATCTGGCGCTTGTTTTCCGCCGAGAGCACGGCGCCGACCCACTGCCCGAACGTGGGTGATGCGCGCCGCACGTCGACCGCGACGTCGAAGATTTCCCCTGCACAGACGCGCACCAGTTTGCCCTGGGGCTGCGCCACCTGGTAGTGGAGACCGCGCAGAACGCCTTTGGCCGAACGGGAATGGTTGTCCTGCACGAAACCGCGCGTCACGCCGGTCGCGGTTTTGAAAGCCTCCTGATTAAAGCTCTCGAAGAAGAAGCCGCGCTCGTCGTCGAAGACGCGCGGCTCCAGGATCAACACGTCGGGAATCGCCTGCGCAAACGCTTTCATCAGAACACCTTGTCGACCAGGACACGCATCAGATATTGGCCGTAGCCGCTCTTGGACAGGGGCGCGGCCAATTTCGCCAGGGCCTCGGCGGTGATCCACCGTTGGCGGAAGGCGATCTCTTCGGGGCAGGCGACCTTCAGGCCCTGACGGTGCTCCAACGTGGCGATGAACTGGCTGGCTTCGAGCAACGATTCGTGGGTGCCGGTGTCGAGCCAGGCGAAGCCCCGGCCCATGATTTCCACGGCCAGCTTGCCTTCTTGCAAGTAGTGGCGGTTGACGTCGGTGATCTCAAGCTCGCCGCGCGCCGATGGCCGGATGCCGCGGGCGATGTCGACCACGTCGTTGTCGTAGAAGTACAGGCCGGTGACGGCATAGTTGGATCGGGGATGAGCCGGCTTTTCCTCGATGGACAGCACGCTGCCGTCGCGGTTGAATTCGGCCACGCCATAGCGTTCCGGGTCCTGCACGTGGTAGCAGAACACCGTGGCGCCGTTCGTTCGTCCGTTGGCGCTTTGCAGCAGCCTGGGCAGCTCGTGACCGTAGAAGATGTTGTCACCCAACACCAGCGCGCAGGAGTCTTGGCCGATGAACGGCGCGCCGATCAGGAAAGCCTGCGCCAGCCCGTCGGGTGAAGGCTGGACTGCGTAGCTGAGGCTCAGACCCCACTGCGATCCATCGCCCAGCAACTGCTGGAATCGTGGTGTGTCTTGCGGCGTCGAGATGACGAGAATGTCGCGGATGCCCGCCAGCATCAAGGTCGTGAGCGGGTAGTAGACCATCGGCTTGTCGAAGACCGGCAATAGCTGCTTGCTGACGGCAAGCGTCGCCGGGTGCAGTCGTTCGCCGGCGCCGCCGGCCAGCACTATGCCTTTGCGCATCATGTGAATTCCCCGCGCGCGGAAAGTTGATCCAGGAAGCGGTCCATGCCTTCCGTCCAGGAGGGCAGGCGCAGCCCCAGCGCGTCGGATAGCCGCGTCGTGTCCAATCTTGAATTGTGCGGGCGTTTGGCCGCGGCTGGGTAGTCTTTCGATGCGATGGGGCAGATCCGGTCTGGCGTCAGCGCCAAGGCCGCGCCTCTGGCGGCCGCGCCGGCAACCACGTATCGCGCCAAAGCATGCCAGTTGGTGGCGCCGCTGGCGGCCAGATGGTAGATGCCGCCCGGCAGCGGGTGCTGGCGGTGGCGGACGATGGCCCGCGCGGTAACGTCCGCGATCAGCGCGGCCGGGGTCGGCGCACCGATCTGGTCCGCCACGACATCCAGGCTGTTCCGGGTTCGCGCCAGGCGCAGGATGGTCGCAGGGAAGTTCTTCCCGTGCGGCGCGTAGGCCCAGCTGCAACGGAACACCAGCGCATCGCAGCCGCTCGCCAGGATCGCGGATTCCCCTGCGAGCTTGGTTGCGCCATAGACATTCAGTGGATGGGGCGCATCGGTTTCCGTGTAGGGCTGGCTCTTGTTGCCATCAAAAACATAGTCGGTGGAATAGTGCACCAGCAGCGCGCGCGCGTCCTTCGCATACGCTGCCAGCGTGGCCACCGCTTGCGTATTGATCTGGGCGGCCGCGTTTTGGTCGGTTTCGGCCTGATCGACGGCGGTATAGGCTGCCGCATTGATGATGATGTCGGGCCGGTGCGCAGCCACGGTGCGCAACAGGGCATCCTGGTCACGCAGATCGCTATCGCCTCGACCGAGCGCGACGAGTTGCCCCAAGGGGGGCAACGTATGCCGCAATTCCTGGCCAACCTGGCCCGCTTTGCCAAGCAGAAGGATCTTCACGCGATCTCCGCTATACCGGGTATTGGAAGCGATAGGCCCCGCTGGCGACGTTCGCCACCCACTGCGCCTCGTCCAGGTACCACTGCACCGTCTTGCGGATGCCGGACTCGAAGGTCTCGTTGGGCATCCACCCCAAGTCGCGCTGCAACCGCGTTGCGTCCACGGCATAGCGGCGGTCATGGCCGGCGCGGTCCGGCACGTGGATGATCTGCGTCGCGTATGACTGGCCATCGGCCCGCGGCCGGCACTCGTCCAGCAGCGTGCATAGGCCGCGCACCAGCTCCAGGTTGGTCTTTTCGTTCCAGCCGCCCACGTTGTAGGTGGCGCCCGGCGCGCCAGCTTCCAGCATTCTGCGGATTGCATCGCAATGGTCGGCCACATACAGCCAATCCCGCCGTTGCAGGCCGTCGCCGTAGATCGGCAGCGGCTTGCCGGCAAACGCGTTGTGGATAACCAGCGGGATCAGTTTTTCCGGAAATTGCCGTGGCCCGTAGTTGTTGGAGCAATTCGACGTCAGCACCGGCAGGCCGTAGGTCTGGTGGTAGGCGCGCACCAAATGGTCGCTGGCGGCCTTGCTGGCGGAATAGGGGCTATTCGGCGCGTAGCACGTCAGTTCGGTGAACGGCGAGCCGTCGTCGTCCAGCGAGCCATAGACTTCATCGGTCGAGACATGCAGGAAGCGGAAGCCGGACTTGTCGCCGGGGTCTAGCGCCGTCCAGTAGGCGCGCACCGCCTCCAGCAAGTGGAAGGTGCCCATCACATTGGCCTGCAGGAAGGCGCCCGGGTCGGCGATGGAGCGGTCGACGTGGGTCTCGGCCGCGAAATTGAGCACGGCGCGCGGGCGGTGCGATTGCAGCAGGGCCAGTACCGCCGCCTGGTCGGCGATGTCGCCGTGGACGAAGGTGTGCCGGGGGTCTTGCGCCAGCGGCGCAAGATTGTCCAGGTTGCCCGCGTAGGTCAGCTTGTCCAGCGTGACGACTGGCTCGTCGCTGCGGGCAAGCCAGTCCAGCACGAAGTTGGATCCGATGAAGCCGGCGCCGCCGGTGACGATAATGCTCATGTGCTTGGAAACCTCAGGACCCGAGGGCGTCCGGCGTAATCCGGCCGCGCCTTATCGGCGCGCCTGGGCGCCTGCCCAGAACGTGTCTTTCTGCCCCGCATCCTGATTTATACAACGCGCCAGCACGAACATCAGGTCGGACAGGCGGTTCAGGTACTGCCGGACTGGCGGGTTTACCGTCTCCGTCTTGGCCAGCGCCACCACCGCGCGTTCCGCCCGCCGGCATACGGTGCGCGCCACGTGCGCCTGGGCCGCGGCCCGGGTGCCGCCGGGCAGGATGAATTCGCGCAAGGGGGCCAACATCGCGTTGTAGTGGGCCAACCGCGCGTCCAGGCGGGCGATCTGCGTCTCCGTGACCGCTGCGTGACCGGGGATGCAGAGTTCCGCGCCCATATCGAACAGGTCATGCTGAATTGCCATCAGGTCCAGCGATACCTCGGGCGGCAGGGGTTCGGTCAGCAGCAGGCCGATGACGCTATTGAGCTCGTCGACATCGCCCAGTGCTGCGATGCGCGGGGCGTCCTTGGGGCTGCGTGATCCGTCCCCGAGCCCGGTGGTGCCGTCATCTCCCGTACGGGTGGCAATGACGGATAAGCGGTTGGCCATGGGGAAGACGTCCTGAATCTGGAAATGGGAAGGGGATTGCGTCCGGCGGTAAGCGGCCGCCCGGGCGGGCGGCCCATTCGCAATCAACTGTCAGGATTGTTGCGTCATGCCGCCGGAACTGTTTCATAACGGCGGTATCCTAGCATTGTGGAAAGCAAGCAGGGCCAGGCCCTGGCTTTCGCTGTCAATGGAGGACGCCTGTATGGCTTTTGACCGCAAATACGCAATGCCCATGGCCATCGCCACCGCGATGGCCGTCGTTACCCTGGCTACGCCGTTGGCGTTCGCTCAAACGGCGGATGCCAGCGGTGAAGTTCGCCGGGTGGACCCGGCCGCGGGCAAGGTCACGATCAAGCACGACGAGATCAAGGCGCTGGACCTGCCGGCCATGACGCTGGTCTACGAGGCGGACCCGCCGGCGCTGCTGGCCAAGATCAAGGCGGGCGACAAAGTCCGCTTCACGGCCACCCGCAAGGATGGCAAGTATGTCGTGACGGCGATCGCCAACTGACCCCCAATGGAAAACGCCGTTTACCCCAAACCAGGGGTAAACGGCGTCAGGCAGCGGGCGTGTGACGCGCGCCGCTTGCCTTACAGCACGTAGCGTGCCAGGTCCTGGCTGCTGGCGGCTTCCGCCAACTGCGAGTTGACGTAGGCGGCGTCGATTTTCACGTGCTTGTCCTGGCTGGACGTGGCGTCGAACGACAGTTCGTCCAACAGCTTTTCCATCACCGTGTACAAGCGGCGCGCCCCGATGTTTTCGGTGGTTTCGTTTACGTCGTAGGCCAGTTCGGCCAGGCGGCGCACGCCTTCATCCGTGAACTCCAGTTGCACGTCTTCGGTGGCCATCAGCGCGGTGTACTGCTTGGTCAGCGAGGCGTCCGTGTCGGACAGGATGCGCACAAAGTCCTCGGCGGTCAGCGATTCCAGTTCCACGCGGATCGGGAAACGGCCTTGCAACTCGGGGATCAGGTCCGACGGGCGAGCCAGGTGGAACGCGCCCGACGCGATGAACAGGATGTGATCGGTGCGGACCATGCCGTAGCGCGTGTTGACGGTGGTGCCTTCAACCAGCGGCAGCAGGTCGCGCTGCACGCCCTGGCGCGACACGTCGGCGCCGCCGGATTCCTGGCGGGCGGCGATCTTGTCGATTTCGTCCAGGAAGACGATGCCATTCTGCTCGACATTGTTGATGGCCACGGTGCGCAGGTCTTCTTCATTGACCCGCTTGGCGGCTTCCTCGTCGACGATCAGCTTGAAGGCTTCACGCACCTTCATCTTCTTGGGTTTTTTCTTGTCGCGGGCCATGCCGGCGAACATGCCGCGCAGCTGCTCGGCCATTTCTTCCATGCCGGGGGGCGTCATGACGTCCATCTGCGGCGCGGCCTGGGCGACTTCGATCTCGATCTCAAGATCGTCGATCTTGCCTTCGCGCAGGCGCTTCCTGAAGGTTTGGCGGGCGCTGTTGTCTTCGCCGCGGTCAGGTTCGCCGGATGCGCCGCGGGCCGGCGGCACCAGGGCGTCCAGGATGCGATCTTCGGCGGCGTCTTCGGCCTGGGTACGCACGCGGCGCATTTCCAGTTCGCGCGTCTGCTTGATCGAGTATTCGGTCAGGTCGCGGATGATGGTGTCGACGTCGCGGCCCACGTAGCCCACTTCCGTGAACTTGGTGGCTTCGATCTTGATGAAGGGCGCGTTGGCCAGCTTGGCCAGGCGGCGGGCGATCTCGGTCTTGCCCACGCCGGTGGGGCCGATCATCAGGATGTTCTTGGGGTGGATTTCATGGCGCAGGGGTTCAGCGACCTGCTGGCGGCGCCAGCGGTTGCGCAGGGCGACCGCCACCGCGCGCTTGGCGCGATTCTGGCCGACGATGTATTTGTCGAGTTCGGAGACGATCTCTCCGGGCGTCATGTTGGATGCGGACATGAGGGCGAATCCTTGGAGCTTGAGGCGGGCTGGGGAAGCGGCTACGGCGCGGGGATCACCCCATGCGCCGCGTGGCGGGCGTCAGTCGCCCAGCGTTTCGATGACGTGGTTCTGGTTGGTGTAGATGCAGAGGTCGCCGGCGATTTCCAGCGATTGCTTGACGACGGCCTCGGGTGACAACTCAGTGTTGCGCAGCAGGGCAAGCGCCGCTGATTGCGCATAGGCGCCGCCGGAGCCGATGGCCGCCAGGCCATGTTCGGGTTCAAGCACGTCGCCGTTGCCGGTCAGCACCAGCGTGTGCTCGGTGTCGGCCACGATAAGCATGGCTTCCAGCCGGCGCAGGACGCGGTCGGTGCGCCAGTCGCGAGTCAGTTCGACCGCGGCGCGCATCAGATTGCCCTGGTGTTTTTCCAGCTTGGCTTCGAAGCGTTCCTGCAACGTGAACGCGTCGGCGGTGGCGCCGGCGAAACCGGCCAGGATCTTGTCGTGGTACAGGCGGCGGATCTTGCGGGCCGTGCCCTTGACGACGATGTTGCCCAGGGTGACCTGGCCATCGCCGCCGAGCGCGACGCGGTTACCGCGGCGCACACACACGATGGTGGTGGCGTGAAATTGTTCCATGCGTTCCTTCCTTTGAAAGGACTAGCTGGGGGCGGTTCCAGGGAAATCAAGCGCGGTGTGCAACGGCCAATAAAAAAGGCCATGCTGGTAACCAGCATAGCCTTTCAGGGCATGGCATGAAAACGTGACGGATCAGTCGCCGTACAGCTTCTGGCGCATTTCACGGCGCTCCTGGGCTTCCAGCGACAGGGTGGCCGTGGGGCGGGCCAACAGGCGGGGTACGCCGATCGGTTCGCCGGTTTCTTCACACCAGCCATATTCGCCGCTGTCGATGCGGGCGATGGACTGTTGCACCTTTTTCAGCAGCTTGCGCTCGCGGTCGCGGGTGCGCAGCTCCAGGGCGTGTTCTTCCTCGATGGTGGCGCGGTCGGCGGGATCGGGCACGAACTGCGTTTCGCGCAGGTGCTCGGTGGTCTCGCCGGCGTTGGCCAGGATGTCCTGTTCGAGTTGTTTGAGCCGTTCCTTGAAGAAAGCCAGCTGGCGTTCGTTCATATAGTCGGACTCGGGCATGGCCAGCAATTCCTTCTCGCTGGGCAGATCAATCGCCGTATCGCTCGTCGACTTACTTGATTTTTTGGTTGCTGCCTTGGTAGCCATGAAAACACTCCACTATGAATCGATCCTGGCGCGGGCGTCCTTTCCCGGTCCGTGTTGCTTGCTGCTTACGCTATTCGTACCTCACAGTACTGCCTTCGTCGCATTGCGTCACGTCAGGAAGGGGGATTACCCCGCCAGGCACTGCTCCAAGCCCCGGGTGAAAATCTCCTGGGGCAGCTTACGTCCAATGAACACCATCTTGGTGGACGGTTTTTCGGCCGCGGTCCACGGCTTGCCGGGTTCGGCGCCCATCATCATGTGCACACCCTGGAACAACATGCGGCGGTTGATGCCCTTCATGTACAGGATGCCCTTGTAACGCATCAGGTCGGGACCATAGACCTGCACCACGCCGCCCAGGAATTCCTCAAGACGCGCGGGATCGAACGGCTTGTTGGAACGGAACACGAACGCGCCGATTTCGTCGTCGTGCTGGTGGTGGTGATGATGGTGGGCATGATCGCAATGCGCCCCGCAATCGCCTTCGTGGTCATGATCGTGGTCATGGCCGTGATCGTGCCCGTGGTCATGCCCATGATCGTGGGCGTGGCTGTGGGCGGCGTCGGGGTGTTCATCGGCCAGGAATTCAGGGTCGATGTCCAGAATGGAATTCAGGTTGAAGCCACTGATGTCGATGATGGACTTCAGGTCGACTTCGCCGAAGTTGACCGGCGTGATCGGCGCGCGCGGGTTCATGTGAACCAGGCGGTGGCGCAGCGCTTCGTAGTCGGCTTCGTTGACCAGGTCCCGCTTCGAAATCAGGATGCGGTCGGCGAAACCGACCTGCTTCTGGGCTTCGGGTTGCGCGTCCAGCGTGGCCATGCCGTGCTTGGCATCGACCACGGTCACCACCGCGTCCAGGCGATAGTATTCGGCGATGTCGTCATCCATGAAGAACGTCTGGCAGACGGGGCCGGGGTTGGCCATGCCGGTGGTTTCAAGGATGACGCGTTCGAAAGTCAGTTCGCCGGCTTCGCGCTTGACGCGCAGCTCGGACAGCGTGCGCATCAGGTCGCCACGGACCGTGCAGCAGACGCAGCCGTTGGACAGTTCGATGATCTCTTCATCGCTGTCTTGCACGAGCAGGTCGTTGTCGATGCTTTCCGGTCCGAATTCGTTTTCGATGACCGCAACGCGGCGGCCGTGGAATTCGGTCAGGATGCGTTTGAGCAGGGTGGTCTTGCCTGCACCGAGAAAGCCGGTGAGGATGGTGACGGGAACCATTTTGTCCAAACTGCGCGGGGTGTTCATGGCGAAGCTGCTAGCGTGAGGTCAAGGCTGAAGTCTAGGCATTCAACACACGGCCTGGCAGGGGATTTCCCCGTGCAGGATGAGGTTTGCCACAGGCTGCGAAGGCCGCCAATAGCGGCCGGACGCAGGATTACAGCACAGTCGGGGGCAGGGGGCAAACCCCGGGTCAACCCAGGGGCTGAAGCCGTCCGGATCGCGGCTGTACGCCGTGAAGTATCCGGCGATATCACTATTTTGGGGCGGTTTTCCGAATTTCAAGGGCGGTTGCGCCCCGATGCGGGAGGAGCGGCGAGCCCGCCCGGTCATGCCGGGCAGGGCCGCGGGCGGGCGCCGTCGGCGGCTTCACCGATGCCCGGCCGTGACGCCTAGTGGTGATGGTGGTGATGACCCGCCTCGGCGGGCTGCTTCTGCTGGCACTGGGGACACAACGCCCGGATTTCGGTCTCGTGGGTGGCCAGCGCATAGCCCGTTTGGGCGACGCGTTCGGCTAACTGCCGGCTCATCGCCGGGTCGGACACTTCGGCCACCGCGCCGCAACCGGTGCAGACCACCAGCAGGTCGTGGGGCGCGCCGCCCGCGTCATGACAGGCGCTCCAGGCGTTGACGGCGTCCAGTCGGTGGATCAGGCCTTCGTCCATCAGGAAGTCCAGCGCGCGGTACACGGTGGGGGGCGCGGCGCCGGGATGCACTTCGCGCATGGCGTCCAGCAGTTCGTAGGCCTTCAAGCTGCGGCCGTGACGCAGCAACAGTTCCAGCACCTTGCGACGGATGGGCGTGAGGCGGCGTCCGCGCTGCTCGCACAGCGTTTCGGCGACGCTGAGCTGGGCGCCGACGGTGTCGCTGCGGGGGGATCGGGGCGGAGCGGGCATGGCGGGCTTTACCTGAATGGGAAACGCGCGCGACGCGCGCGAGATGCCTGGAAGGTAGCAGAAAACACCAATATGCGGGCGGCCAGGGCGGATTCAAGCCTGATTGGTTATGATATAACATAATGAAATCTCGCTTCGCCGCCCTTCCGCCGTCTTTGACCGTCTGCTTTCCCATGTCTCATTTCTCGCTTCTGCCTCCGCGGCCCGGCGCCGCTGGCCGGCAAGGCCCCGTCCCCCGTTCCGCTTTCCTGGTTTCCGCCTGGCGTCGCATGGCGGTGGCGTTGGCCGCCGCCGCGGCGCTTTGGGCGTTGACCGGCTGGGCATTGGACTGGTGGCCGCGATGAGCGTCGCACCCGTGACGATCGATCTGGACGACGCGTCGTTCGGCTGGCACGGCCATCCCGCGCTGAAATCGGTGTCGGGCCGGTTCGCCCCCGGTGGCATGACGGCCGTGGTGGGACCCAACGGGGCGGGAAAATCGACGCTGATCAAGGGGATCATGGGCGTGTTGCGCCCGATGACGGGCAGGGTCCGCATCGGCGGCGCGGGACGGTCCGAGTTGGCCTGGCTGCCGCAGGCGGCCGAATTGGACCGGTCGTTTCCCGTGACGGTGCTGGATCTGGTGGCGATGGGGGCGTGGCGCCGCGTTGGCGGCTGGCGCAGATATCGCGGCGAAGAGCTTGACCGCTGCATGGACGCGCTGGAAATGGTGGGCCTGGCTGACGCCGCCGGGCGCGGGATGGATACGCTCTCGGGCGGCCAGATGCAGCGCACGCTGTTTGCGCGGATGCTGGTCCAGGACTCGCCCGTGTTGCTGCTGGATGAACCGTTCGCGGCGGTGGACAGCCACACGACCGACGATTTGATGGCCTTGCTGTGCGGGCTGCACGGGCAGGGACGGACGATCATCGCGGTGCTGCACGACCTGGACCTGGTGCGCGACCACTTCCCCGATTGCCTGCTGCTGTGCGGGTCGGTCGTGGCATGGGGTGCCACCGAAGACGCCCTGAACGACACGCATCTGAAGCGGGCGCGGCAATGGCACGCGGAGGCCTACCTATGAGCCTGGCGCAATGGGTGGTGTCGCCATTTCTGGATTATGGATTCATGCGGCGCGCGCTGGCGGGCGCCAGCGCGCTGTCGCTGGGCGCCGCGCCGTTGGGCGTGTTCCTGGTACTGCGGCGCATGAGCCTGATGGGCGACGCCATGTCGCACGCCATCCTGCCCGGGGTGGCGGCAGGCTTCCTGCTGTCCGGCCTGTCGCTGGGCGCGATGATGCTGGGCGGCATCGCCACCGGTCTGGCCGTGGCCTTGCTGGCGGGATTGGTCGCGCGGTTGACGCCGCTGCGCGAGGACGCCAGTTTCGCGGCCTTCTATTTGATATCGCTGGGGTTGGGCGTGCTGCTGGTGTCGTTGCGCGGTTCCAATATGGATCTGTTGCATGTGTTGTTTGGCACGGTGTTGGGCCTGGACGATGCGGCCCTGCTGCTGGTGACCATCACGGCCAGCGTGACGCTGCTGGTGCTGGCCGCGATCTACCGCCTGCTGGTGGCCGAATGCCTGGACCCGGGCTTTCTGCGCGCAAGCGGCGGCGCAGGCGGTTGGGTTCACATGGCTTTCCTGGTGCTGGTGGTTGTGAATCTGGTGGCGGGCTTCCAGGTGCTGGGCACCCTGATGGTGGTCGGGATCATGATGCTGCCCGCCGCCGCCGCCCGCTTCTGGGCGCGTTCCGCGGCGCGGCAGATCCCGCTGGCCGCGGCGTTCGGCGTGCTGGCCTCCGTCAGCGGCCTGCTCGTGTCCTATCACTATGACGTGCCCGCCTCGCCTTCGATCATCCTGGCTGCTGGCGCCTGTTACCTGGTTTCCATCGTCGGCGGCCCGCATGGCGGGCTGCTGCGGGCGCCGCGCGGGATGCGCCGGGCCTGAATTCACTAGGAGATTCGCTATGCGTTCCATTCTGCCGACGCGCCGCCGCGTTTTGTTGGCCGCGGCCGGGTTGTGCCTGTCGGCCGCTTTCGGCGCGGCGCATGCCGCCGAGCCGTTGAAGGCGGTGGCCAGCTTTTCCATCCTGGGCGATATCGTGCGCGAAGTCGGCGGCAACGACATCAGTCTGACGACGCTGGTGGGCCCCGACGGTGACGCGCATGAATACGAACCGACCCCGGGCGATGCGAAGAAACTGTCCGCCGCGCGGGTGCTATTCGTGAACGGCCTGGATTTCGAGACCTGGCTGCCCAAGCTGACAAAGGCCGCGGGCTTCGCCGGCCAGACCGTGGTGGCCTCGCAGGGCGTGACGCCGCGCAAGTTCGCGAAGCAAGGCGACGCCGGCAAGCAAGAGGACCATGGCGACGATCACGATCACGACCATGATCATGATCAGGACGGCCACCATCACCACGGCGACGCCGACCCGCATGCCTGGCAGGATCTGGCCAATGGCGTGATCTACGCGCGCAACGTGGCCGAAGGTCTGGCCGCCGCCGATCCCGCTCATGCCGCCAACTACCGCCAGCGCGCCACCGCGTACATCGCCAAGCTGCAAGCGCTGGATACCCATGCGAAGAAGACGTTCGCGGCCATTCCCACCGAGCGCCGTAAAGTCGTGACCTCGCATGACGCCTTTGGCTATTTCGGCGCCGCCTACGGCGTGGTGTTCGTTTCGGCGATGGGCGTGTCGACGGATGCCGAGCCGTCGGCCGGCGAAGTCGCCGCCATCATCGAACAGGTCAGGCGCGAGCGCGTGCCGGCCGTCTTCGTCGAGAACATCACCAGCCCCAGGCTGGTGCAGCAAATAGCGCGCGAGACCGGCGCCAAGGTGGGTGGTACGCTTTATTCCGACGCGTTGTCCAAGCCTGGACAACCGGGCGCCACTTATCTGGAAATGTTTGAATGGAACGTACGTCAGCTTGCCGCGGCCTTGCAACCCTGAGCGCCACGGCGGCCTTGCTGGCGGCGGGCGCCGCCAGCGCGCACCCGCACATGTGGATCGACGCGCGCGCGGCCATCGATATCGACGCGCAGCACCGCATCACGGCGGTGCGCCAGGTGTGGCGGTTCGACGAGATGTTTGGCGCTTATGCCACGCAGGGCTTGAAGACGGGCAAGGACGGCGCGTTGCCCCCGGCCACCCTGAAAGGCATGGCCGACGACTGGATGAAGGCGCTGGGCGAACCGATTTCGCATTACTTCACCCGCGTCACGGTGGACGGCAAGACGGTGGCGTTTGCCGCCCCGCGCGATGCGCGCGTCGACTGGAATGCGAAGACCAAGCGATTGACGCTGTCCTTCACGTTGCCGCTGGCCGCGCCGGCGGCAATGGGGGCGGACGGCGCACAGGTCGACATCTACGACCCGACGTATTTCGTCGCCTACGCCTTCGACGAGAAGGGTGCGGTTGCGCTGGGCGGCCCAGCCGCCGCGGCGTGCTCGTCTCACTACCGCAAGCCCAAGGAACTGGATTGGAAGACCATGCAGCAACTGGCCGCGATCCCGGCCGACCCGGACGCGTTGCCCGACGAACTTTTCGCCATCACCAAGGGGTTGACGCACCGTATCGAGGTGCGGTGCCCGTAGACCACGCCCGGCGTGGCGTGGCGGCGGCCGCGTGGCTGATCGCGGCGGCGCTGCTGGCGGGCGGCATGGGTGTGGCGGCCGCTCAGGGCACGCACCCCTTTGGCGTGCCGGAAAGCGGCACGGGCATGGGCGGGCCGGGATGGCTGGCCAGCTTCTTCGGCCAGGTCTCGGTCTGGCAGAGTCATTTCTACCGCCAGCTCACGGGGGCGGTGCGCGCCTGGCAGGCGGAAGGCGGCGCGGCCTGGGCCTTGATCGGCCTGTCTTTCGCCTATGGCGTGTTCCACGCGTTGGGCCCCGGGCATGGCAAGGCAGTGATTTCGTCCTATGTGCTGGCCAATCGGCAAACCGCGCGCAATGGCGCGTTGCTGGCGCTGGCGTCGGCGTTGATCCAGGCGCTGGTGGCGATTGCGATGGTGACGGTGCTGGCGGTTGTGTTCAACGCCACTGCGGCGACGATGAACCAGGCGACGCGCTGGCTGGAATTGGCATCCTATGCCCTGGTGACGCTGCTGGGCGCCTGGCTGGTATGGGTGAAGGCGATCCGTCCGTTGTGGCGGTGGCGTGCGGGCCCTGCGGATGTGCCGGCGCCCGCTCTGAAGGGCGCCGCCGCGCTGCGTGCGATCTCCGTGCATGCGGCCGCCGCGCCGGCGCATGGCCATCACCATCATCATGACGATGACTGCGGTTGCGGCCATGCGCATGTGCCGCCGCCTGAACAAGTGGCGGGCCAGATGAACTGGCGCCGCGCCGGATCAGCCATTCTGGCGGTTGGGCTACGGCCATGCAGCGGCGCGCTTATCGTGCTGGTGTTCGCCTTGTCGCAAGGTTTCTTCCTGGCCGGCGTGGCGTCTGCCCTGGCGATGGGCCTGGGCACGGGTTTGACGGTGGCCGCGCTGGCTTGCCTGGCGGTCGCGGCCGGCGGCGCGGCGACGCGTCTTGGTCAGCGCCTGTCCGGCACAGGCGCTGCGCGTTTGCGCTATGGCGTGGAAGCGCTGGCGGCCTTGGCGGTGCTGTTGTTGGGGGTCATGTTGCTGGGCGGCATGGTCGCGGGAGGCGGCTAGCCGTTCAGGATTTGCGGCCGGCGCGCGGGTGCGCCTGGTCGTAAGCCTTGGCCAGATGTTGGAAGTCCAGCCGCGTGTAGACCTGGGTGGTGGAGATATTGGCGTGGCCCAGCATTTCTTGCACGGCGCGCAGGTCTTGGGCCGACTGCAGCACGTGGCTGGCGAAACTGTGGCGCAGCACGTGCGGATGCACATGCGTGGGCAGGCCGGCTTGTTGCGCAATCTGCGCCAACTGCAGTTGCACCACGCGCGGAGAAATACGCTTGCCGCGCGCGCCCAGGAACATGGCCGCGGCATCTTCCGGGGCAGCGTTGGGCGGCGCCAGGCGCGGCCGCGCGGCAATCCATTTCTGCAAGGCTTCGACGGCGGCGTGGCCAACCGGCACCGAGCGGCGCTTGCCGCCTTTGCCCAGCACTTCCACTTCGGCTTCGTCCAGCTTCAGCCAGCCACGGGATTCGTAGCCGGCCGACCGTGTGTAGCGCAGATCCAGGCCCACCAGTTCGGACAGCCGCAGGCCGCTGGAATACAGCAGTTCAAGCATGGCCTGGTCGCGCAGCGCGGCGGGCTCGTTCGCGACCTTGGCTGGCGGGCGGTCCAGCAGCGCCTGAGTCTGTTCCACCGATAGGGCTTTGGGCAGGCCGCGCGGGGCTTTGGGCGCACGCACGCCGGCCACCGGATTGCCGGCCAGTTCCATTGACGGCGCCCACCATTGGTAGAAACCGCGCCAGGCGGCCAGCGTGCGGGCCAGGCTGCGCGGGCCGCGGCCCTGGGCATGCAGGCGCGCGACGAACTGGCGGATGTGGCCGTTCGCGATCTTGTCCAGCGGTAGTTGGGCGCGATCGGCCAGTTCTTGCAAGAAGTGCAGTTCGCGCCGGTAGCCGGCCAACGTATGAGGCGAATAGCGGCGGTTGGTTTCAAGATGGCGCAGCCAGGCGCGCATCGGATCGGGCAAGGTTGCCGCGCCCGCATCGGCGGGCGGGGAGTCGAGGGGGGGCGCGTCGCGCGTGGTGTGGCTCATGTGCGCCCGCCCTGGCGTTGCCCTACGCCTTCGGCGACGCCGGATTCAGGCGATGCAGCGCCGCCGAAGCCAGTTGGCCGATGGATTCCAGGAACGCCGTGCCCATTTCCGGGATGAAGCGCTCGGGGTCGTCGGAGCCCAGCACCAACAGGCCGACCGCGGGGCCGTCGGCTTCCAGCCGCAACGGCACCAGCGCCAGCGACTTCGGCGTGCCATCCAGCCAGCTGGCGGCTTCGAACGCGGTGTCGGTGCCGCAATACGGCGTCTTCAGGCTGTCGGTGAACGTGCGCACGTCTTGCGAGACGGGTTCGCCGTAACCGGTGGGCGGCAGTTCGGACAAGTCCCACAGGCGCAGCGCCACGTGGTTGAGTTCGAACTGTTCCGCCAGCCCCAGGGCGATTTCGCCCGGCACGCGCTGCGCGTCGTTTTCGGACAGCAGGCGGCTGCACCACTTGGCCACATGCGTGCCGATGCTTTCGTTGGCGGTGGCGTTGCGCACCAGTTCGTTCAGGCGCCATTCCAGTTCGCGGTTGCGTTCGCGCAGCGTCAGGATCTGGCGTTCGCCAAGCGAAATCGCGCGCGAACCATGCGGATGCGGGACCTGCATGGTGGCGAAGACGTCAGCGTGTTCGTCGAAGAAGCCGGGGTGCTCTTGCAGGAAGGCGGCGATGTCCTGGGCGGTGAATGCGATATCAGTCATAGGGTCAGCGGTTCAGCGCCGTGGAGAAGACGAGCTTGTCGATGTCGACTTGCCCCGTGAATACGGATTCGGCCGGGCCGGTCATGCGGAGCTGTTCGCCGTTCCAGGCGACGGTAAGCACGCCGCCGCGCGTTTGCACGCGCACGGGCGATTGCAGCAGGCCGCGGCGGATGCCGGCCGCGACGGCGGCGCAGGCGCCCGTGCCGCAAGCCAGGGTTTCGCCCGCGCCGCGTTCAAACACGCGCAGGCGAATGTTGTGGGGGTCGACCACTTGCATGAAACCCGCATTGACCCGGCGCGCGAAGCGCGGATGGGTTTCGATCAGCGGGCCCTGCACGGCGACGGGAGCGGTATCGACGTTATCGACGACCTGCACGGCGTGCGGGTTGGAGATGGCCACGGCTGACAGCAGTACCTTGGCCGGCACGCCGGCGGGCGCGTCGAGTTCCAGTTCCCAAAGGGTGTCTTCGCCCTGGCGTTGCGACGCCAGGCCAGCGGTGTCGAAGGGAAGGGCGGAGGGATCGAAGCGGGTGCTGCCCATTTCGACCGTGACCTGTTCGTCGTCGCCTTCGTCCAGGACGAGGATGCCCGTGGCGATTTCGGCGCGCAGCGGATTGCGGTCGGACAAGCCTTGTTCGTGCACGAAACGCACGAAGCAGCGGGCGCCGTTGCCGCAGTGTTCGACTTCGCTGCCGTCGGAATTGAAAATGCGATAGCGGAAATCGGCGTCCGGCCGGGTGGCGCGCTCGACCAGCAGGATCTGGTCGGCGCCGATGCCGAAATGCCGGTCGCCCAAGGCGCGCGCCCGCTCGGGCGTCATTTCGATGGTCTGGCGGACCCCGTCGAGCACGACGAAGTCGTTGCCCGCGCCATGCATTTTGGTGAAGTTCCAGTTCATCCCGGGATTATCGCCCATTATTAAGGCGCGGACAGCCTGGGCCGGACGTTCAATAGACTTTGGGTTCGCCCGGGGGGCGAGTCTTGAAGCGGCGGTGCACCCAGTAGTACTGGCTGGGGCAGCGGCGCACCCAGGATTCCAGCTCGCGGTTCAGGCGGGCGGTGGCGGCTTCCAGTGAGTCCTCGCCCGGAAAATCGGCAAGCTCGGGCAACACGTCCACGTGGTAGCGGCCCGTATCCGGATTCCAGAAGCCCACGACCGGCAGTACGGCGGCGTTCCATTTTTGCGCCAATTGGGCGGTGGCCACGAGGGTGGCGGCCTGCACGCCGAAGAACGGCACGAACACCGAACCCTGGCGGCCAAAGTCCATATCGGGCAGGTAATAGACCGGGCGCGGCGCGCGCAGGTGGCGGATCAGATCGCGCACGCCGTCCTTGCGGCTGACCAGGAAGACTTCGTTGAAGCGGACGCGGCCCGCCGCGACGACGGCATCGATGTGCGGGTCGCTCTGCGGGGTGTACATGGTGGCCGCGCTGGGGATCTCCAGGGTCAGCCGGGTGGCCGTCGCGTCCAGCGCAATGAAGTGCGGCGCCAGCAGGATTACGGGGCGGCCCTGGACGATCAGTTCGTTGATGTGCTCGATGCCGGTTTGCGTAACCATCTCCTTGACGGCCTCGGCCGTGCCGTACCAGAGCACGCCGCGGTCCACGATGGATTGCGCCAGCGCCCGGAAGTGATCGGCAAGCCATTGCTCGCGCACGGACTCGGGCTGGTCGGGAAAGCACAGCGCAAGGTTGCGGCGCACGATGTGCGCGCGTGATCTTGCCAGCCGGGGGGCCAGCCAGCCTAGCACCGCGCCGATGCGCTGGCGCGTCGACGGCTTGATGCGGCTGAACCATTTCAACAGGGAGACGAGCGTGCGCGTTTTCGGATCATTCATGGCGGTAGGGATAAGACCGGGCTACTCGGAACGGGCGGCCGCTTTCACGAAGCGGCAGGGGGCGCCGTGCCGGCGTCGGGCGCGGGCGGGGCGCCGCGCGGGGTCTTGTAGCGGTTGTAGCTCCAGAGGTATTGCTGGGGGCAGCGGCGGATCAGCGTTTCCATCGAGGCGTTGATCAGGGCGGCTTGTGATTCGGGGTCGGCGGGCAGGGGTTCAGGCACCCGCACGTAGTGGATGCGCCAGCCGCGGCCCTTGGGCAGCCGTTCGCCGGCGGTCAGGATGATGGGCACCCCGGTTTGCGAGGCCAGCTTGCTGGGCAGGGTCATGGTGTAGGCCAGACGCCCGAAGAACGGCACCCACACGCCGTCGCCCACGCTGGGCGCCTGGTCGGGCAACATGCCGACGGATTCGCCGCGGCGTAGCGCGCGCACGAACTCGCGCACGCCTTGCATGGTGGCGGGCACGGCGTTGACGGCGGAACTGTTGCGCGCCGTTTCCAGCAGCGGGGCCAGGATGTCTTTGCGCGGAGGACGGAACATTACCGTCATCGGCATCTGGCGCGCCAGGTAGCGCGCGGTGATCTCGAAGCAGCCCAGGTGGGGCGTCAGGAACAGGATGCCACGGTTTTCGGCGCGGGCGGCGGTGACGATGTCGTTGTCGTCCGACACGACCTGCGCCAGGCTTTGTTCATTCCTGAACCAGACACGCGGATTCTCCAGGATCATGGCGCCGGTTTCGGCCGCGGCCTGGCGGGCAAATGCGGCGCCCGGGTAGCCGGCCTGGGCGGCGTTGGCCTGCAGGCGGCGCCGGTACTTGCCTGGCCAGGCGTAGACGGCAAGCCCGGCCAGGCGCCCGATGGCGTGCGCGACGGGTAGCGGCAAGGCGGCGAAGAGTCTGAACAGGGCAAGCAGCATTCGGCGGATGGGTAAGGACGGGCACGGTCGTGCCGGGGGAATGCCGGCTTCCGGGAATATGCTTACATCCCCGGCTTGAGCATAAGTACGGCATTTTCGCTTAAAATGCGTTCAGTCGCCGAGTTAACCGACAACTTGCGGGGCGACGGCAAGGGTACGGCGCCATGCGCGGCTCTTGCTGAATCCGCTAAAGCGTCGCGCCCAGATAGCGTATGCCATGCATTCCGGGGTGCAACGCGCCTCGTGAACCTATGCGCCGGCAAAGCCGGACCTTAAGGACGCATCTGTGGCCAATAACGATTTCCTCTTTACTTCCGAATCCGTCTCCGAAGGGCATCCCGACAAGGTTGCCGACCAGATTTCAGACTCGATTCTGGACGCCATCTTCACGCAGGATCCCAACGCGCGTGTCGCGGCCGAAACGCTGTGCAACACGGGCCTGGTCGTCCTGGCTGGCGAGATCACCACCACCGCCAACGTCGACTATATCCAGGTCGCGCGGGACACCATCCGCCGCATCGGGTACGACAACACCGAATACGGCATCGACTACAAGGGTTGCGCCGTGCTGGTTGCTTACGACAAGCAATCGCCCGACATCGCCCAAGGCGTGGACCGCAGCTCGGAAGACTATCTGAACCAGGGCGCGGGCGACCAAGGCCTGATGTTTGGTTACGCGTGCGATGAAACGCCCGACCTGATGCCCGCCCCGATCTGGTACGCGCACCGCCTGGTGCAGCGCCAGAGCGAACTGCGCAAGGACGGCCGCCTGCCGTGGCTGCGCCCGGATGCCAAGTCGCAAGTGACGTTCCGCTACGTCGATGGCCGCCCGGCGGAAGTCGATACGGTGGTGCTGTCGACACAGCACGCGCCGGAAGTCACGCAAGAGACCATCCGCGAAGCCGTCATCGAAGACATCATCAAGCCGAGCTTCCCTGAAGGCCTGATCACGCCCGACACGAAGTTCCTGGTCAATCCGACCGGCCGCTTCGTCATTGGCGGTCCGCAAGGCGATTGCGGCCTGACCGGCCGCAAGATCATCGTCGACACCTACGGCGGCGCATGCCCGCACGGCGGCGGCGCGTTTTCGGGCAAGGATCCTTCCAAGGTCGACCGTTCGGCCGCCTACGCCGCGCGCTACGTGGCCAAGAACATCGTGGCCGCCGGTCTGGCGCGCCAGTGCCAGGTGCAGGTCAGCTACGCCATTGGCGTCGCCGAACCGATCAACATCACCGTCTACACCGAAGGCACCGGCGTCATCCCCGACCACGAGATCGCCAAACTGGTGCGCGAGCACTTCGACCTGCGTCCGAAGGGCATCGTGAACATGCTGGACCTGTTGCGTCCCATCTACGCGAAGACCGCCGCCTATGGCCACTTCGGCCGTTCCGAGCCGGAGTTCTCGTGGGAAGCCACGGACAAGGTCCAGGACCTGAAGAAAGCGCTGTAAAGCGGCGTGTCGACAAAGCCCCTGCAACGAGAGATGCAGGGGCTTTTTTCATGGGCCTGTCGCGCCAGGCTTTTGCCCGAACGTGAATCTTGCCTACAACCCCCAGGCCGACAAGTCCGGCAGGCGTGGCGCGGGCGATAGCACGGGTTCCAGTGCGGCCGCGCAATCCAGCATGGCGGCGTCGCCGCCGGCGGGGGCCAGCAATTGGACGGCGAGGGGCATGCCGTCGTCGTCGAAACCCGCCGGCAAAGCGATCGCGGCCGCGCCCAGGAAGTTCGCGGGACGCAGCAGTTTGCCCAGACCGGCGTGGCGGACGTCTTCGGCGTCCAGCGCTTGCGCGGCCTGGTCGCAGGCAGGCATCAGCAAGGCGTCGATGCCCTGCATGGCGCTGGCGAACGCTGCCATGTCGGCCTGGCGCCGCAGCAGGGCGGCTTCATAGTCCGCTTGCGAAATCCGGCCGCCCGCGGCGATGCGCGTGCGCACGATTTCCCACAGGGGCGCCGCAGGGTTCTCGGCCAGCGCGCCGTAGTAGCGATAGGCCTCGTAGGCCAGCACCACCGAGTTGTCGTCCGCCATGCGCGCGAACGACAGCGCGGCGGGCGGGTGCCAGGCGGTGGGGGCAAGGCCCGCTTGCGTCAGGCGTTCTTGTGCGTGATGCCAGATGCGCAGGCCGGCATCGGTCAGCGACGCGGGCCAGGCCTGGGGGGCCAGCACGGCTACCGCGGCGGACCGGCGCGGGGCGGGATGCCGCAGCGCGGTGAAGCAGGCGGCGGGCAAGGCCAAGGTGGCGGCATCGTCGACGTCCGGGCGGGCCAGCAGCTGCGTCAGCAAGCGGGCGTCCGCCACGTTGCGGGCCAGGGGACCCAGCACGTCCAGCGTGTCGGACAGCGGCAGGCAGCCGGCGCGGCTGATCATGCCGGAGGACGGTTTGTAGCCCACCACGCCGTTGAGCGCCGCCGGGGCGCGCACCGAGCCGCCCGTATCGCCGCCCAGCGCGATCGGCGCCAGCCCGGCCGCCACCGCCACGCCCGCACCGCTGGAGGATCCGCCCGGCGCGCGCGCGACGTGGGCGTCCCAGGGATTACGCGCCGTGCCTTGGGTCGGGTTCTGGCCCGACAGCCCGAACGCGTATTCGGTCATGCGGGTCTTGCCCAGAATCACCATGCCTTGCGCGGCCAGCGCATGTATCGCCGCCGAGGTCTCGCCGCTGATGACGCCTTGCCGGGTCTGCGACCCGCCCGTGGCGGACGTGCCCTGCCATTGGATGCTGTCTTTCACTGCGACCGGCACGCCATGCAGCGGGCCCATCAGAATGCCGGCGTCTTGCAGGCGGTCGGCGGCATCGGCCTGCGCCAGCGCGCGTTCGGCGGTGACTTCGCTGTAGGCGCCAAGCGCCGGGGCGCGGTGGATGCGGTCCAGGAAGTGCCTGGTGACCTCGCGGGAGCTCAGTTCGCGTTGGCGGATGGCGCGGGCGAGTTCGCGGGCGTCGCGGAAATGCAGGTCGATGTGGGCGTGTTCGGGCATGGTGCTCATGGAGAAAGAAAAAGCTCTCCGGCCCTTGCGGGGCCGGAAAGCGTTTGCACGGGGCGCCTGGAGCGCTACTTCAGCGTCTGGCCCTTGGTCTCGGGCATGCGGATGAAAGTGATCAGCGTGATCACGGCGCCCGCCAGCACGTAATAGAAGAACCAGCGTTCCATGCCCTTGCTTTGCAGCCAGGTCAGCAGGTAGGGCGTGGTGCCGCCCAGCAGCGCGACGACCAGGTTGTATGGCGTGCCGATACCGACGGCGCGCACGCTGGTGGGGAACTGTTCCGACATGATGGCCGGCGCGATCGCCGTGTACATGGCATACAGCACCAGGCCGAACAGCTCCACCGCCAGGATCGAACCGAACGAGGGCCCAAGCGTCGTCATCAGGGGATAGAAGAACACCAGGTAGCCAGTGGCGAAAAAGATCAGCTGCGGCTTGCGGCCGATGCGGTCCGAGAGGATGCCGAACAGCGGCTGCACCAGCATGAAGACGACCAGCGCGACGGTGTTGGCGGCGAACGCGGTCTTGGGGTCGGCGCCCACCTGGCGGATGGCGTAGGTGGGGACGTAGGCCACGAAGATGTAGAACGCGAACGTGGTCAGGACGGAGAAGCCCACGATGCGCAGCACTTCGCGCGGGTGATCGCGCAGCAGGGTGCGCAGCGGCTGCTTTTCGACGCCGGCTTTCTTGGCGTGCGAGAAGGCTTCGGTTTCCGGGATGGCACGGCGGATCCACATGCCGGCCAGGCCGCCCAGCGCGCCCAGCAAGAAGGGAATGCGCCAGCCCCACGATGCCATGTCGGCCTTGGTCAGCGTCGACGTCAGGATCCAGCCCACGGCGGAGGCAGCCAAAATGCCGACAGCGGCGCTGAAGAAGACGAAGCTGGAGTAGAAACCGCGTTTTTCGGGCGGTGCCATTTCAGCCAGAAAGGTCGTGGCCGAGGCATACTCTCCGCCCAGCGACAGGCCTTGCAAGAGGCGTGCGCCGGTCAGCAGCAGGGGGGCCGCAATGCCGATCGTGGCGTAGGTGGGGGTGATGGCGATGATGAGCGAGCCGCCCGCCATCATCAGGATCGTCAGGCCCAGCGCGGCTTTGCGGCCGTAGCGGTCGGAGAAGATGCCCAGCACCCAGCCGCCCACCGGGCGCATGAAGAAGCCCACGGCGAAGATGCCGAAGGTGGCCAGCAACGCCGTGGTCTCGTTGCCCGGCGGGAAGAACTGGCTGGAGAAGAAAATGGCGAAAGAGGCATAGATGGTCCAATCGAACCATTCGACCGCATTGCCTACACTACCGGCCAGGATGGTGCGGGCGCGGGATACCGGCGCGGCGCTGGCCGATGCGGCGCTTGCTCCTTGCTTGCTGCGCAAGGTCGCGGAAGGGGTGCTCATGACGTCCTCAAAATAAGAATTTATTTTTGGTCAAAAAGACCGTTTAATTTTATGTTTTTATCAATTCGCGAACGTTAGATTAATGAATATGGTCACGTCAAGTAAGGGTAAGCCCCTAATGCCAGCGCTCGATGACACCGATCTGGCCTGTCTGATTGCCTTGCAGTCGGACCCGCGCGCGTCCTGGCGCGAACTGGGCACGGCCACCGGCATCGCCGAGCGGACGGTGGCGCGCCGGCTTCGCCGCCTGATGGATGCGGACGCGCTGCGGGTCATTGCCGAGCCCGATCCGTTGGCCATGGGCCAGGGCGTGGTGTTGCATGCCTGGGTGCGCTGCCGTTCGGGCCGGGTGCCGGACGTGGCCGATCAGCTGGCACGGCTGGATATCAGCCAACTGGTCGTCACCCTGGCCGGCACCGCCGATCTGATGGCCGAGCTGACCCTGGCGGACGCAGCCGACATGCCGGACGTGGTGACGCGCGTGTTGCCGTCGATCGACGGCGTGGAGCATGTGGAGGCGCGGCTGGTGTTGCGCCCCTTTCGCCGCGCGGGGCAATGGCGTATCCAGGCGCAGCCGGATGCCGCCGCCGAAACGCCGCCCGCGCAGCCCGCGGCGGCGTTGACCGAGCCGGAACAACGCATGGTCGCCCATCTGATGCGCGACGGGCGGGCCAGCCTGGCCGAGCTGGCTGAACAGGCTGGCGTCAGCGAACCCACGGCGCAGCGTCTGCTGCAGCATCTGGTCGAACGGCGCGCGCTGAGCTTCCGCGTGGAGGTGGAACCGTCGCTGGTGGGCTTTCCGGTAGAGGCCGTGATCTCGGTGCAGGTGCGGCCGCAAGCGGTGGATGCGCTGGCCGCGCATCTGGCGCTGGACCCCAACACGCGATGCCTGTTCGGCACTAGCGGCGCGTCGCAGTTGTTCTGGCACGTGCTGTGCCGCGATAGCCTGCATCTGTGGGACGTGGTGACGCGCCGGCTGGGTGAACTGGATGGCGTGCTGAACAGCGAAGTGGGGGTGGTGATGCGCGCGCACAAGCGCTGCGGCATTGTGCGCGCCGGGGCGCGGCTGGGGGCGGACGCCCCGTAGTGGCTACCCCCTCGCGGTGCGTGCGTGCACGCGCCGCGAGGCCCCATCGGGCGCCCTACGCGCCCAGATAAGCGCGGGCCAGCGCGCCGTCCTGCGCGATTTCCGCCGCCGTGCCTTGCGCCGCGACGCGGCCGGACTCCAGCACATAGGCGCGGTCGGCCAGCGATAGCGCCAGCGCGGCCATCTGGTCCACCAGCAGAATCGTCATGGACTCCGCGCGCAGCCGGTCCAGCGCGTCGAACAACTCGTCGATGATCTTGGGCGCCAAGCCCAACGACGGTTCGTCCAGCAACAGGATCACGGGCTTGGACATAAGGCCGCGTGCAATCGCCAGCATCTGCTGTTCGCCGCCGGACAAGAGGCCGGCACGTTGATGCAAGCGTTCACGCAGGCGCGGAAACCGCGTCAGCATCTCTTCCACGCGCGCTTCCCGGTCCTGGGGATGCAGGAAGGCGCCCAACCGGATGTTGTCCAGCACGCTCAGGCCAGGGAAGACTTGACGGCCTTCGGGCACCAGCACCAGGCCGCGCGCCACGATACGGTCGGCGGCCAGGCCATTCAGTTCCTGACCTTGCAGATGCATGCCGCCCTGCGCGGGCCGATGCAGGCCGGCCAGCGTGCGCATCAAGGTGGATTTGCCCGCGCCGTTGGCGCCCAGCAGGGCCACCATTTCGCCCTGCCGTACTTGCAGGTCGATGCCGTGCAGCACGGGGTTGGCGCCATAACCCGTCACCAGATTGCCCACGCCCAGCACTTCGGGCGCGATGGGGGCGCCGGCTGGCCGCTGCCGGGATGCCGGGGCGCGCCTAGCGGCGTCATCGCCCAGGTAGGCCTGACGCACGGCGGGCGATTGCTGGATGTCGGCGGGGCTGCCTTGCGCCAGCTCGCGGCCGGCGTCGATGGCAACGATATGGTCCGACACCCCCATCACCAGCGCCATGTCGTGTTCGACCAGCAACACGCCCGCGCCGGCCTCGGCGATGCGCCGCAGCAGCCCGGCCAGCCGCGTCTTGTCTTCGCGGGACAAGCCTGCCGCCGGTTCGTCCATCAGCAGGATGTCGGCATCGGTGGCCAGCGCGCGGGCAATCTCCACCAGGCGCCGATCCACGTGGGGCAGGTCGGCGGCGGGTACGTCCAGCGCGCCCTCGTAACCGCAGAACGCCAACAGCGCGCGCGCCCGTTCGCGCACGTCCGGGGTTCGGAAGCGGCGCGACGCCAGCAGCCCGCCCAGCCGGCCGCGCACCATGCCCAGCGCCACGTTGTCTTCCACGCTAAGCGTGTCGAACAGCTGCGAGGTCTGGTAGGTGCGGCCGATGCCGTTGCGCGCCACCCGATAGGCCGGCAGCGCGGCCAGCGCCGTGTCGCCCAGCGCTACCGCGCCGGCGGTGGGCTGGTAGTAGCCGCTGAGCATGTTGATGACGGTCGACTTGCCTGCGCCGTTGGGCCCGATCAGCGCCGTCACGGCCGCCGGCGGCACGGCGAACGACACCGATTGCACGGCGCGCACGCCGCCGAAAGTCATGGTCAGCGCGTCGGCGCGCAAGATGCGCCGGGGGCGGCCGCCGGCTGGCATTGCGCTGCCCTGGCGCGGCGTCAGCGCATGGCTCGCCGCATTGCGGCGCCAGCGCGACAGCAGCCCGGCCACACCGTCGGGCGCGGCCCACAGCACAACCAGCAGGAAGGCGCCGAAGAACAGCAGGCGGTATTCCTCCAGGCTGGATAGCAGCTCTGGCAGCAGTCCGACGACGACCGCGCCCAGCAACGGTCCGGCCAGCGACCCCGCGCCGCCCAGCGTCACCGCCAGCACGAACAGGATGGACTGCATGAAGTTGAAGTTGTGCGGCGTGATCATGCCGGCCTGCGGCGCGTAGAGGCCGCCCGCCAGGCCCACCACCGCCGCCGACACCATGAACGCCACGGCCTTGACCGCCAGCGGGTTGATGCCGATGGACTCGCTGGCCGTTTCGCTGTCTTTGACGGCGCGCATCGCCGCGCCCCACGTGCCGCGGGACAGCAGCGCGTAGGCCGCCAGCGCCGCGAACGCCGCCACGATGGCCAGCATGGCCACGCCGCGGTCCCCGCCGATGCCGGCCAGCGAGGGTTGCACGATTCCCATCAGGCCGTTCTGGCCGCCGGTGAGGTCGCCGCCTTCGATCAGCGCGTGCTCGACGATGAAGCCGAAGGCGATGGTGATCATCGCCAGGTAAGGGCCTTTCACGCGCAGCGCGGGCAGGGCCAACAGCAGGCCGAAGGCGCCGGCGATAAGCGCCGCCGCCGGCCAGGCCAGCCAGAAGCTCCAGCCGGCCTGACCGGTCAGGATCGCCACGGTGTACGCGCCGATGGCGTAGAAACCGGCGTGGCCGAACGACATCTGTCCGGTCAGCCCCAGCAGTACGTTCAGCCCGATGCCGGCCAGCGCCAACAGCGCCACATTGCCCAGCACGAACACGTAGTAGCCGTTGACGGTGGCCGCCAGGGCCAGGCCGGCCGCCGCCAGCAGGGCGTAGAGCGCCAGCGGCAGCCAGCGCGATGCAAGTCGCTTATTCATCAGACCTTCCTGACATCGGCGCGGCCGAAGAGTCCGTTGGGACGCACGGCCAGCATGACGATCACCAACGTGAAGCTGATGATCTGGGTATATCCGGAGCCCAGCGCCACCGTGATCAGCGCTTCGACCACGCCGAACAGCAGGCCGGCGATCATTACGCCCCAGGCGCTGGTAATGCCGCCCAGGATCGCGACGACGAAGGCCTTCAGGCCGAACAGCGTGCCCATGTCGGCCTGCACGTTGAACAGCGGCGCGACCAGCGCGCCCGCCACGCCGGCGAACAGCGTGGATACGGCAAACGCCGCCATGATGGCGCGGCGCACGGGAATGCCCATCAGCCGTGCCGCGCTGGGGTTCTGCACGACGGCCAGCAGCGCCACGCCCCAGCGCGTGCGGCGCGACAGCGTGTGCAGCGCTGCCGCCAGCACCAGCCCGACCAGCGGAATCAGCAGTTGCAACGGGTAGACGCCCAGGCCCAGCCCGCCGATTTCAAGCGGCGCCTGCGCCAGTGGCGACGGCAAGCTGCGCGGCTCTTTGCCGAACGTGAACATCACCACGTTATCCAGCACGATGCCCAGCGCTACCGTGGACATCAGCCAGGCGTTGGAGCCCCGGCTGGCGAACGGCCGCACGGCCAGCCGTTCGACCACCAGGCCGTACAGCGCGCACAGCGCCAGCGCCGCCAGCAAGGCGGGCGCCAGCGGCCAGCCCAGCGTCTGCGCGAACGTAAAAGTCAGCACGGCGCCCAGCATCATGGAACTGCCTTGGGCGAAGTTCACCGTGCCGGACACGGCGTAGGTCAGGTAAAAGCCCAGGGCCATCAGCCCGTACATGCTTCCCAGACCCAGGCCGCTGACGATGGCGGACATCAACAACATGCGCGTCTCCCGCGTGGACCAGCTGTTTACTGCGCGCCTTTGACGGGCAGGATGCGGTTATCGATGAACTGCGTCCACACGTAATCGTCTTCGCGCAGCGCATCGTGCGAAGTGGGCGTGAAGGGCTGTTCATAGGTTTTGATCAGGCCGTCGTACTTGCCGATCTTGTAGAAGCCCTGGCGCACCGCGTCGCCGTCGGTCGAGCCGGCCTGCGCGATGGCCAGCGCGGCCAGCTGCATGCCGTCGTAGGCATTGGCCACGCCCACGGCAGGCGTGATGTCCTGCGGGCCCTTGATGTCGGAGTACTTGGCCTTCAGCGCCTGCATCACCTTGTCGCCCACCGGGCCCTGCTTGGCGAAGAAGCTGTAGGTCTGCACGAAATGCACGTTCTTGGCGTTCGGGCCGGCCAGCTCGGTGAAGCGGCCGCCCGCGGGGCCCCAGTGCGACACGATCGGCACCTTCCAGCCCATGCGGTCCAGCGACTTCACGACCTGCGCCGACGGGCCGACGTTGCCGACCAGGAACAGCGTGTCGGCGCCCTCGGCCTTCAGGCGGCTCAGTTGGGGCACCACGTCCAGGTCGTTGGGTTGGAATTTCTCGACGCCGGCGGGCGTGACCTTGGCCGCGGCTAGCGCGGCGTTCAGGCCTTTCTCGTTGGATTCGCCCCACGGGTTGTTCACGAGGATCATGCCCGGCTTGGCGCTCTGGAACGTCTTTTGCGCGTACTGGACCATCGCGCTGTCCACGATCTCGTCCATGGCCGACACGCGAAACACGAAGTTCGGGTTGCCCTTGTTTTGCGTGATGGCGGTGCCCGCCGCCCACGGCCCCATGAACGGCACCTTTTCCTGGTTCACGATGGGCACGATGGCCATCGAGACCGGCGTGTCCAGGCCGCCAAACAGCACGGTGACCTTTTCCTTGAAGATCAATTCACGCGCGGCGGCCATGCCCTTGGCGGGATTGCCTTCGTCGTCGCGCCGCACCAAGACGATCTGGCGGCCGCCCAACAGGCCGCCTTTCGCATTGATCTCGTCGATGGCGATCGTCATGCCGCGCGTCAGCGCTTCGCCCGCTCGTGCCGACTCGCCGGACAGCGCCGTGATCAGGCCGATCTTGATGGGGTCGGCGGCAAGCGCCGGTTGCAGGGTCAAGCCGGCGGTGAAGAGGGCGGCGGCGGTGGCGCGAAGCAAAAAGGAACGGCGGGTCGGGACCATTGGGCACTCCTGGAAAAGTGGAACGGATCTTGCATGGGGTTAAGGGCTGCCTGGTTTCCCCATGCAAGATCCATGCCATCTGGTTCCAACCGGACGCCATGGGCGGCGATCGCTCTGCCACGAGGGGGAATGTGGCGTCTTCAGGCGTGGTTTGTCCGCGTCAAATTCCAGTTTTGTCTACAAAGATTCCAGAATTTTGTTAACAATCATGCATCAGGATTTGCACCAAAATGAATCCAACCTCGCTTTCAAGCACTAATCCGGGGCGCGGCGACGCGTCCGCATGGGCGCCCGCGCCGCTGGCCTGCCATGGCCGCTTCGCCTATCAGCCGATCACCGGCCGGGGGGATTACGCCTGGCCGAACGGCGCGCGCCTGGCCGTGTACCTGGGCTTCAACATCGAGCACTTCGCCTTTGGCGAGGGGTTGGGGGCTGAACTGGGACCGGCCTCGCCCCATCCCGACGTGCTGAACTACGCATGGCGCGAGTACGGCAACCGGGTGGGCGCGTGGCGCTGCCTGGAGCTGTTCGACGAACTGCGCCTGCCCGCGGGCGTATTGCTCAACACCGCGCTGTACGAGCATTGCCCGGAATTGGTCGACGCCTTCCTGGCACGCGGCGATGAACTGATCGGGCATGGCTACAGCAACGCGCATCGCCAGGGCGGCCTGCCCGAAGCCGAAGAAAGCGCGCTGCTGGCGCATTGCCGCGACCGCATCCGGCAGCACGCCGGCCAAGCCCCGGCGGGCTGGCTGTCGCCATGGATTTCGGAAAGCCGCGCCACGCCGGACCTGCTGGCCGAGGCGGGCTACCGCTACACGCTGAACTGGTGCCACGATGACCAGCCCATGCGGATGCGCACCCGCGCGGGCGATCTCTGGGCCATTCCGTATCCGCAGGAACTCAACGACATCCCGATGATCATGGGCCGCAAGATGGACGCCCGCGACTTTGCCGATATGATTCTTGATCAGTTCGAGGAAATGCGCGCGCAAGCCGTTCGCCAGCCGCTGGTGATGGGCATTGCGCTGCATCCCTATATCGTTGGGCAGCCGTACCGGCTGCGGCACCTGCGCCGGGCGCTGGCGCCGCTGGCGGCGGCGCGCGACCGGGGCGAGATCTGGTTCACCACGCCGGGCGAGATCTGCCGCCATGTGGATAGCCTGCCGTCCGGCGCGGTGGCCGCGCGCTGAGCCGCCGGTTGTCCGATACCTTTTCTCCGTCCGCCCACCCGAGTCCCGCATGCCTACCCGTAGCCCAGCCCAACCCCGCGCCAAGCCCGCCGCTCGCAGCAAGCCGGCCGCCCCGCCCGTCGCCGCCCCGGACGCCGCCGGCCACGGTGACGCGGCGCCGGACAGCGACATGGAGCGCCGCATCTGCGAAGCCGTGTACGAAAGCGTGATGAGCCAGCGGCTGACGCCTGGCACGAAGTTGCCCGAGGCCGCGATCTGCGAGTTGTTCGGCGTATCGCGGTCCGTGGCGCGCAAAGCCCTGCAGCGGCTGGCGCACGAGCACGTCGTGGATTTGCACCACAACCGCGGCGCGGTGGTGGCCGAGCCCACGCCCGAAGACACGCGGCAGATTTTCCAGGCGCGCCGCGCGTTGGAAGCGGCCTTGCTGCCCCTGGCCGTGGCCCGGGCCACCAAGGCCGACTACGCGTCGCTGCGCAAGCAATTGCGCGACGAACACGCCTTGCTGCATCGCGCCGGGCAGCCCGCGTGGGCGCGCCAGGCCAGTGCCTTTCACGTGCGTCTGGGCGAACTGTCCGGCAACGCGATCCTGCACGGCTATCTGGCCGAGCTGGTGTCGCGGTGCTCGCTGATCGTGGCGCTGTACGAGCCGCCCGGCAACGCCGCCTGCGAACACGGCGAGCACGTGCTGATCGTGGACCTGATGGAACGCGGCGACGTGGCGGAAGCCGTGAAGATCAATGACAACCACCTTGCGGACCTGGAGCGGCGTATCAGCCTTGAACGCCCGCAACCCGCGCAAACTCTTGCCCAGATGCTGGGACTGGCCTGACATGGAAATCGATTTCGACGCAATCACCGAATACCAGCGCTACAAGTTGATGGCCAGCCTGATCGTGCCCCGGCCGATCGCGCTGATCACCACCTTGTCCGAAACCGGCGTGGTCAACGCCGCGCCGTTCAGCATGTTCAACATGCTGGGCGAAGACCCGCCGATTGTCATGGTCAGCATCAACCGGCTGGAAGACGGCGGCTTGAAGGACACGGCCCGCAACATTGCCCGCGATAAGGAATTCGTGGTCCACCTGACCGACGAAGCGATGGCAGAAAAAATGCACCGCTGCGGCGACCGTCTGCCGGCGGACGTCAGTGAACTGGCCCACGCCGGGCTGGACGCCGCGCCCAGCCACCACGTCAAGCCGCCCCGCATCGTGCAGGCGCCGGTTGCCTTCGAATGCACGCTGTATGAAACGATGGAAACCGCCAGCCGGCAGATCTTCATTGGCCAGGTGCGCTGGCTGCATGCGCGCGATGGCCTGATCGACACGGAAACCTGGCGCGTGCGCCTGCAGGACTATTTTCCGGTGGGGCGTTTCGGCGCAAGCTTCTACGTCACGACGCGCGACCGCTACGCGATCGGCGCGGGGGACGCGCCTGCGGGAACGGCGGCCAGCACCGCGATCGACGAAATCTAAGGCGCAGCCTTCACCAGACGGCGCCGTGGCCGCCCGGCGGGCGCAGGTGCCGGGCGAAGCGCTGCGTCAGGAACTCCACGAACGCGACTGTCTTGGCCGGCAGGTTCAGGCGTTCGGGATACAGCGCGTGAATGTCGGCGGACGGCGTGCGCCAATCCGCCAACACTTCGCGTAGCCGGCCCGCGCGCAGGTAGGCCGCGGTCTCCCATTCGGACCGCATGACGATGCCGTGGCCGTCCAGGGCCCATTCCAACGCGCTTTGGCCGTCATTCGAACTGACCGGGCCGCGCACTTTGACGGTTTCGGCACGTTGGCCGGATTCCAACCGCCAGGTGCCGTAGGCCACGTCGTTCTCGCGCACCACGATGCAGCGGTGGCGCTGCAGGTCGCCCGGCGCGCGGGGTTCGCCGTAAGTGTCGAGGTAGCGGGGCGACGCGCAGAGCAGCCGCCGGTTGGATGCGATCTTGCGTGCGGTCAGTCGGGCGTCGGGCAGGTCGCCGAAACGCACGGCCACGTCGAAGCCTTCCTCGATCAGGTTCAGCGGCCGGTCCGTCAGCCGCATCAACACTTCGACGTCCGGAAATTGGCGCGCGAAGTCCGACACGGCCGGCACGATGTGGGCGCGCCCGAAACCGAACGTGGCGTTCAGCCGCAGCAGGCCCTGCGGTTGGGCGCGGGCGCTTGAGACCGACCGTTCCAGGGCTTCCAGGTCAGCCAGGATGCGGGTGCCTTCCGCCAGATACAGCTCGCCCTCTTGCGTGACGCTGACCCGCCGCGTGGTGCGGTTCAGCAGCCTGACGCCCAGGCGCTGCTCCAGCCGGGCCAATCGCGTGCTGATGGCGGGCGGCGTCAGGCCCAGTTCGCGCGCGGTGGCGGACAGGTTGCCGTGCTTGACCACCAGCGAGAAGAAGGCAAGGTCGGAAAGGGCGTCCATAGGCGGGCCTGGTAATCGCTATTTATAAATTCAATTTAATAAAGATTTAGTCTTGGCCGCAATTATAAGAATTAAACCGGCTTATACACTGGCGCTACCGATATAGAGCCGCACCCACGCGGCCAACCGAGGAGACCAGGAATGAAATTCAAACCCGTGGCCGGCGCGGTCTGCGCCGCCCTTGCCGTTGCATCCTGTTGGAGCTTTCCCGCCGTGGCCGCCGACGCGTTCCCCGAGCGCGCCGTGACGCTTGTCGTGCCGTTCGCGCCCGGCGGCAGCGTGGACATCGCCGCGCGGCTGATTTCAGACGCGTGGGGCCGAGCCCTCGGCCAGAGCGTGATCGTGGAGAACCGGGCCGGCGCTTCCGGCAACATCGGCATGGCCGCCGTGGCGCGCGCCCAACCCAACGGCTATACGCTGGCGATCAACACGATGTCGCTGGCCATCAACCCCGCGTTGTTCAAAGAGATGCCGTTCGACACCAGAAAGGATCTGCGGTCGGTGGGCACGGTAGGCACGTCGCAGCACGTGCTGACGGTGACGAACGCCTTGCCGGTCACCAGCGTGAGCGAGCTGCTGGCCTATGTCCGCGCGCGGCCCGCCAATGACCTGAGCTTCGGTTCCGCGGGCACGGGCAGCACCTTCCACATGGCCGCCGAACTGTTCAAGTCCGTGTCCAAGACGCAGATCCTGCATGTGCCGTACAAGGGCGGCGGCCCGGCCATGGTGGACACCATCAGCGGCCAGGTGCAGATGAGCTTCCCCGTGCTGTCCGCGGCCAAGCCGCAAGTCGACGGCAAGAAGCTCCGCGCGCTGGGCGTGACGGGCACCACGCGCTCGCCGCTGCTGCCCGACGTGCCCACCATCGCGGAATCCGGCCTGCCCGGCTACGCGTTCAACACCTGGTTCGTGGTCAGCGCGCCGGCCGGCACACCCCAAGCGGTAATCGATACGCTGAACGCCAAGCTGGCCGAAGCGCTGCAGTCGCAGGCACTGAAAGACCGCATGCAGAAGGAAGGGTTCGATCCCCTGATTTCCACGCCGGCCAAGACGGACGACATGGTGGCCGCCGAGATGACGCGCTGGGCGGACATCGTGAAGGACGCCGGCATTCAGGCCAACTAGAGGGAATGCGAGGCGCCTGTCAGGATGACAGGCCCTTGCCGCAAGATGCGCCCGCGGTCGGTCGCGGGCACTGCAATCAAGGACGACAAGACATGCCCGGCATGACGCTATACGACAAACTGGTGGCCAGCCATGAAGTGGCCCGCATCGACGACGAGCACATCCTGCTTTATGTCGATCTGCACATCATGAACGAATACACCAGCCCGCAAGCCTTCAGCGGCCTGGCCGCGCGCGGCAGGGCCGTGTTGCGGCCGGGCCAGCAGATGGCGGTGGTGGACCACATCATTCCCACGCACCCGGTGCCGTCGGCGCTGCGCGTCATCGCCGACGATGCCTCGTCGCGCCAGGCCGTGAACCTGAAGCACAATTGCGACACCCAGCGCATCGCGCTGTTCGACACCACCGACCCGCTGCAAGGCATCGAACACGTGATCGCGCCCGAACACGGCATGATCCTGCCCGGCATGGTGGTGTTGTGCGGCGACAGCCACACCACCACCTATGGCGCGTTGGGCGCGTTAGGCTTCGGCATCGGGACGTCGGAAGTCGAACACATCCTGGCCACGCAGACGCTCGTCTACCGCGTTGCGCGCAACATGCGCGTCCGGGTCGACGGCGTGCTGGGCGCTGGCGTGTCCGCCAAAGACCTGGTCATTTATCTGGTGCATCGCATCGGCGCTCAAGGCGCGCGGGGGCACGCCGTGGAGTTCTGCGGCGCGGCGATCGACGCGTTGTCGGCCGAAGCCCGCATGACCCTGTGCAACATGACCGTGGAGGCCGGCGCGCGCGCCGCGCTGATCGCGCCGGATGCGACCACCGACGCGTATGTCACCGCGCATGCGCCCCACTTGCGCGGCGAGGCGTTGCGCGCGGCGCGCGGCTATTGGGCCACGCTGCGCACCGACGACGGTGCGGCGTTCGATGTCGAACACGTGTTCAACGCGGCCGACATCGCGCCCTTTGTCACGTGGGGCACCAGCCCCGATCAGGCCATGCCGATCACCGGACGGGTGCCGGATCCGCAGGCGGAGCCCGACACGCTGGCCCGGCTGGCGTTGGAAAAGGCCATGGACTACATCGGCCTGGCGCCCGGGATGCCGATCGCCGGCGTGCCGATCGACCGGGTGTTCATCGGTTCTTGCACCAACGGCCGTATTGAAGACCTGCGCGTGGTCGCGGCGATGGTGCGCGGCCGCAAGGTTGCGGCCGGCGTGCGGGCGATGGTCGTGCCGGGGTCGGGCGCAGTGCGCGTACAGGCCGAAGCCGAGGGGCTGGCCGCGCAACTGATCGACGCCGGCTTCGAATGGCGCCAGCCGGGCTGTTCGATGTGCCTGGCCATGAACGACGACGTGCTGCGGCCCGGCGAGCGCTGCGCCTCCACCACCAACCGCAATTTCGAAGGACGCCAGGGGCGGGCAGGGCGCACGCACCTGATGAGCCCCGCCATGGCGGCGGCGGCCGCGCTGGCTGGCCGCATCGTTGACGCCCGCGACTGGGAGCAAGCCAAATGAACCCGCTGATCGAAGGCATCGCCGCGCCGCTGCCGTTTTCCAATCTGGACACCGACCAGATCATGCCCAAGCAATTCCTGCGCATCATCGACAAGGCGGGGCTGGATCGTGGCCTGCTGTACGACCTGCGCTTTGACGAAGAGGGCGCGCCACGCCCCGGCTTCGTTCTGAACCAGGACGCCTACGCCGGCGCATCGCTGCTGGTGGCCGGCCCCAACTTCGGTTGCGGCTCCAGCCGGGAACATGCGGTGTGGGGCTTGCAGCAGTTCGGCATCCGCGCGGTGATCGCGCCGAGCTTTGGCGAGATCTTCTACTTCAACGCGCTGAACAACGGCCTGCTGCTGGTCAGCCTGCCGCCGGCCGAGGTCGACGCGCTGCTCGCGCGGGTGTCCAATACGGGCGTGGCGGGCGGCAACCGCGTGGCCGTCGACGTGATGGCGGGCCAGATCCGCGCCGCGGATGGCTGGACGGCGGGCTTCACGTTGCCGGAACGGCATCGCCGCATGTTCGCGCAAGGGCAGGACATGGTGGGCGCGTCGCTGGCCCAATTGCCCGAGGTGGAACGTTTTGAAGCGGCCCACTGGGCGCGCCACCCCTGGATGAAGGACGTGGCGCGCACGGTGCGCGACCGTCTGGACGCCGGGCGACAGTAACAACAGGAGGCAGTACCCATGACCGCATTCTTCGACTTGCCCGTGCGCCGCATCCCGGCCGACGGCATAGACATTGCCGCGCGCATCGACGGGTCAGGGCCGCCGCTGCTGTTGCTGCATGGCCATCCGCAAACGCATGCCATCTGGCACCGCGTGTGGCCCGAGCTGACGCGGCATCGCACCTGCGTGGCGGCCGACCTGCGCGGTTACGGGGACAGCGGCAAGCCCGCGGCCACGGCGGATCATTCCGCCCATTCCAAGCGTCAGATGGCGGCTGACATGATCGCGGTGATGCGCGCGCTGGGCCATGAGCGCTTCGAGGTGCTGGCGCACGACCGCGGCGCCCGGGTGGCGCATCGGCTCGGGCTGGATCATGCCGGCGCCGTGTCCCGCATGATGCTGCTGGACATCGCGCCCACGCTGGACATGTACGAGGGCACGACGCGGGCGTTTGCGCAGGCTTACTTCCACTGGTTCTGGCTGATCCAGCCGGCGCCGGGCCCGGAAACCATGATCGGGCACGACCCCGTGTTCTACCTGCGCTCGGTGATGGGCGGCCGGCCCGGCGGCCTGGCGCATTTTTCCGCGCAGGCCATGGCGGAATATGAGCGCGCGGCCCGGCAGCCCGGCTGGGCCACGGGCTTGTGCGAGGACTACCGCGCGTCGGCCACGCTGGACCTGGACCATGACCGCGCCAGCCGCGCCGCCGGCGAGCGCTTGCGGATGCCGGTGCGGGCGCTATGGGGCGAGCGTGGCGCCGTCGGCAAGAATTTCGACGTGCTGGGGCTGTGGCGCGCGGTCGCCGACGAGGTCTCGGGGGGATCGCTGCCGGGGGCGCACTACCTGGCCGAAGAAACCCCCGACGCGCTGCTGGAAGAGGCGGGTGCGTTCTTTGGATGGCGGTAGCCCAGGCTGTCAATCAAGCCAGGGCGGGCGATAGGGCTATCCAATAAGGGACACACCCCTGGTGTTAACCTTCGCCCCATGAATCGTTACTTCGCCGATCTTTCCGAATTGCCCGAGCCCGAAGACGCGCAACGCGTCTTCAAGGCGACTGACTCGCCCTGCGTGGCCGTGTGTTCGACCCTGTTCGACGATATCTGCCGCGGCTGCGGCCGCACCGCCATGGAAGTCGCCAACTGGGTCTTCATGACGGAAGAGGAAAAGCGCGAAGTCTGGATCCGCATCAAGGCGCAAGGGTATCCCCGGCGCAACAATTAAGCGCGGACGGCGGCCCGCAACGTCCGGCCGTCTTGGGCATGTCATATCGCGCGGGCTAAATCGCGTTATCGCCCACTTCCGGCCCTATCATGCGCATCGTTCTGGTTACGGATGCCTGGCATCCGCAAGTCAACGGCGTCGTCCGCACCTGGACGACCATGCAGCAGATCCTGAGTGAATGGGGCCACGAGCTGATCGTGGTGAACCCGCAGGGCAGCCGGACGGTTCCGGCTCCGTCCGAACCGGACCTGCGGCTATGCCTGCAGCCGGGGCGTCAATTGCGGCGCATCCTGGGCGACACCATTCCCGA
This sequence comes from Achromobacter maghribensis, assembly GCF_057334215.1. Classification (NCBI taxonomy): domain Bacteria; kingdom Pseudomonadati; phylum Pseudomonadota; class Betaproteobacteria; order Burkholderiales; family Alcaligenaceae; genus Achromobacter; species Achromobacter maghribensis. The sequence goes on along the minus strand of NZ_JBHFII010000017.1, from coordinate 62,597 downwards.
CGCGCTGCACATCGCCACCGAAGGGCCGCTGGGCCTGGCCGCGCGCCGCATGGCGCTGGCGCGGGGCTGGCAGTTCACGACCTCGTTCCACACGATGTTTCCCGACTATCTGCAGGCGCGCATGGGCATCCCGGCGGCCTTGCCTTGGCGCTATCTGCGCTGGTTTCACCGCCCCTCGCAGTGCGTGCTGGTGCCGACCCCCACGGTGCGCGACGTTCTGGTGCAGCGCGGCCTGACGAACCTGCGGGTCTGGTCGCGCGGGGTCGATCCACGCAAATTCCAGCCGACGGAAAGCTCGGCCTTCGCGCATCTGCCGCGGCCGGTCTACCTGAGCGTGGGCCGCGTGGCGCGCGAAAAGAACCTGGACGCCTTCCTGTCGCTTCCGCTTGCCGGCAGCAAGGTCGTGGTGGGCGCCGGCCCCGACGAGGCGCGGTTGAAGAAGGCATTTCCCGACGCGGTCTTTCTGGGCATGCAGAAGGACGATGCGCTGCCCGGCTTCTACGCGGCGGCCGATGTCTTTGTGTTCCCCAGCCTGACCGACACGTTCGGCCTGGTGATGTTGGAGGCGATGGCCTGCGGCACGCCGGTGGCGGCCTTTCGCAGCGAGGCGCCGCTTGCCGTGGTGACCCAGGGCGTCACCGGCTGCCTGGACGACGATCTGGCCCACGCCTGCCACGCCGCGCTGCCGCTGGACCGCCACGCGGTGCGGGCGCACGCGCTGACCCGCAGCTGGGACTCGGTGGCATCGGATCTGCTGGATTCGCTGGTGCCGCTGGTGGCGGACGCGTCGTCGCGGCCCTCGCTGGCCCGCGCCGGGTGAACGCCGGCGGATACCGGGTAAATTTTTGGGGACGGGTTTCCGGACGGCACGCCAAACCGGTACAATCCTTCGCAATCCTGAGGAGCGTTGCGACGACCCTGTGGTTCCCTTCATGCTGTGATCCCACACAGCCATGCCAAGTGGAACCCGGCTCGCCAGGCTCAGGAATCCTTGTTCAAGCGCCGCGCCCTGCGCGTCGCTACAGCAACGGCGCTCACCTTTGTCGCATATGGCGGGAAAGGCGAGCACTCGACTGTCGTGGTGTATTCGCGTTGACCGGCCATATCGTGCGCCGTTCGAAATTCACGTGGAGCCTACACACACCATGAACGCTGTGACTGATAAATCCTTCTCCGATTACCTGGTTGCCGACCTGTCGCTGGCAGGCTGGGGCCGCCGCGAGCTGGCCATCGCCGAAACCGAAATGCCCGGCCTGATGGCCATCCGCGAAGAATTCGCCGCCGCGCAGCCGTTGAAGGGCGCGCGCATCGCGGGCAGCCTGCACATGACCATCCAGACCGGCGTGCTGATCGAAACGCTGGTGGCCCTGGGCGCCGAAGTGCGCTGGGCCTCGTGCAACATCTTTTCCACGCAAGACCACGCCGCCGCCGCGATCGCCGCGTCGGGCACGCCCGTCTTCGCCGTCAAGGGCGAAACGCTGGAAGAGTACTGGCAGTACACCCACAAGATCTTCGAATGGCCCAACGGCCAGCACGCCAACATGATCCTCGACGACGGCGGCGACGCCACGTTGATGTTGCACCTGGGCACCAAGGCCGAAAAGGATATTTCGGTGCTGGCCAACCCGGGCAGCGACGAAGAGCGCATCCTGTTCGCCGCCATCAAGGAAACCCTCAAGCGCGATCCGAAGTGGTATTCGACCCGCCTGGCGCAGATCAAGGGCGTGACGGAAGAAACCACGACCGGCGTGCATCGCCTGTACCAGATGTCGCAAAAGGGCGAGCTGGCCTTTGCCGCCATCAACGTCAATGACTCGGTCACCAAGTCCAAGTTCGACAACCTGTACGGCTGCCGTGAATCGCTGGTGGACGGCATCAAGCGCGCCACCGACGTGATGGTCGCCGGCAAGATCGCCGTCGTGGCCGGCTATGGCGACGTGGGCAAGGGCTGCGCCCAGGCGCTGGTCGCGCTGCGCGCGCAAGTCTGGGTCACCGAAGTCGACCCGATCTGCGCGCTGCAAGCCGCGATGGAAGGCTTCAAGGTCGTGACGATGGAAGAAGCCGCCGCCCACGGCGACATCTTCGTCACCGCCACCGGCAACTACCACGTCATCACGCGCGAACACATGAACGTGATGAAAGACCAGGCCATCGTCTGCAACATTGGCCACTTCGACAACGAAATCGACGTTGCCGGCCTGGCGGATTGCCAGTGGGAAGAGATCAAGCCGCAAGTCGATCACGTGATCTTCCCGGACGGCAAGCGCATCATCCTGCTGGCCCAGGGCCGCCTGGTGAACCTGGGTTGCGCCACCGGCCACCCGTCGTTCGTGATGTCGTCCTCGTTCGCCAACCAGACCATCGCCCAGATCGAACTGTTCACGCGCAACGACGCCTACAAGTCCGGCGAAGTCTACGTGCTGCCCAAGCACCTGGACGAAAAGGTTGCCCGCCTGCACCTGAAGAAACTGGGTGTGAAGCTGACGACCCTGCGCCAGGATCAGGCCGACTACATCAACGTGCCGGTGGAAGGCCCCTTCAAGCCGAACCACTACCGCTATTGATGCATGTAGCAAAATAGGGAAGTGCCGCGCCATGTTGGCGCGGGCTTTCCGAACCGCGGGGTTCCCCGGCATCGCCTGGCGATCAAGGGGCCGCGGAGCGCTTACAGGAGAACGAACATGGTGACATTGATACTCGTCTGGATCTTGAACGCAGTGGCCCTGCTGGCCGTTGCCTACTTGTTGCCCGGCATCACCGTGGCCAGTTTCGGATCGGCGCTCATCGCCGCGCTGGTGCTGGGCTTGGTGAACATGCTGGTCAAGCCGGTGCTGGTGCTGCTGACGCTTCCCATCACGGTCGTCACCCTCGGGCTCTTCCTCATCGTCATCAACGCCTTGTTGTTCTGGTTCGTCGGCTCCGTGCTGAAGGGCTTCCAGGTCAACGGGTTCTGGTGGGCCGTGGGCGGTGCCATTCTGTACAGCATCATCTCTGGCCTGCTTACCAAACTGATCCCCTAATGTCCGACTCGATGTCTCCTGCTTTCAGTCTGGAATTCTTCCCCCCGCGCGATCTGGCCGGCCAGGAACGGCTGGTCCGCGCGGCCAAGCAGATGCTGGCCATCCAGCCCAAGTACGTCAGCGTGACCTTCGGCGCGGGCGGTTCCACGCGCGCCGGCACGGCGGATGCCGTGCGCACGCTGCGCAACCTGGGTTGTGATGCGGCGCCCCACTTGTCGTGCGTGGGCGCCACTCGCCAAGACCTGCGGGACATCCTCCAGACGTACAAGAACGAGGGCGTGCGGCGCGTGGTCGCCCTGCGCGGCGACCTGCCTTCGGGCATGGGCGGCGATGCGGGCGAATTGCGCTACGCCAACGAACTGGTGTCCTTCATCCGCGAGGAAACCGGCGACTGGTTCCACATCGAAGTGGCGGCCTATCCCGAAATGCACCCGCAAGCGGCCAATCCGTCCGCGGACCTGGACCATTTCGTGACCAAGGTGAATGCCGGCGCCGATGCGGCCATCACGCAGTATTTTTTCAACGCCGACGCCTATTTCGACTTCGTCGATCGGGCCCAGGCCAAGGGCGTTCGCGTGCCGATCGTGCCGGGCATCATGCCCATCACGAACCACACGCAGCTGCTGCGCTTTTCGGAAATGTGCGGGGCGGAAGTGCCGCGCTGGATCCGGCTGCGCCTGGCGGAGTTTGGCGATGACAAGGCCTCCATCCGCGCCTTCGGCGTGGACGTGGTCACCGAGCTGTGCCAAACCTTGCTGGACAACGGCGCGCCGGGCCTGCACTTCTACACCCTGAACCACGCGGAAGCGCCGCTGGCGGTGTGGAAGGAACTGGCGCTGTAAGCGTCGCGCCCCGTGCGCAATGCGAAAGGCCGGCGTATCCGCCGGCCTTTTTTTCGCTATTCAATCGTAGGATGGGCGGTGCGCGGTACTAGTCGCACGGCGCCGCCATCAATCGGCGTACACGCCTACCTTGCGGATAATGCCCCCCCACTTGTCGACCTCGGCTTGCAGCCACGTCTGCAGGCCTTCGGGCGTCTGTTTGGATTCGGGCACGATCTCGGCGCCCAGCTCGGCCATTTTCTGCGTGAAGGCCGGATCCTTCAGCGCCGTGCGCAGCGCTGCATTGAACTTCGCGATTGCCTCGGGCGGCGTGCCCTTCGGCGCATAGACGCCATGCCACACCTTCACTTCAAAGCCCTTCAAACCGCCTTCCTGCAGGGTCGGCGCGTCCGGCAGGGCCTTGATGCGGTCCAGCGTCGTGACGCCGTACAGCTTCACCCGTTGTGCCTTGATCTGCGGGATGGTCTGCGTGGTCTGGTCGCACAGCACATCGACCTGGCCGCCCAACAGCGCGGTCATCGCAGGCGCCGTGCCGGCATAGGGCACAGTCGTGAACTGCACGCCCAGCGACTCTTGCAGCAGCATGCCGCACAGTTGCGACACCGCGCCCAATCCCGCGTTGGCCAGGTTGACCTTGTTGCCGTTCTCTTTCGCGTACTTGATGAAGCCCGCCATGCCATCGGCCGGCAGGTCCTTGCGGCCCAGCAGCGTCATCGGCACATCCGCTACCTGGCCAACGTAGGCGAAGTCCGTCAGCGGATTGAACGACAGCTTGCGGTATAGCGCCGGCGCGGTGGCCATGCCGTTGTGGTGGATCAGGAAGGTGTACCCGTCCGGCGCCGCGCGCGCCACATGCTGGGATGCCAGCGTGCCACCCGCGCCCGTGCGGTTTTCGATGATGATGCTCTGGCCCAGCGTCTTGGCCATGGAGGCGCCCAGGCTGCGCGCCACCACGTCCGTGGGACCGCCTGCCGCGAACGGCACGACGAGCGAAATGGGATGGTTCGGATATGCGCCTTGCGCGCTGGCGGAACCCCAGGCAAAGCAGGACAGGGCCAGCAGGGGCCAGGCGGCACGCGTCGCCGCGCGCTTGAAAATGGGGGGCATGTCTCGCTCCTTGTGGTTGTCTCGAGCCCACGAACGCAGCGCGGGCCGGCACCAGTGTCGCGTGCCAGGCCAAGGATGAGAATTTGCCGTTTCACAAGCCGGGCTTCGGCTGCGGGAAAGGCGGGTTTACGCGGTACTGCGCAACCCAGGTACGAAAAAGCGGGCCTTAACTCGCCTGGTCCTTGCCCGGGTCTTCCGCCAGCACCTGCGGTGTGGGGTAGCTGGGCTGCGGCGCGTTCGCGGGCTCAAGCCGCAGCGGCTGATGGACGCGGCTGGGCGGCACCAGTGAGCCGGGGTCGTCCGGGTTGGTCCACAGCGGGTCCGGGATCTCGGCGAAAACCTGGCGCAGGCGTTCGCCCCAGGTGCTGCGGATCATGCGGAAGTACTGGTTGTGCTCGTCGATGCTGGCGAAGTGCGTGACGCGCAGCGCGTTCGTGTCGTAGACCAGCAGGTCCAGCGGCAGGCCGACGGAAATGTTCGAGCGCAGCGTGGAGTCCATCGAGATCAGCGCGCACTTGGCGGCCTCGTCCAGCGAGGTGTCGGGGCGCAGCACACGGTCCAGGATGGGCTTGCCGTATTTGGCTTCGCCGATCTGGAAGTACGGGCACTCCTGGCCGGCCTCGATGAAGTTGCCCGCGGAATAGATCTGGAACAGCCGGCAGCGCTCCGCGCCAATCTGTCCCCCGAAAATGATGCTGACATTGAAGTCCACGCCCTGCTCGTGCAGGGCCGGTGCTTCGCGCTGATAGACTTCGCGCACGGCCGCGCCGACGCAGCGGGTGGCCTCGAACAGGTCGGCCGCGTTCCATATGGTGTCGCCGCCGTCGTCGTGTTGCCGAGTCAGGGCATGCAGCACCGCCTGGCTGACTGCCAGGTTGCCGGAGGTCATCAGGACCATGACGCGCTCGCCCGGGCGCTCGAAGACGGTCATTTTGCGGAAGACGCTGATCTGGTCCACGCCGGCATTGGTGCGGGAGTCGGACAGGAAAACCAAGCCGGCGTCGAGGCGGGCTGCTACGCAGTAGGTCATGATCGGAAATTTGGAAAAACCACGCCGCATTGTATTGCGGCGCGGCTCCGGGGGTTACTGCTGCCCGGAAGTCTGGACCTGCACGCTGATCTCCATGGATTCCTCGCCGCCGCCGCTGCGCACGCCGCGAATCGGTGACGCCGAATCGTAGTCGCGCGCCACGGCCAGGCGGCAGTGGCTGTCCGAGGCGAACTGGCGGTTGGTGATGTCGACGCTGGTCCAGCCGATGTCGGCCAGCCACACGTCGGCCCAGGCATGGCTGGCCGAGTGTTCCGACGTTGTGTACACGTAGCCGCTGACGTAGCGCGCGGGCACGCCCAGGCCGCGTACGCAGGCCAGAAACAGGTGGGCATGGTCCTGGCAGACGCCGTGTCCCATGGCCAGCACCTGATTGGCTGCCGTGGTGACGTCGGTGGTGCCGGGTTCATAGGCCACCCGGTCGCTGATGGCGTTGGCCAGCGCCAGGATGTCGTCCGGCGTGCCAAGGCCGTCGGGCAACACTTCGCGCACGAAGGCCATGATCGTGTCGTCGGCCTGCGTCAGTGGCGTCTGAACGCAATAGGCGTGCACGGGCAGGCGGCTGTCTTCGCCGCCCAGTACGCCGCGTACCAGCGGCGCCACCTGCACCTGCCCCACCACGCGCAGTTCGATGTCGGTATGGGCGTGGTTCAGGGTCAGCGTGTGGGTAATGTTGCCGTAGGCGTCCACCTGCTTTTCCAGCGCGCCGGGCGCTTCGATGTGCCAGCGCAGCACGCGCTGGTGCTCGTCGTCGCGGGGCGTCAGGCGCAGGGTCTGGATACTGTAGGTGACCGGAGCGGTGTATCGGTAGTGGGTGACGTGGGTGATGAACTGTTTCATGGCTGTCTCCGAGTTATGCCGACAGCGGGACCAGGAAATCCTGGCTGATCCGGTTGCCCAGGTCGTTGATGCGGTCCAGGAAGTGATCCAGGTACTGGTGCAGCCCGCTATCCAGGATGTCTTCGACGCGGCCGTACTGCAGCTCGGCGCACAGCATGCCGGCGCGGCGTTCGGTTTCGGTCGAGCGCTGGTTGGAGACGCGTGCCAGATCGTCGGCCACCGCCCGCATCGACGCCAGCAGCGAGCGCGGCATGTCGCCGTGCAGGATCAGCAGTTCGGCGACGCGGTCGGGCGTGATCACGTCGCGGTACACCTTTCGATAAATCTCCAGCCCGGACACCGAGCTCAGCAGCGCGGACCATCGGTAGAACTCGCTTTGCAGTGCGGCGGTGCCAGTGGGCTCGGTGCGAATTTCCTGGGACCCACTTTGCGATCCGTTCTGGGACGCGCCCTGCGCGCCGTTGCCGCCCCGTTCGTGGAACTTCACGTCCAGCATCCGCGCGGTGTTATCGGCCCGTTCCAGATGCATGCCGATACGCAGGAAGTACAGCGCTTCGTCCTCCAGCATGGTGCCGATGGTGACGCCGCGCGCCAGGTGCGAGCGGAACTTCACCCATTCGAAGAACTCGCCCGGATTCCGCTCCAGCAAGCCGGTGTGCAGGTGCTTCAGCAGTTCAAGCCAGGTGGTGTTGTAGGTTTCCCAGACTTCGGTCGTCAGGCTGCCGCGCACCGCGCGCGCGTTTTCACGCGCGGCCCGCATGCACGAATAGATGGACGATGGGTTTTCGGGGTCGCGCACCATGTACTGCAACACGTCATGGGGCGAGATGGCGGCGTACTTGCTCTGGTACAGACCCTGCAGTTCGGAAATGCGCAGGACGCCCAGCCACGAACCCTCGCGCGTCTGCGGGTCTTGCGGCAGCAGCGACATCTGCAGGTTCACGTCCAGCATGCGGGCCGTGTTCTCGGCGCGTTCGATATAGCGGCACATCCAGAACAGGTTGTCGGCGGTTCGGCTCAGCATGGTCAGTCCTCCAGAACCCAGGTGTCTTTGGTGCCGCCGCCCTGGCTGCTGTTGACGACCAGCGAGCCTTCGGTCAACGCCACGCGGCACAGGCCGCCGGGGACGGTGCGGATGTCCTTGCCGCACAGCACGTAGGGGCGCAGGTCGACATGCCGCGGCGCCACGCCCGATTCCACATAAGTGGGGATGGTGGATAGCGCCAGCGTTGGTTGTGCGATGTAGTTGGCGGGGTTGGCGCGCACGCGGTCCTTGAACGCGTCGATTTCGGCGTGGGTGGACGATGGGCCCACCAGCATGCCGTAGCCGCCTGCGCCGTGCACCTCCTTCACCACCAGGTCGTGCATGTTCGCCAGCACATGGGACAGCTCGTCCGGCCGGCCGCAACGCCAGGTGGGAACGTTCGACAGAATGGGCTCTTCGCTGAGATAGAACCGGATCATGTCCGGCACGTACAGATACGTGGACTTGTCGTCGGCAATGCCGGTGCCGATGGCGTTGGCGAGCGTGACGCGGCCGGCGCGGTACACCGACAGCAGGCCGGGCACGCCCAGCGCCGAATCGGCGCGGAACGACAAGGGGTCCAGGAAGTCGTCGTCCAGCCGGCGGTAGATCACGTCTACCTTGCGCGGGCCCTGCGTGGTGCGCATGTAGACGGTGTTCTGTTCCACGAACAGGTCCTGGCCTTCCACCAGTTCCACCCCCATCTGCTGGGCCAGGAAGGCGTGTTCGAAGTAGGCCGAGTTATACATGCCGGGCGTCAGTACCACCACGGTGGGGTCGTCGCCGCCGTGTGGCGCGACTTCCCGCAGGTTGTCCAGCAGCAGATCGGGATAGTGCGCCACCGGCTCGACCTTGATGCGGCTGAATGCGTCCGGCATCAGCCGCATCGACATCTTGCGGTTCTCAAGCATGTACGACACGCCGGAGGGCACGCGCAGGTTGTCTTCCAGCACGTAGAACTCGCCCGCGCCCGCGCGCACGATGTCCACGCCGGCGATGTGGCAGTAGATGTCTTCCGCCACATCCACGTCCTGCATTTCGGGGCGGTACTGGGCGTTCAGAAACACCTGTTCGGCCGGCACGATGCCGGCGCGCACGATGTCGTGGCCATGGTAGATGTCGTGGATGAACATGTTCAGCGCGCGCACGCGCTGCTTCAGACCGGCCTCCAGGTGGCGCCATTCGTCGGCGGGGATGATCCGGGGGATCAGGTCGAACGGGATCAGGCGTTCGGTGCCGGCGGCGTCGCCGGCAACCGAAAAGGTGATGCCGACGCGGCGGAAACTCAGGTCTGCCTCGAGCCGTCGCACGGCCATGGCTTCGGCCGATTGCTCTTGGTGCCAGCGCTCGAAGGCCTGGTATTGGGAGCGTATGCCGCCGGCGCTGTCGCGCATTTCGTCAAAAGCGGCTGGACGGGATGATCTGTCCTTCATGGCTCCTCCGATGCTGGGTGCTACGGCCTGCCGGCAGGCGGCAGCCTCGCACACGGTCATTACCCGGCCGATGCGTGGCCGGTCTAAATGAATAAGCAACCCCCGTGCCAGCTTTTCGGGCAAGCGGCCGCCTTGGGCACAATATCCTCCCAAGGGCGCCGAAACACCATCCCCCGTCGCGGGTAAGGTGCCCGCGGCGCGGCATGCACCGCATTGGTGCGCGCTGCCGGGCCGCTCTGGTGCGTCAGTTCATCCGGTACGTGTGCAGCGTCGTGCCGCTGGCGTCGCCTTGTTCCAGCGGCGCATGCGGCACCCAGCCGTCCTGCGTCAGCACGGCGTCCAGCGGAAAGTCGTGCGCGGCGGGGGCGTAGTCGGCGTCCAGCTCGCCGCAGCTCCAGGCGATGCCGATCGTGATGAACGGATGGCCGCGTTGGCGCAGCGCCGCCAAGGTGCGGTCGTAGTAGCCGCCGCCATAACCCAGGCGATCGCCCTGTTCCGTGTAACCGAGCGTCGGTACCAGGACGACGTCGGGCAGCACCTCGGCGCCCGCCACCGGTTCCTGGATGCCGTAGGGGCCGGCGCGCAGCTCAGCGTCGGGTGTCCAGGGCAGGAAGGCAAGGGGGGCGTTGCGCTCGCGCACCACCGGCAGCGCCACGGCGACCCCGTTTTCCACCCATTGCGACAGCAGCGGGCGCAGGTCGGGTTCGTCGGCCATGGGCCAGAACGCGGCCACGGTGGCGGGGGCCGGACGGCCGGCGCGGGCCGCTTCGTCGCGCGCCACGTTCAGCCACGTGAACAGGCGCGCGCGCATCAGCAGACCACCCCGGCTGCGCTGGTCTTCGGGCATTTCGGCACGCAGTTTCCGCAATCGCGTGCGGTGCTGGACTGCGGTATCCTCTGGAGTATTTTGCGTAGTCATGCAGTGGCTGTGATGGGGGTGGACAATGAAGGCGAACATGCTGGAATCGGGCATGCGGAAATCGGGCACGCGGACATCTGGCACACGCGTAGTCGGCATGCCGGCGTGCAGGGTCGCTGTATGACGGCAAATCAGGGACACGGCATGACACAGATTCTGCAAGCCCGACGGTATCAGAAAACTGGCGGGAAATCCCCGCGCGGCGCCGTCGCGCCGGACCCCCGTTCCGGCCTGCGCCGCTGGCTGCCGCTGCTGGCCTTGTTCACCGCCGCTTGTGCCCCGGTCGATGCGCAGCAGCGCAGCGCCTCCGTCAATCCGCAGCCGCAACCCACCGTCCAGGCGGCCCAACCGGTCATCTCGGTGCCGCCCGCCGTGCTGGCCGGCCTGCCGCCCACCGCCGACACGCCAGCCTTGGCCGCCGTGGTGGCCGCACGTGAAGCCATGAACCGCAAGCAGTGGTCCGTGCTGGGCATGCTGGTACCCCAGGCCAAGTCCGACCCGCTGGGCATGTACCCGGAGTATTGGCTGCTGCGCTATCAACTCTGGACCCCGCCCGCCGGTGGCCGTCCCACGGCCGATCTGCAACGCTTCATCAGCAGCAACAGCGACGCCTATCTGGCCGATCGCCTGCGTGGCGACTGGCTGCTGGCCGCGGCCCGCAGCGGCGACTTCGAAACCGTGCGCAAACTGGCGCCCGTGAAGAACAGCAACGCCCAGATCGAATGCGCCATCCTGGACGCCAAGCACATGACCGGCCAGCGCGCCACCGCGGCGCAGGCCACGGCGGTGTTCGCGCCGGGCAGCGCCTGTTGGGCGCTGTACGACCAGCTGGTGGCCGACGGCATCCTTGGCTGGGAACAACTTGAGCCGCAACTGCGCGACGCCATCGAAGCCGACAAGACGACGGATGCGCGCAAGCTCGTCCAATACATGTTCGAGCCGCGCGACCTGAAAACCTACGACGTCCTGATGAAGGACCCGATGAAGTGGCTGACCCGGCAAGACCGCATGCCGGTGGGCCGCAACGAGAAAGAGCTCGTGACCATCGCGTTGGCTCGCCTGGCGCGTTCGGACGTCAGCGTGGCCGATTCCTATCTGCGCCGCGAATGGGCCAAGTCCATGTCCAAGCCAAACCTGGCCTGGGTGCGGGGCCAGTACGCGTTGATGGCGGCCTTGAAGCTGGATAGCCGCGCCGACGACTGGTATCACGAAGCCGGCCACATCCGCATGACGGAATACAACGCCGGCTGGAAGGTGCGCGCGGCACTGCGCCAAGCGAAGATCGACTGGAAGTGGGTGATCGAATCCATCGACGATATGCCTGCTTCGCAGCGCAACGATCCGTCATGGGTGTACTGGAAAGCGCGCGGCCTGGCCGCAACCGGCCGCAAGGAGCAAGCCAACGCCCTGTACGCCAGCATCGCCGACCGCTTCGATTTCTACGGCCAGTTGTCCGCCGAGGAACTGGGCCGCCGCATCGATGTGCCGCCGCGTCCCGCGCCCGTCAGCGACCGCGAAATCGCCGAGGCCCGCGCCAATCCCGGCCTGCAACGAGCCGTGCAACTGTTCCGCCTGGGCTGGCGTGGCGAAGCCGTGCCCGAATGGAACTTCACGTTGCGCGGCATGACCGACCGCCAACTGATCGCCGCCGCCGAACTGGCCCGCGCCGAGAACATCTACGACCGCGTGGTCAACACGTCCGACCGCACGGAAAAGGAATTCGATTTCAGCCAGCGCTTCATCGCGCCGTTCGAAGGCCGCGTCACCGCCAAGGCCAACGCCATCGCGCTGGACCCGGCCTGGGTCTATGGTCTGATCCGCCAGGAATCGCGCTTCATCATGGACGCGCGTTCGCACGTGGGCGCCTCCGGCCTGATGCAACTGATGCCGGCCACCGCCAAATGGGTCGCCGGCAAGATCGGCATGACCGATTTCACGCCGTCCAGCGTGAACGACTTCGACACCAACACCGTGCTGGGCACCAACTACCTCAACATGGTGCTGCGCGACCTGAACGGGTCTCAGATGCTGGCCAGCGCGGGCTACAACGCCGGACCGCGGCGGCCGCACAACTGGCGTTCGACGTTCACGCATCCCGTCGAAGGCGCCATCTTTGCCGAGACCATTCCCTTCAATGAAACGCGCACCTACGTGAAGAACGTGATGTCCAACGCGGTTTATTACGCGGCCATGTTCAGCGGTCAGTCGCAGTCCCTGAAGGAACGTCTGGGCAGCATCGTGCCGCTGGGCGCCGAGAGCACATCGATTCCATGACGCAAGACCCGGCCACCGACGGCTTGCAGGCTTATATCGTCGGCGGGGCGGTGCGCGACGCGCTGCTCGGCCTGCCGCCGGGCGCCCAC